>JAYSTF010000161.1:0-19838 GCA_043720065.1 Pseudobdellovibrionaceae bacterium | reverse complement strand
GCAAATATGGACAGAAAGTCGACGGGCACCTTAGACCGCCACTTCGGCTTTGATGTGTGGATGCGGGTCGTAGTTTACTAGTTCAAAATCTTCGAAGTGGAAATCGAAAATGGATTTTACCTTCGGATTGATTTTCATTTGTGGCAGTGGGCGAATGTCTCTTGTAAGTTGCAATTTCGCTTGATCCAAATGATTGCGGTAAAGATGTGCATCACCAAGAGTGTGCACAAAATCACCGACCTCAAGATCACAAACTTGCGCCATCATCATGGTGAGCAGAGCGTAGCTTGCGATATTAAACGGCACCCCTAAGAAGATATCCGCGCTGCGCTGATACATCTGGCAGGAGAGCTTTCCCTTTGCCACATAAAACTGAAAGAAAGCATGGCAAGGCGGCAGTTTCATTTGATCGATCTCGCCGGGATTAAATGCGATCACCAAAAGCCGACGGGAATCGGGATTGGTTTTAATCTGATTTACGACATTTGCGATCTGGTCGATCTTTTGCCCGTTAGGAGCCTGCCAAGATCTCCACTGCGCGCCATACACGCGGCCGAGATCGCCATTGGCATCGGCCCACTCATTCCAAATGCGCACGCCATTGTCGGTTAAATATTTTATGTTTGTATCGCCCTTTAAAAACCAAAGGAGCTCATGAATGATGGATTTGGTGTGAAGCTTTTTGGTCGTGATGAGCGGGAAGCCGTCGGCAAGGTTGAAGCGCATTTGATGGCCAAAAACGCTCAACGTGCCAGTGCCCGTGCGGTCCTCTTTATCGACACCTTTATCTAATACGGTCTGAAGTAGATCGAGATATTGTTGCATGGGAAGACCATATCGCAACGAAACTTTGACGCCAAGGCCAGGCGAGGCTAAAGCTTTAAGTCATGGAAATCAGGGACCCCATTCACGGAACTATGGAGCTGAGCGACGGAGAGATCGCCATCCTGGATTCGCGGGCTTATCAGCGCCTGCGCGCCATTAAGCAGTTGGGCTTTGCTGAATTCAGCTTTCCCGGCGCTACGCATAATCGGTTTCTTCATTCCATTGGTGTCGCTCATTTGGCTGGCCAGGCTTTTGATAGCGTTTGCAAGAAGTGGCATTTTTCTAAACCCGAAGTTCGCGATCGGCTTCGGGCGGCAACGAGGCTTGCCGCTCTTCTGCATGACATTGGCCATGGACCTTTAAGCCACACCTCAGAAGAGGTGATGCCTCAAGCCTCCGATCTTAAGATTAAAGCTTATGACCATAGGCGAATTTCGCGCGCGAACGGGCAGGCGGATCACGAAGATTACACGATCAAATTTATTACGGATTCATCGCTTACTGAAACTCTAAAAAAACATTTCCCGTTTTTGGCGCCGCTTCATGTGGCTTGTTTGGTGGATAAGTCTTTGATCTGCCCGGATGATTTTTTTAAGGACAACGGGCTTGATTTTAGAACCCTGCTTAGTCAGATCGTGAGTTCTGAGCTCGACGTTGATCGGATGGACTATCTTGAGCGCGACGCTTATTTTTGTGGGACCAATTACGGTCGCGTTGAACTGGACTGGTTGATATCCAATCTTACCACTCACGTTGTAGATGATCAGGTGCACTTGGCATTGAATCGCCGGGCACTTTACACCTTCGATGATTTTTTGCTCGCTCGGCACCACATGCACCTGATGGTTTATTTCCATCACAAGAGCATTATCTACGAAGAACTGCTCTATCGCTATCTGACGAGCACTGACTGTAGCTTTAAACTTCCGGCTGATATTGAGGAATACATAGGTTGCACGGACTACGCGCTTTATCAGCACCTCGAGCAAGTGGAAAATCCGTGGGCAAAGCGAATTGCAAACCGCCAACCCTATCGAATGCTTTTTGAACTGCACTCTTCGGACAACACCACGAGACCATTGGAAATGAAGAATGCACTTCTTAGTGAAGGCGTTGAAGTGATTCATTCAAGCTCGCATACGAGGTTAAGTAAGTATCACACGGCTTCACCGGAGGAGCGGGCATTCACGATTTTCGTGGTCGATGAATATGACCGCCAGTCGAAGCCGTCTCCGCTTGAAGAAGGCACGCAGATCTTTGCACGATATGAAGAAATTAGGTGCATTGATCGCCTTTATGTCCCTCCGGATCAGTACTTGCAGGCCGAGCGGCTGATCACTTCGCGCCGCCTTTAAACCCAGTGATTTCAATTATTTATATTATTTTTCGAAGCTCTCGTAGGGCGTCTCAAAATGAGATATAATGGATTCTTTAAGAGGTATTCAAGCTTTGCCCCGACCCCCAATCCTTAGTCTAGGTCTTTCACTCGGTCAGCGCACCGGTGCCGCGGTCTTGCTCCAAAACCAAAAGATGGTGGCGGCAGCGGTGGAACAGCGGCGTGGTGGTCGATCGGCCACACTCCCACTACAAGCTGTGCAATTTTGCTTACACCAGGCAGGACTTAACAGCCTAAACGATGTTCAAGTGATTGGAATTCAATCTCGTTCGGCCACGGACTGGACTGATTTTTTAGCTACGCAGTTTTCCGCCGACAAAGGTTGGGTGGAAAGCATTTTGTCTTTCCCCTCTAACCTGCGCGAAGAAATTCGCTTTCGAAATGAAATCCGTGAAGAGCTTGAGCAACTAGTAAAGCCGACAGAGAAGCTGCCGGAAATAATTCTTGCCGCCGATGAATTAGCGCTTGCGCAAGGAATGTATGCGACGTCCCCAGTCGCGAACTCGGCATATTTGGTTTTAGATGTTCCATTTGCGCGTATGGCTTCAGGCCTTTGGGTCGCGAAAAAAGACGGTGCCTTGGAGCAGGTTTGGCTACAGGAGTTCCCACAGTCACTTGAACTTTTAGTCCACAATTTAGCATCTTTTTGCGGGTTCCGCGGTCGCCTAGGGCAGCGGCAATTTTTGCAGTTAGCTGAGTACGGCGAAAGCCGCTTTACCGAACTGATGACGGAAGAGCTTTTGAGTGTTGATTCCGCGGGGCGCTTTAAAGTGAATATGGATATACTTGAAACGGACCCGCATGACGAATCCGATTGGAAAGAGCTTCGGCGACTTTTCCAAAGCGACCCAAGAACTTCGTCGCAACCCATCAGCAGCCGTGAAATTGATCTTGCTCATGCCTTGTTGCAAGCCGTGCTTGGGTGGACCGTGAAGTTGGACCGATTTATTTCTGAGGAATTGAATTGCTCGCGCCTGACAATTCGCGCCGCGGGTCCATTGACTGAAAAGATTCGTACTCCTTGGCGCAGGCAAACCGCTGACCTTGACGTGAAGTTTTCAGCCATTGCGGACGAATCTTTGTTAATGGCGGCTGGGGCGGCGGTTGAGGCACTTGCCTCGAAAGTGATTTACCCGGATCAGTCGACACCGATAGAGCTTCGTCCACCTTCCGCTTTCCGGCAGTACGCGCGGCCCGTGCCTCCACCTCTAACAACAGCACCGTAAGCCATGACTCACCCGACGGTTGTTTTCTTTGATGGCGTTTGCAACCTCTGCAATGGCTTCGTCGACTATTTAGTGAAACTTGATCGCAAAGGCCGCCTACGTTTTGCAAGTCTTCAAGGCGAAGCGGCGCACGAATTACTTGGCGCCGAGGCGGATGCACTTGCGAGCATTGTGGTAGTTCGCGACGGCGAGGTGTTTCGTGAATCAGACGCAGTATTACAAATTGGTTTGAGCTTAGGTGGTATTCATGCCAATGGCGCACGCGTAGCACGCATTTTCCCTCGGGGATTACGTAATTTTATTTACCGATTAGTTGCGAGGAATCGCTACTCTTTATTTGGAAAACGCGACACGTGCCGCATTCCGAATGCTGATGAGCGGGCTAAATTTCTCTAGGTTATTTTCGTACTTTACCGAAAGAAATGAGCAAATAGCCCATGACGCCAGAAGAGGTGGCTTTTTCTGACCTCGTGGTTTCGGTAACGACGTCTACCAAGCTTGTGCTTTGCTTTTTGTACTTGCTCGCTGAACATGCGTACCCTGTCACGCCGAGAGCTAGGAGACCCGTCTTATTAAAATAATAGCGGGTGCCAGCGAAGCCGCAGGAGGCGCTAGCACTCAAATCGATTTTCTTTTCGGGAGCCGCCGCTGTCCCTTCCAATGTTTTTGTATACAAGCTGTAACCGCCTCCGACAAAGACTTCGAAGTAAGTCGAAGTGAATCCCACGTAAGGCCCGCCGATCATAAACGTATTTGATTCAACGGATGATTTTTCTGTCAGTCCGACCCAGCCGGTTGCACCGGCGACGGTATGGGCGCCTTCAAACGGTACCTGGATATCTAATCCGAGCGATGGTCCAGAGAGCGAATACTTTCCGCCATCAGCATCATACGAGTTCTTAAAGTCCTGGTAGCCCCCGAGAATCCCGAATCGCAACGGGATTTTGGTGGCGCCGCCTTTGGCTGCAGCAAATGACGGATGGAAGAGGAGACCAAGCAAAATAAAGAAGATCTTAAAAGACGTCATATCCTTTAAGCCTATCAATTTGGGGAAGGAGTGCTAAATTGTTCGTGATTTAAGGCTAGTCTAGATTTTGTTTAGGACGGTGCTAATGGATAAACAAACGTAAAATATTCGAGCAAAATCAAGGGCATGAAACACATCATTGGCATTTTTATCCTAGCGATTTTGACCTCTCCGGTGCACGCGAATGTTTGCGGTACCGATTACCAAAACTTCAACCCCACCACGAGTGGACTGGACTTTGTGACGGTACATTCGTCAGAGACTCTAAGACCCTGCTTCATCAATATGGGCGTCTTTTTAAACTACGCCGCAAACAACCTAACTTATTCGCAGACTCTAAACCCAGCGTTGGCAAAAGGTCAGCAGCGCAAAGATAAAGTTCTTGGCGCTGATGTCAGCATTGGAATTGGTCTAACGGACAATTGGGATATTGGTTTTAATGTCCCGGCCGTTCTGGCTCAGTCTCTTGATAACGACACTTACGTTTCGTCGTTCAAGAAAAAAGGAATCACTGAATTCAAAGCCAATACCAAGTACCACCTCTATGGCGATCAGAGTCGGGGACTTGCGGCGATTCTTTCGTTAAACAAAAACTTGATTAAGAATAATCCATTCACAGGCGATGACGCGGGCTTAACTTGGAATTACGAACTGGCGGCGGATACCACGATCAATACCAAATGGGCTATTGCACTCAACTTAGGTTATCGAGATCGTAATCCGGGGGACGTTGTTCCCGGAGTTCCGTTTGTGCCTATGGATGATCAGTACATTTATTCGGCTGCGGCTAGTTACTTAATTCCCGAAAAAGATACGAAAGTGATCTTTGAGCTTTACGGCAGTCGCGCCGCCAGGCGAATTGATGATGAGACAGATCGTAACTTAAACAATTTGGAAGGCCTTGTCGGAATAAAATATGATTACTCTGAAAGCATGGCGGTTCATTTTGGCGGCGCCACGCAAATCGATTCATCGATGGGTGGGCCCGACTGGCGGGTCTATGCCGGCCTGAACTGGGCGATGGGACCGATTTGCGACACGAGCGTGTTTGAAAGCTTCAAGGGCGCATTTGATAACGGTCCGGAAGTTTACACCGTTGATTTGCATTTGCTCTTTGCGCCAAACTCGGACGAAATTATTCCCGCACGGTTGGAAAAGTTTGATGTGTCTTACAAAAAGATCGCCGGCGACGGCTTCCAGCGGTTAGAAATCGAAGGCCACACAGATTCCGTTGGCTCTGCACCATACAACTTGGATCTAAGTCAGCGCCGTGCGATTTTCGTGCGCAACCATTTAATTGCGAAGCACAAAGTTCCTGCTGCTAAGATCGAGGCCAAAGGCTACGGCGAAGAAAAACCAATCGCCGACAACGGTAACTACCAAGGCCGACAAAAAAATCGCCGCGTGGAGTTTAAAGTCTGGCGCAAATAAGTTTCGGTCCTAATTACAGGCGAGCCCGTGATCAACGTACAAAGTCTGCCCGTTAACGGCCTGACTTAATGGGCTTGCCATAAACATCACCCATGCCGCGATTTCACTTGGATCAAGCAAACGAGCGTGTGGAATTTGTTTTTTTAAATCTTCCAAAGCATATTTCATAGACGGACCTTTGGGAATTCGGCGGAGTAAGTACTCCTCTGATACTCCAATAACTAACTCATTGGCAGTGAGGTTTTTTGGCCCAAAGGCTTCCGCCATTTGTGCACGTAATGCCTTTAGTTCTGCGGCATAAGAGAGATCCTGAAGTTGGCGGTGATGAGTGAGCCATATCAGTCGGCTGCGTGGCCTTGAGGTGAGAAATTTCAGGCTTTCCTGCACGAGGGCGGCGCTCAAGACAAAATCAGGGCGAGTACATGGCAAAGTGTCGACTAAGGCATCTAAACGCCCAAACGAATGCACAACACGCGCGATCATGTCGCCCGCATCTTTGGCGTTTGTCAGATCAGCTGAAATTACACCAGCGCGGCCGTAATGCGGGTAAATCTCTCTTTGGTCATTAATGTGTTCGCAGACCCGGCGAGCTTCGGGCGTTTCCTTTCCCAGCAAGGCTACATCGGCACCTTGTTCGGTCAGAGTGGCTAAAATCGTATGGGTCATGGAGGAAAATTCGCCCACCACCGCCACGGTTTTATCATTTAATTTCAGTAAGGAATCGCGCCCAGCCATTGGAGATTAGCGTACAGGAATCCCGGGGGGCGTCAATTGACTCTGAATAGTTCGTGAACTACATCCTGACTCCGATGAATTTACGAATTTTAGTCATCGGCCAAGGTGGCCGGGAACATGCTTTAGTAAAGGCTCTTAAATCTGCGCCATCGGTGAGTGAAGTCCACTGTACGCCAGGCAATCCGGGGATCGCGCAGGAAGTTTTGTGTCATCCAATGGACCAAGTGGAAAGCGCAAAAGTGTTGGAACTTTGTAGCCGCTTATCTTTTGATCTTGTAGTGATTGGTCCGGAAGTGCCTCTGGCAAATGGATTAGCGGATGATTTGCGCGCGGTTGGAATGCATGTATTCGGCCCCTCACAAGCGGCCGCACGATTAGAGGCCAGCAAAATCTTCGCCAAAGAATTCATGGTTCAGGCAGGCGTTCCGACGGCCGCATATGTTGAAGTCTCTAGTGTTGATGAAACGCTTAAGGCTGCCGATAAATTTACGCCGCCTTTTGTTTTAAAAGCGGATGGACTTGCGGCGGGCAAGGGCGTTTACATTTGCAAAGATCGCGCGGAACTTGGTGCAGCGGCGCGAGCTCTTTTTGAAGAAAAAGTTTTGGGCTCAGCTGGCGAGAGAGCAGCTCTCGAACAGTTTCAAGAAGGTTGGGAACTTTCCTATCTGATTCTAACCAATGGTGATGAGTACCAACCGATGGTGCTAGCACAGGATCATAAACGGCTTAGGGATAACGATGAAGGCCCTAACACCGGCGGGATGGGAACAGTTGCTCCTCTTAATTTGGACGCTGCTCTGCATGACCAGATTCACGCGCGAATCTTAAAACCAAGTGTTGATCAGCTAAAAGCCATGGGACTATTGTTCCGCGGGGTTTTGTTTGTTGGAGTGATGATAACGCCTGAGGGACCAACGGTGCTGGAATATAATGTGCGCTTTGGTGATCCCGAAACGCAAACGATTCTGCCTTTGATGGAAGGGGATTGGGGCCTGACTATGCTGGCGGTGGCGAAGGGGGAGTTGCCGAATCTTTCGTGGCGTCCGTTGAGTCTAGCCTGCGTGGTAATGGCGGCCCCTGGTTACCCTGATCAACCGCAAAAAGGTGTTCCGATTCAGGGCGAGATTGGATATCAAACCGCATCGAGCTATTTTCTGCACGCGGGGACGAATCAATCCCCTGATGGGCAGTGGACGACTGCGGGAGGACGGGTTCTAAACGCGGTGGGGATTGGAAATTCCCTTCCAGAAGCTTTGAAGAATGCGTACGCGCAAGCAGCCAAAGTCTCCTGGCCTGGAATGCAACTAAGGCACGATATCGGTTCGAAACAGTAATTGATTTTTTCGTGTACTCCGAATTCCTAAACAGGGTCTGCCAATAATTTAGGCGCGCGCCCCAATACATGGCGGTGAAATTTATTTGGCTAACAACCATCCAACCAAAAACACTTAAACTTCTTTTGCCCTCATGCACTTTGAAGGCAGCGTAGGCTGAAGCATTTAGCAAAAGAAGTACGTAGCACCACAGAATTGACGAAAACCAAGTGCTAAAAGGGAGAGCAGCTAAAGAGAGGAGCACGATCGCGCCAATCGTGTACGCCATCAACGTTGGGGCTGTCCAGGATGGTAGCATGGCCCGATCCAAGTTCTCTTGGGCGCGACCCATATCGCGCCAAATATTTAACCACACAGAGGGAATTGCTAATTCTCTACGCATGATTACGGGTTCTGGCATGAGGACCGCCACCGATCCGTTATCCTTTAAGTGAAGACCCGTGCGCGCGGCTAAGGAATTCAGCGGCTCAAGCGGAATTTGAGCGAACGTGCGCTGCAGATTAGCGGTCGCATAAATAGAATTTTTGAAACTTAAAAAATCAGCCTGTGTCGTAGCCTCTGGTCGCCACCAAAGAGGGCTATGAATATGAGCAAAAGGAGAATCTAAAAGGATATTGAGGGATTGACTAAAGCCACCGATGTCCACAAGACGAGTTGCTCCACCAGCTGCGACAATCAGGGGATTGCGGTTTTGTGCCGCTCGAATCCCGAGATGAAGTTTTTCAAGCCAATCCTGCGGGGCAATTCCGTCAGCGGCGATAAATGCAACCCACGGAGACCTTATGCTGAAAACAGCGGCGGCGAGATCTTCAACCGCATGGACGAGCCCGTTTGTTTTTTTCTGGCGGTCTTGAATGGCATTGATACAAGCCGAGCTTTTGGTAGGCCCAAAAACTAAAATCTGCTGGATCCAGCTGACGCGTTTTTGATTAAGGAGTGAATCAATGCAACCACTGAGCGAAGCGGATTTGGCGGAGCCGTTTATGATGACAGTAATCATTGGCGTCACTGGTGTATTACCTGCTGCTGACTTTAAGAGTAAGTGTGATTTTTAAAGGCGTCAATGCCTTGCGAGAATTAGGATTTTACCAATCGATCTGGTAGCCGACGATTTGGCGCGTTTCTTCCGGCTGAGTGCTCGCGATGAACATTACTCGTTGGCCTTTTGCCGTCGCTTTTGAAACTTCAAAACCAAGAGTGCGCGAAGTGATTTGGTAGGCGACTGAAGCGTCGACCCAACCCGTATAATCGATGGAAGCAATCGCGCGGGTGGCTTTCACATTCATGTTCACTTTATGCGCATATCCTGACTTATCCTTCATAGTGACTTCCGCCGCAAGCGGAGCTTCTAGGGCCCGAAGCGCCTCGCCGATATTGCCGCGGGACCAGGAACTCGTCTCAAACCAGCGAATCAGAGAGTGCCCGATAATTTGGCGGGCGATTTTTGACTCAGATTCAGTGGATTTCATGTTTGTGGGAATCACATCGGCCACGCTCATCTTAAGGTCTTTGCGGGCCATTGAAGTCAGGTGCGATATATAAGACAGATCTAATTCCGAAGAATGACCGTTATGAACGATGAACTCAGCTGATGTATTGATCCCAGCGAGCTCCATAGTAGTCATTTGTATTCTTTGAGGGACCGAAGCGAGAGAGGGGCAGGAAGCCAAGGTGACGGCGATTGCTAGGCTAATTCGGAGAGCTAGGTTAACTTTGCTTTTGCGTCTCATTCTAAGACATCTCCCCACAGCGGCCGTTGCTAACTAGTGGAGCAATGTCTAGACCAAGGCCTTGTGCTGCGCGGGACTCGGGGCCTGTATCTAACTGCTAGCGCAGTGTTCAATCCGTTGGTTGCGTCAAGTCATTCGACAGGTTACACGCAAGTTGGACTGCGGCCAACGTAACCGGCAGCAGCAGATCCGTACCTGTAGCGGCTTTCCCGCCCCGCGCCTGCCCGCTGCTGGGGTATCGGTCACACACCGTGTGGTGACCGATACCCCGACGGTCCGGTTGGGAGCGATTTCGTGTCCGGTTCGTCGGACCGCGAGTGCCGGCGTTGTCATTCTACGCGCTCCCTCCAATATCCCCGACCTTGCACCACCCCCGGCCTGGGTATCGGTCACCGGGAGGCAGGCGATGAAGAAGATTTCCTTTGGAAAGCAGAGTTATGGGCCAGATCCACTATCGTACGGTGGTACGCTTAGGCAAAAGCGAGATGGTCGCGGTGCGCGGCCACTTTCTCCCAGGGAGCCACTGCATCTCGTTCTAAAGGCCAACAAAGAGCGGGTTCGAGGTGGACTCCGAACTCCTAGGCGATTCTTGCTCATCCATCAAATTTTAGAAAAATACTCCAAGAAATTTTTCGTCAAGATTGAGCAGATTTCTGTGCAAGCGGATCACATCCATCTCAATCTTCGCACTAGCCGCAGATCGAACTACCAAAGTTTCTTCCGAGTGTATGCAGGACAGATCGCGCAAAGATTTGAAAAGGAGGGGGTGCTTACCGTGGTGACCGATACCCCAGCGAGATTGGGGAAGAGGCTTTGGCGGTATAGGCCGTTTTCGAGGGTGGTCCGGGGGTATCGGGCGTATAGGACGCTTAGAAACTATATTCAGCTCAATGAAAAAGAGGCGACGGGGAAAATTCCATACCGCGCTTCACGGCTACGAGGACTTTCAAACGCCGAGTGGGAAATACTTTGGAGTTGAATCAGGCGGTTTTGCCGCAGCACTTTTTAAATTTTTTGCCGCTGCCGCAAGGGCAAGGATCGTTACGGCTGACCTTTGGGGCCCCGCGCTTAACGGTTTCGATTTTTGGGTGATGATGGTGGTGGCCTTCACCGCCTTTGTGCGTGTGCGCATCGCCATCCAAGAAAATCCAATGGCCCTTTTCGTTTTTGCGAAACTGGGAAACTTCGTGATGGTCGATGGCCTCACCGTCGCGAACATAAGTCGCGATAAACTCCACCACGCCTTTTTTGTCATTCTCGCCCCCTTGGTCGGTGCTGACAATTTGTAAGCCCTTCCAATCGGCTTCTTCAGCCCACTTTTTCGTCCCGGCCGAATCAAACTCTGTTTTCGATTTTAAAAATGTAGTCTTGCGGATGTAGTCGATATCACCACGAGTGTAGGCCGTGTAACGAGACCTCATCAATGCTTCAGCTGTCGGTGGGAAAGTTTCGCCGGAGAGATAAGGACCGCAGCACTCGTCAAATGTCTTGGTTGAACCGCATTGGCATTTCATAAAGATCTTTGTAATCCGTCCCCCTACTTCACGTCACGCGTTTTGAGGGGCACCTTGCACATGATGTGACCGATACCCGGGGAACGGAGGGGGTTGGCTTGCGGCTCGTATTAAAAGTTAAATATCGATCTCTGCGGAGTCTGGTGGGCGGAGGCCTTTTTTCTTAATCTTCTCAACGAGTGTCGTGCGATTAAGCTTTAAAAGCAGAGCGGCTTGGTTCCGGTTCCAGCCGGTCTTCTCAAGAGCGCGCATGATAAGCGCGTTCTCGTAAGCGTCGACGGCGGAATTAAAGTCCATACCAGATTCAGGAATGTCGACGCTGCCGTCTGTGGTAACAGGTGTGCGAGTGTACCGCTCCGGAAGATCGAGGACGTCGATGAGGCCTGAGCCTTTCAGGATCGCAACACGCTCAACCAGATTTTCAAGTTCACGAATATTGCCGGGCCAGGCGTAGCCGACAAGCATTGCCATCGCGTCTGGTGTGACCCCGGTTAGACCACGGCCCCGGAGGCGGTTGAAACTCTCGATGAAATGGTGGAGTAAAAGAGGGATGTCAGATTTACGCTCACGAAGCGGAGGAATTTTGAGAGGAATCACGTTCAGTCGGTAGTAAAGATCCTCACGGAAGCGGCCGTCTTCAACAGCGAGATCAAGATCCACGTTGGTCGCGGCGATCACACGAACGTTAATGTTCACGGTTTTGCCACTGCCAACGGGCTCGAATCTTCGCTCTTGGAGAACGCGAAGGAGTTTTACCTGAAGGGCCGGACTCATATCGCCGATTTCATCGAGGAATAAAGTTCCACCTTCGGCCATTTCAAAACGGCCGACACGGTTTGCGATCGCGCCAGTAAATGCTCCCCTAACATGACCAAAGAGTTCGCTCTCCAATAAGTCAGCGGGGATTGCGCCGCAATTAATAGGAATGAAAGGCTTGGTCGCGCGGGGAGAGTTATAGTGAACAGCTTTTGCCACCAACTCTTTTCCGGTGCCGCTTTCGCCCATGACCAGAACCGTCGAATCTGAGTCTGCAACCCGCTCGATCATTTCCAGTACGTGTGCAATCGCATCACTTTGGCCAACGATATTATCGAACTGATATTTTTTGTGAAGAGCGGTTCTAAGCTGGTGATTTTCTTTTTCAAGACTTGATTGCGACAACGCGCGCTCGATCAATGTCAGTATGGCATCAAGATTAAAAGGCTTAGTGACAAAGTGAAAGGCGCCTCGTTGTGTGGCCTCAACCGCTTTCTCGATGCTACCGAATCCAGTCAAGATGATGACTTGGCAGTTGCGGTGAATGCTTTTGAGATGAGTCATTAACTCTAAACCGTCGCCGTCGGGAAGGCGAAGATCGACAAGGGCGAGGTCTAGCGGCTTGTCCGACTGACTGATCGTCTCGGCCTCTTTTTTAGAGGAAGCGGTAATGACTTGAAAACCCTTACGGTCGAGAGCGCGAAACAAAGCAGTTCTTAGTCCTGCTTCGTCGTCGACTATCAGAACTCTGGGCGATTGCATCTAGATCCTTCCGTGGTTCGATTTAATTTCCATCCTGGAAATAACGGGGTGAGCATTCGAGATGACGTACCGCTATAGTCAAAGTTTACGAAAGCGCCTTTGACGCTGTCAAATTTTTGAGTCAAAAATTTGGGGGCTAGTGACCAAATCTGGACGTGGGAAAGCAAGTTTTGCCGTCGTCCCGACTCCAGGCTGGGACGAGATTTCCAGATTTCCACCATGTTCAGAAATAATTCGGTAAGCGATCGTGAGACCTAACCCCGCGTTTAGATTTGTACCTTTGGTGCTGAAGAGCGGATTAAAAATTTTTGCCTGGACCTCTGGTGGAATTCCGACGCCGGTGTCGATGATCTCCATCGAATAATTTTCCTTTTGCGGCACTAACCGGATTGTAATGCGACCTTCGGCCCGGGCATTGGCGCGGCGTTTTTCAAGAACAGCCTCGGCAGCGTTCTGTACAAGGTTGCATAAAGCTTGTGAAAGCTGGTTCGACTGCGCGGTGAGAGGCATGCTCTCCTCCGGCATTTCGATTTTCATTTCAATCCCCTGAGATCTTGTCTGAAGGTCCGTGATTCTCAAGGCCTGGTTAAGAACGTCGCGAAGATCCACAACTCTTCGGTCGGAGATATCGCCTTTGCGCGCGAAGCCGAGCAAATGTTGAACAATATCGCGGCAGCGATTTGCGGCTTTTTCCATTTCTAAAATGTCGTCATGATATGGCTCTTTGCCTTTAAGATCCATGCGAATGAGTTGAATGAATGAGAGCATTCCGCCGAGCGGATTATTAAGTTCATGTGCGATACTAGACCCAATTAGTCCCAGCTCCGCCATTTTTGAAGACTCTAATATCTGACGCTCAAGTTGCAGGCGGCTTGTAATATCGCGGAAGAACACAAGAACCACTTCGCCATCAAAGGACTCAAATTTCAGCGGCTGAACAGCGACGTCAAAACTTCTAGAGTTATGACCATCCCAGCGATTGCGGCGAACTTTAAACGTCGGACCAAGTGCAAAGAATTCTTCCGCACTTTTTAGATCAAAGAATTTCTCAAAACAATTTTGGCCGATGAGGTCGCGATACTCCATGTTCACTGAAGTCGCGAAAGTTCGGTTCGTGCGCAAAATTTTAAATTGCGCGTCTGTCAGGCATAAAGGCTCAGAAATAGAATCAAAGGTGGTCTGCCACTGCTGTTTCAGCACCTCGGCCTGTTCGAGCTTGGAAAGCCGGTCTACGCCAAGCGCAACGGCATGGGCAATCTGATGGAGCAAATCGATCTCATCTTCCGTGAAGCGCAAAGAATTCGGTTTTAGAATAATTAACTCGCCAATTGTCGTGCCGCTTAAAACCAGTGGTTCATGGAAAGCGTTTCCGGCCATGCTGGTGGTGAGCACGCTTTGCGATTGAAATCGAATGCGCGTCGCCGTCACACCTAGGTGCAGCTGCAAAGCATCGGTCAGCGAATTTTCCAATTCACCGATAGAGCGCGCTTTATGAATCGCAAGCGTTGCGGCGTGAAGAGTTTCGATTTTCCGATTGGTCACAATAAGACGCGACCTCGCGCGCTCCAACGACTTCTGCCGTTTCTCCACTCGCGACTCTAACTCGAAGTTTAGCGTGCGCAGCTTGGTGTTTTGGTCCTGCACTAACTGAAGTCGATCATTTTCCTGGCTTTCCAGATGATGTCGTTCGATCGCAGCCTGGAGTGAAGTGACGAGGTCGCTTAAGTTTTGCTCAAGCACAACACGAAATGGCGTGGAGATTCGTAGCCATCGGGCGAGTTCTTGTTTTTGATATGGATCGACAATCAAAACCGTTTTTGGACTTTGGGCTAAGCTGCCAATGAGTTCAAGCAACGAGGAAATGTCTTGATCCCTTTGGGCTTTCGTGAAGATTGCAACGCAAGCGTAAGCTCGGGAGCTAAGCACCTCTTCAGCTTTTTTCGCACCTGCGGCTTTGTCGGCGCCTATGTCGTCGCGCCAATTGCTTGGTGCGTTCACTAGTAGAACAGTAGAGTTCATGCTTTTTCCTCACGCCCGGAAGAATCCGAAAAAATCGCCTTAATGGCAGTCTCAAAATGCGGCCAAACTTTTTTTAACTCTATGTGCTCTTGTTCTTCGATGCAGATGATGGGAATTTTTAAATCAAACCAACCATACTGACTAAGACTTCCGGGCGTATCATAACCAATGGTTGCTTGTAGCGGATAGCCACTGGCTTGCACTAAGCGCTCAGCGTCTTTGCGCGCGGGCTCACCCGTAAATACAATGCATGGGTTCCACGAATGGCAGTGAATGATTAGCCGGGGCGCGAAAGTTTCAATCAACTGAACCATCGCCTTCACTTCTGGCTCACTACCTTTATGGGGACCTGGGTTATAGCGCGGCCCCTTCGCTTCCGGCGTCCAACTTTTTGCCGGATAATTTCTATTGAGATCTACGCCGGCGCCGTTTGTGCGCTGACCGCTGACGTAACCATCAGGATTCAAGCAAGGAATTAAAATCCACGGCACATTCACGGATTTTGGCTCGGACTGAAGCCAACGCAAAGTCGATTCAGCCAGCTCCACTCCCTCTGGTTCGTCACCATGCACGCCTCCAATAAGCACCAATGGGCGAGAGGCGTTATTCCACTCGAGTCCGTCGGAATGATAAAGAGCAATCGGGCGCTTACCCCGAGATGTTGCCCAATTTGGCAGATGGTGGATCGGCATAACGAGGGTGTGTCCTTTCTTGACCTTTCTTCTAGTGTAGGCCAAAACCGATCACATGGTTAAGTCGCCATTTTCAGCTATTGTTCTGGCTGCCGGAAAAGGCACTCGGATGAAGTCTCCCTTGCCCAAGGTCCTGCATCCCGTGGCCGGTGTTCCCATGATTCAGCGAATTGTTGAGATGGTGAAGGCCAGTGGGGCCGCGGAAGTTCGCTTAGTCCTTGGCCATGGTGAAGCTATGGTTAGAGAAGTCGTAGAACCGCTTGGTGCTGTGTGTTTTCGACAACACAATCAGCTTGGCACGGCTGACGCAGTGCGGGCAGCACAACCCGACTCTCTCTCTGGTGTCGTTATTATTTTAAACGGCGATCATCCTTTAATCGAAGTCGGTGATATTCAAAAAATCATTAACGAGTTCATGGCGAGCTCTGCCCATATTGGAATCGTCACGACGATTCTTGAGGATCCCGGAAGCTACGGGCGTGTGGTGCGCAATCAGGGAAAAATCTGGGCGATTGTTGAAGCCAAAGACGCAAGCCACGAGTCGCGCAAAATCAAAGAGATCAACACCGGCATTTATGTACTTCGCTCAGAAATTTTAACGGACATGTTGCCCCGGATTCAGCCGCACAATGCGCAGGGCGAGTTTTATCTAACGGATATCATTGCGCTTGCCGTTGAAGACGGCAGCAAAGTGGAAACCATCTCCGCGCCTCCCCATGTCGCGCAGGGCGTGAACAACCAAGCAGAGTTGGCGCATGCGACGAAGATCACTTTTCGTCGTAAGGCACAGGCGATGATGGAAGCTGGCGTAATTGTAATGGATCCCGACCACACATATGTGGAATCGAGTGTCGAAGTAGGGGAAGGCTCGGTTCTTTTCCCGAATGTGTTTTTAAGGAAAGCAACGAAGCTTGGTAAAATGGTTGCGGTCGAACCTGGTTGCGTGATCACGGATTCGGAAATCGCTGATGGCGCCGTGATCAAGGCGGGCACATACATGGATCAGGCGGTTGTTGGACCACTTACGCATGTTGGACCGTACGCGAATTTACGGCCTGGCACTGTTCTTGGGCAAGAGTGCAAAATCGGCAACTTCGTAGAGATGAAAAAAGTGAAGTTCGGTGATCGCTCGAAAGCGTCGCATCTGACTTACATTGGTGACGCAACTGTGGGAACGGATACGAACATTGGTTGTGGCACGATCACTTGCAACTATGCGGTCAACCATCAGAAGTATCAAACCACGATCGGTAATAATGTTTTCGTCGGAAGTGACACGCAATTTATCGCGCCGGTAAAAATTGGCGACCACGCTGTGATTGGTAGCGGTTCGACGATTACAAAAAATGTTCCCGCACACGCGCTCGCGGTGACACGCGCGCCCCAAGTCATCAGAGAGAACTACAACCCTAAGAAACCTGAACCCAAGGAGTGATTCCTTATGTGTGGAATCGTCGGCTACTTTGGTCCCAGGCCGCCTAAAGAAGTCATTATCAAGGGGCTAAGGTCCCTTGAATATCGAGGTTATGATAGTGCGGGAGTCGCGATTTTAGACGGCGGCCATTTTAAGCGCGTCCGTGCTGAGGGAAAGCTGATTAACCTTGAAAATAAACTAGCACAAGAAACTTTTGATGGCCGCATGGGTATCGGTCACACGCGCTGGGCGACGCATGGCAAACCGTCCGAGCGCAATGCCCACCCTCACTGCGTCGAAGGCATTAGCGTCGTTCATAATGGAATCATCGAAAATTTTTACGAATTAAAAGAGCAGCTTATTAAAGAAGGCTGCATTTTTGAATCCGAGACCGACTCAGAGTTGATCGCGCACTTACTCAATCGCGAAGTGAAAAAAGCGAAAGATTTGCTTGTGGCGGTTCAGACGGTTCTACCGCGGCTCACGGGCGCTTATTCCGTGTTGGCGGTTTGGGAAACGCAGCCTGACGTCATGGTGGCCTTTAAGAATGGTCCGCCATTGGTGTTGGGGGTTGGCGACGGCGAAATGCTTCTTGCAAGCGACATCCAAGCGATTATGCCCTATACCCGAAAAGTGATCTTCTTCGAGGATAATGAGGTCGTTTGGGTTAAAGGTGCGCAATATAAGTTGTTTGATCGAAAAGGCGGGGCGATTAATCGAAAGCCAGTCACAATTGAATGGAGTCCTGAGCAAGTTCAAAAGGGTGGCTATCGCCACTACATGCTCAAAGAGATTTTCGAGCAGCCTCACGCGGTGGCGGCCGCTATGGCGCCACATATCGACCACGATTCCGGCACCGTAAAGTTAAAAGATGCCGGCTTCGACACGGACAACGTGTTCAAGGAAATGGACAAGGTCACGATCGTCGCCTGTGGTACCTCGTATTACGCCGGTATGGTCGGCAAATACATGATAGAGCGCTTTGCCCGTGTTCCCGTGGAACTCGATTTTGCGTCTGAATTTCGCTATCGCCATCCTGTTTTAGGTTCCAAGATGCTCACCATTGTAATTTCCCAAAGTGGTGAGACCGCCGACACACTGGCTGCCATGCGCTTGGTTCGTGAAGGCGGCGGCCGCGTAATGAGCATTTGTAATGTGAAAAACTCGTCGATCGATCGAGAGGCGGACGGCCACCTCTACATGAATGCCGGTACTGAAATCGGTGTCGCTTCGACGAAAGCGTTTACAGCGACAATGGCGCTTATGCAGGTCGTAGCGGTCGCAATGGGTCGGGCGCGTGGGTCTTTAAGTAAAGAAGAAGAACAAAAACAAATTCGCGCGCTTCAATCCGTGCCCAGTCATATCGAGAAAGTATTAGCGTTTGATAAGTTTTTCGCGCAAACCGCGGAGGCATTAAAGACCGTTAAGGGCTTTCTTTACATGGGGCGGGGTTGGCATTTTCCAATCGCTCTTGAAGGCGCGTTGAAATTAAAGGAACTTGCCTACATGCACGCCGAAGGCTACGCGGCAGGCGAGATGAAGCACGGGCCCCTGGCGTTAATCGATGAAGCGATGATGATCGTCATGCTAGCGCCAACCGACGAACTCTATGAAAAGACCGTGAGCAATTTGGAAGAGGCCAAGGCGCGCGGCGGAAAAATCATAGCGTTAGGAACTGGCGATAATAAGCGCTTGCGCGGGCTTTCAGATCATTACTTAGCACTGCCGGATGTTTTGGATTCCATCTATCCAATATTGGAAGTTATACCGCTGCAGCTGCTTGCCTATCACGTGGCTGATTCCCTGGGCCACGACGTCGACCAGCCACGCAATCTCGCGAAATCAGTTACCGTAGAGTAAGACGCGCGGTCCAGGGGCGCATTGCAGATTGGACGGTCACTAAAGTTGAAGGTTCAAATAAGGCGCTAGGCAGGCTCAAATAGAAACGATATCATCTAGTTATGTCGAAACAGCCAGATGACAGCACCAAAGGCACCCGTATGCTTTATGTTTGGGAAGCGGTGTCGACATTGGGTCGCACTAGTCCCGATGCCATCATTAAAGTCGTTGCCTCTCGATTGGGCGTCGACGCTGATTCCACCAGTTTTCAAAGAACTATACAGAGAGATCTCAAGCATCTTTCTGATACCGGTGATTTGGGCGTCGAGTATTTCGCTCCAGATGGTGCGAAAATATCTCCCGACCAGGAATCAAGCTTCACCAACCTAAGGGTTGAGTATTTCGCCGCTAACAGTGGCGGCTCGATTCCTGGTGGAAAATTACTGGCCAAAGCCAAGTGTCACTTGATTACTCCGCGCCGGCCAATGCGTTGGAGTGTCAATGACTCCGCTGTTGGTGCGGTGATCGGAACCTACTCTTTTGAATTTGAGACTCAAGGGGGGCAAGGCATCTCGCTTTGTATTGATCAAGATGACCGCCCATTTAAGTTGATCGTTGCGCGAAATCCGGAGTCTCCGGAGCTAACCCCGACGGTTTCCTATATCGAAGAAAAATACGGTCTCCGCGCCGCGGTTTTGCTGGTCAGTGAAAAATCCATAAGTCGAATAAAAGAAAAAGAGCGCGACGGACATGTGTTAATAGAAGCGCGCAGTGATTTTATGGCCCTCTATGTGAAAGATCTTAATTCATCGACTGGATCGTATTTTGCGCCGGCCAGTTGGGATGAAATTCAAGCTCTGAGAGAATTGGGAAGTAGCGAAAATACGCAGTCAGGTTCAGCGCACCCTTTGCGCAGAGAACGCCAGTGGGCACGGCTTACAAATCAAGCGGTAAAAATGGAAGCACCATTTTTCTTACGGCTGGGCGACATTAACACCCTCATGGTATGGGGCGAATAAATGAAGATAATCCGTTCGAGATTTTCTGTATCGAGGAAAGTCTAATGGAAGAGCCACTTACCAGAACGCTATTCAAAATCGCTTTGACCGCTGGAATAGGTTTGTTGGTACAAAAAAAC
>JAYSTF010000017.1:0-2298 GCA_043720065.1 Pseudobdellovibrionaceae bacterium | reverse complement strand
CTTCACTTCGAACGCCAACAACAGCTGGTGTAGTTACTCAAGGCTCACGATGCCAGACGATTTAAATACGGTCTACAGCACCAGACGAAGTGGATACGTTCAGCTATTAAGGAGATTAGTTTAATAATTGGTCAAGCAACTGCTCTTGCAACTGAACCAGAAAACCTAACGACCTGTTTGTAAGGATGCCCGACCACACGTTCTAGTTCGTACGTGCTGAGTACCGCCGCGTTAAATGCGCGACTTAAGAAGGGGATAATTCTGGAGCAAGATTGAAAGGTGTAGCCAGATGAAATCCGGGCTCGCGTCCTAACCACTTCAGCATCGCCGACTGGGCTTGCTTTATCTGCGCTTCTTTTTTCAAGCGCTTATCTTCGCGATTCCGAATGCCAAATCCGGGTGGCACGGGAAAAGCACCGAAGTTTACGTTTGTTGGTTGGAAGTGATCGTTGTCTTCGGTGATCGCGTTAAGCAAAGATCCAAATGCAGTCTCGCGCGGCGGACGATTAAATGGTCGGCTGCACAATTTATCATCGATAAACCTGGCGACTAGCAATCCCATGCAAGTCGAATCAAAGTAGCCTTCGACGCCGGTGATTTGGCCAGCGAAAAACAACCACTCATCCTTACGACTTTGTAAATAAGGCGTTAATTTTTTAGGAGTCTGAATATACAAATTGCGATGAATGCTTCCAAGTTTTAAAAATTCGGCGTTCTCCAGGCCCGGAATCATTTTAAAAATTCGCGTTTGCTCGGCGTAAGCCATTTTAGTTTGGAAGCCCACCATGTTATATGCTGTGGCCTCGCGATTCTCTTGGCGTAACTGCACGACAGCATAGTGGCCAGCGCCGTCCAAAGGATTTCGAATACCCTTAGGTGACATCGGACCAAATCGGGGAGTTTCGCGGCCCCGCTCGATCATCGCTTCAATAGGCATGCAGCCTTCGAAGTAAGTTGTGTCCTTCTCAAAATCCTTAGGCTCGATTTTCCTAGCAGCAACAATCTCGTCTATGAACTTGTTGTAAAGTTCCTTATCCATCCCGCAATTAAAATAATCTTTATTGCCTTTGTCCCAGCGGTCCGCCTTAAACGCTTTAGATGTATCAATTGTGTCGGCATCAATTATGGGCGCAATGGCATCGAAGAAATACATAAACTCGGAATCAAAGTGCTCGCGCATGGATTCGGCCAACTTATCGTGAGTCAAAGGCCCGGTCGCTATCACCGTAGGGCGGGGAACGTCATCTAAAGACTCAACAACTTCTTCCACCACTTCGACCATTGGATGGGCACGTAATTTCGCAGTGATGTATTCCGAAAAAAGCACTCGGTCCACGCCCAACGCCATGCCGGCCGGGACGGCCGCAAACTTGCCAGCCGCCAAAATTAGAGAGCCCAACTGCTCCGCTTCCCATTTCAATTGCCCAGGAGCCGAGTAATCGGTTTGGGAGCCAAACGAATTTGAGCAAACCAGCTCAGCGAACCCGTCGGTTTTATGGGCTGGAGATTTAACCGCGCCTCGCATTTCATAAATCTTTACGTGGTGGCCGGCCTGCACTAGCTGCCAGGCGCATTCAGAGCCGGCAAGGCCGGCTCCTACGATATGAATTGTAGCCTTTTGTATGGCCATGATAGGTTGCACCTCAATGTCGGAACGGAAGAAAAACCAAAAACCACAGGCTGTGTCAAACATTCTGCAAAATCTGTTTGCGAAGTCCGAGGGCCCACTCCAAGACGGCTTCTTGCGTTGGCGGGTTTGGCAGGCTTGGCGCACTCTTGTGGGCGACAAAGTGGGTAGTTATTCCATCCCGGTTTCGTATAAGACTGGCACACTTTTGATCTGGGTGAAATCGGCTGGTCATATGCAGGAACTAAGCTTTGGAACCGACGTCATTAGGGACAAGGTAAATAAGTTTGTTGGATTTCAATGGGTGAAAAAGGTTCGCCTTACCCTTGATCGCAAAGACGTGCCCAGCTTAGAAGAAAGCTCGCCGGGTTTGCGGGAATTCCTCTCCAAAGAATTTCCCAGTGGAGATGGGGAGCCTCAACCCGACCGCTAGCACCTGAGAGGCCAATCACCTGACCGGCTTTCACGTGAGCTCCTGTTCCAACCTTCAGGGCGCTAAAATGCAAATAGCGACTGAACCAGCCCTCGCCATGAGCGAGCACGACATTAATTCCTGGAAGAACCATTTCACCGGCGTAAACCACTCGGCCATCGCCCATGGCGCGAACATTTGTGCCAACCGCCGCGCGATGGTCTTGACCACTATGATGATACGTTTGCCCATCCTGGAG
>JAYSTF010000160.1:0-19884 GCA_043720065.1 Pseudobdellovibrionaceae bacterium | reverse complement strand
CCAATTCAACATCTCGGATCCTCCTGGCCCCTCCGGGCCGGTGAAAGTGATCCGTTTTTAATTGGCGCGCCATGCCCTTTTTCATTGGCGCCTTACATTTCGCGCAGCATCCGGGATTTTGTTGAAATGTGGGACCTAATGCGAGCGCATGGTTGCCGCTTTTCAAGTCTACGTGAAGACTTTGACACCACAAATGCGGCCGGTGAGATGGTCCTTTTCCAGCTTATGAATCTCGCGCAGCGCTCGGCACGAGGAAAATCCACACCGCAAAGAAATGGAGCGGCTGAAGGCGAAAATTATGGGTGTAAATAGTCAGATTGAAGCTCTCTCGGAACGACTGTCTGAGCTGCCAAAAGGCGTGTCTGCGACGCCCATTTATAAGCAGCTCGAAAGGCTTCAAGGGATTAAGCCCGACCATGACGAGGCCTTGATCAAATTTAAGAGCGGCGGCGTAACAAGCGTAGACCGCATTGTGGGCCTGGATACTTTTGAAAACTTTACCTCGTACCATCGCAAGTTCGTGGTCAATGCCGCCGACGTCACTCAGCGCAAACAACTGATCCAGAAGTTTGTCCGTAAGGTGGAGGTCGGGACGGACTCATTCAATATCCACTATATCTTGGATCAGGAGCACTATAAGCGGGAGTTGGCCGGGCTATCAAAGCTTGTTCTCCACGAAAAGCGGTTCTCCAGTTTGTTCTCAAACTTCAAATTTGACATATATGTGCAATGTATGTATAATGCAGTCATGCCTACGATCTTTGTTATTGGCGCGTTCAAAATCATTATCAACACCAAAGATCATAGGCCGGCCCATGTCCATTGTGTCGGACCAGGAATATTTGTGATTGTCGAAATTGTGACTCGGGAAGTGATTCGTAATAAAGGGGTTTCCCCAAAGGATATTAAACGACTGCAATTGTTCATTGAGGAAAACAAGGACGTCTTGATGAACGAATGGAGGCATTACCATGAAGAAGAATAAAGAGCCAAAAAATCTTCTCACCGATGAGGATATGAAGCCTGAAAATGTGAAGGCGAATATCACCATCCGTATCTCAGGTGAGCTTCTGAGTGCTTACCGTGTTGAAGCTGAGAAGCTGGGGATTGGTTATCAAACTCTTATGCAAATTAAGCTCAAAGAGGGTTTGAAGAATTCTTTAGAAAAACGACTCGAAAAGCTTGAGAAAGCCTTGAAAGGCAAAGCAGGATAAGTTGAAGTGCGTCTTTACAAAAATTGATCGCTCTGATCCAATAATGATCATCAACGGAGGAAGCCAAAGATTTTGACGAGTATTGGCCTAGTAGATTTGGGCAACCAGTCCTCGCCTTCTATCCCTCAATGAGATTATTTTGCATTTTATTTTCAATTTTCATTAATAATTTCAAATACGTGGCGCCTAACAGCCAGTCGTCCAATAGTAGAAGAACTTAAATTTGAACCTCCTCGACCTTTAAATAATCTAATTATGCCAACAGCGCGACACGACCGCGATATATTAGGTACGGTAAAGCGTACTTTTATCTTGCGCGATAGTCCGCTTTACCGTACTATGAATTGTGAGATATTCGATCAAGGCGACGCAAGAATATGACGAATGGCTGGGTGAACAATCACCTAAGTTTAAAGGTCAAATTGAGAAGAGATTGTCAAATATTAAGAATGAAGGCCATTTCGGTCACTGGCGCAACCTTGGCGAGGGCCTTGCGGAGATTAAGTTTAGCAATGGTTCTAGGATCTATTTTGTAATTAGCAGGAAAGACGACGGTGATATCGTTGTTCTTCTTCTGGGAGGAAATAAAAATGGGCAAGACAAAGACATCAAAAAAGCGAAAAGCCTCATCCATCGATGAATTGCCATCGGCCACTCTGAAGGCGCGGGTTAAAACACGGCCCCATGATCCTGATAAGAGGCTTCAAGATGTCAATTTCATCTCAGAAGCCCTCGTGCAATGTTTATTTGAAGGCGACATCGAGGCCTTTAAGGAAATCATTCGTGCCCACTATGAGTCCATTAAAATTGAAACAGCCTTGAAGCGGGCTGGCCTAACCAAGAGCACCTACTATGAGGCCATTAGACCGCAAACCGGCAATCCAAGCTTAAGGACAATCGCCAAGATGCTTCATGGCTTGAAGGCGAGCTAAACGTCAGTCCCAAAAGCTCGATTAAGGTAAGCGATCCATTAACCCGTTTTGCGCAAGCAAAACGGGTTAATGGATCGCTTACGATGGAACCCCATCGCCCGGAACCAAAACTCAAAATTTAAATGAAAAAGAAGGAAAGCTGCTTCCGTTCAGCCCGACCCCGCGTGTGGGTTCGAGTACTGTCGGAATTGGTGCCCCGAAGAGGACTTGAACCTCCACGCCCTTGCGAGCGCTAGAACCTGAATCTAGTGCGTCTACCAATTCCGCCATCGGGGCCCGTTGGATAGCACACTAAATTAAGAGGCCGGGGCCTCCTGGTCAAGCTTGTGTGTGGAGACCATTACACCGTAAAATACCAAGATTCAGGGGGCATCATGGGTTTACGATTTGTGCTATTGGCCGTGGCATTCTCGACGGCTGCTTTTGCGGATAATTTCGATGATCTTCTAACGCCTCGCCTCTTGCAGCCCGGTCAATTTCAAATCTTAGCCGGTGAGCTTTCTTTGCGTGGGAATTCCGACTATCAAAAGACGGATAAGTCCGAGTTTCAATCAAAAACCAGTTTGGTATCGATGACTAACGAAGAGGTCGAAGGGACTGCGGTCAGGCGGTTGACGGAATTGAACGTGAACGCTGCTAGTAATGCCATCATCAGCAAAACAATAACCGCAAACCAGAATCACATAAGAAGCGTAACCTCTTGTTACATGGCCGCGAATGTTGAGGGTCGGCCGGGAAAAGAGT
Organism: Pseudobdellovibrionaceae bacterium; assembly: GCA_043720065.1. Classification (GTDB taxonomy): domain Bacteria; phylum Bdellovibrionota; class Bdellovibrionia; order Bdellovibrionales; family UBA1609; genus JAIBAM01. The sequence goes on along the minus strand of JAYSTF010000160.1, from coordinate 16,994 downwards.
TGATTTGTACAACGGCTGCTTCACAGCAATGTCGAGCGGTAAAGGATTTTGCGAATTCTACAAGTAAGGGGCTGGCCAATAAGAGCTACGTTAATGCGCAGCTCACGGCGGACATTATAAAAAAGGAATTCTCGCTGAGGGAAAGGTACCAAGGTTCAGGCGGAGTTTCTCGTGCTTGCGCGAGTGAGTTGCAGAAATCGGGATCATTTGCGCCCAATTCTGATTGCGCGTTTTATGCCGACTATGTTTCGAAAATGCTGGTGGCGTCGACTCTAGGTCAAAATAACCGAGGACAATACACATCAGTGGCACAAGGGGATGCGAAAGCCGTACGCGATGCCCTCGCTAAATTAATGGGATGGGGGGGGAAGATCGATAACTTTAGAATGCGACCGTCCATCGAGGACTCTAGCGTGAATGGTATGGCCACCATGGCCGAACGCCTAAGCAAAAAGCCAGCGGTCTTTGACTTGCTGGCAGCGTCAGACTTTTTACGTAGCTGTGAAGATACGGTTTTTGGAAAAGAACTTTTGAAGATTCCCGGTTCCCCATCAGAGAACCGGCAGCCCGTTCGATAGTCCTTATTTAGTCCTTAAAAGTCTTGCCGTCCTTGGGGAACAGATCGCCAAGGCTACGGAAGATTTCCGGTTGATCATTAATCTGCGTGATTCCGATCCACTTCCACTTTTGCCGATAAGAGCGAAGCGCTTCACGTAATCCATTCGGGTCCGTGCCATCGGGAGTGCCCGGATCTTGTGTAATGATTAATCCGAAATACTGTAGGTTTTTTTGCAACGCCTCGAACTCGACCATAAATTCGGGCGTGTCACCGACTTCAGCGTCACCGGCGAAAAGCACGTATTGATTCCAGCGGCCGGTGGGAAACTTCTTTAGAATTTCGCGAGTGAGCTTGGCTGGCGCGGCATAGGCCGTGCTCCCGCTCCTAAATGTCGTCCAAATTTTTGATTCAGGGTACTCTTCAGCTTCGTCATTGAAGCCGACGTATTTGAACACCACCTGTGGATAAACCGCGCGGAAGAGTTCGCGAACATTAAATATGTAGTTTTTGACTAGCTCCAGGCGGTGGCCCTTCATGCTTCCACTTAAGTCGACGTTTACTACGACGACCGCATCGAAAGAGGGGATATCGACTTCACGCTTGCTGCGAATAATGTAATCATCTTCGTCGAGCTTTGCGAAGCCTTCGCGAATCAAAGTGGCTGGCGAAACTTTGCCAACAATGGACTTTTCGCCCTTAGCGCGTCTAGCGACGACACCTTTTACCAGCGCATCCGCGATCATTTTATCCCAGAGGGGTTCCTCAGACGAGTCGCGGCGCTCTCCCATTTTAATCTCTTTTGTCATTGGGATTTCGCCCTCAGACTCACGAGGATTTGGAATTTTGAAGTGCATAGCGAGCAGACGGCGGAAGAGCTCAATGGGAATTTCAATTGAGTTGTCCTCTTCCTTTTCACCGACTTCTTCGCCACTGCCTTTTCCTTTACCACCACCGCCTGGGGGTATATGTCTGGGATCACCGACGGAGCCACCGACAGGACCGATTAAAGATCCATCGTCAGCATCGTGACTGATTGCCAGCCCAACTAAGCGCTGCTTCATGGTATCCATTGGCGCAGGCGGCTGTTGACCAGATACTTTTTGTTGATGTTTGCGATCGTACTGTAGATGCGGTGTCATCGGGATAAGTGGGAGCTTTACGCCGGTAGGGCCAAATTTCAGTTTCATCTTACCTTGGAAAGCAGCTTCCATTTGTTTGGCGAAGCGCGCCTTCACTAATTTTGAGAACAGCATAATCGCGCGAGCCGCAGCTGGCGCGTAGTCAACCAAACCCGCTATGCCCTGAACGTTGGCCTTCGCGACTTCGTCTTCGATCATCTTTGGAAACATTTGTTCCCAACGCTTTTGATCCTCTTCAAGAACTTTGTCGGAAAAACTAAACGACTGGTCAGTCTTATAAAAATCAACAGCTGTTTGCAGATGGGCGGAGAGCGCAGTCAGCTCTTCCTCGATCGGTTTTTTTTCTAGAATGTTCATTGTATTGCGTTGGAAGATTCTAACGCGGCCATCGGGTCTAACTTCAATGCGGGCTGGGACGGTCCCGGGAACCGCGTCTGAAGCCGGGTTTAGCCAGCGATCTGAAAGTAAAAAAACTGCTGACACCGGAAGTTCGCTGACCTGGGTCTGTGCGAAGAAAACCTGAGCGGCTGAGACCGGCTCAAGCGGTGCATGCTCGACGACCCTTTGTTCCATGTTGATTTGGAACGGGCTGATTAGCGCCGGATTTATCGCCTGCATGAGAGGAGAATTCTTCTTTCCAATGCGGCGGACTAAAGCTCGGCGAATGCGGTCGGTGCTATTTGAAATCACGACGCCCTTTGGCCACTTATCTTGGGGGACACCTTTGGAGTGAAGCTCTTGCCAAACAGGCATGAGCTCCTCATCAGACCCTTTGCGAACGAGCGAAAGCTTGTGAAAATTCACAAATTCATCATCAACTACACGGTGAACAAAGTCAGCATCCGTCATGGTTTGCACAAGCTTATCGATGTGCTGAACAAATAGGACGTCGACGGCCCCTTCGGATTTGTCCTGCATTTCCGGTTGGCGTTTGAACTTCGCGTACAAATGATTAAAGCCGGCCACCCCAAATGAGTAAGGGTGATCGACTCGGATCTGTTTGCCGACCACTCCCTGGATGATACGAGCGAAATCAAATACATCGCGATCAGAAGTCCAATTCGAATGCTTTTGGCCAAGCATCATGAGGAAAGTCGCCCATCCTTCGTGAACGAACTTTTGTGCACCAATGGCCGGATAAACACGATTTGTTAATTCAAATTTTTCAAGGAGATCTCGTTTGTAGGGCGTAATGTGGACGGGAAGATTGGCAGTCATAAATTGCAGCACTGAAGGAGTTTTTTCCCAGGGGGCACGCTTAGATTTGGTTTTCGGATTTAAGAAGTTCCAGGCGCCTACCGCCTGCTTTGTCTCGACTTCAACGGCTTCGCTCGCTTTGGGCGTCAACTCAGAGGGGTTAGAGTAGGTGCCATCCACAAAATCTTGCAGCTGCACTGTGGCGTGGAGGTAGTGATAAAACAAACTTACGGGTTCAAACCCATGGCGCTCATATTGGGTCTCGAGCTCATTTGCTAACTGCTCGCTTGCCGCAATCGGATCGATATTCCGCTTTTGCATTAGAATGGATCGTTGAAAAATATGGTTATGCCCACCGACATGAAGGTAAATCGGACGCTGGTCTCTGGTGGTCGTCATGTTGGAGTAATAAGAGCGGCAAGTGCTGCAGCCCTGAAAACTTCCCGGTTGGCCGCCAGGCCATGCGAACTCTAGAACACCTAACGTAGAGCCGTCTGCCATCGCCTTATAAATATCGGCGCCAGAAATGGCGTGCGGCATCGGTAGAACTCCAGTTGCAGTCAGAATATTTAATTGGCGCTCAGGAGCAAAAATAATTTGATGAGGCGGGGTTGGCACACCAAGTTTATGGAGGACGTCTCTTGCTTCTATTGCATCGTTTAATCCCGTGACGGCGTATTCCTTGGAGAGTCCGTCGTGACGAACAACAATTTTGCCTTTGTCCTTTGACAGAACATCTTCGCATATTTTTTTGCTGGCATCGTCGCCATCGGCCGCGAAAGAAGCGGGGATAAATGCAATTGCCGAAACCAATATCGCAAAGTACGAAGTGAGTGGCGTCATTATCTAGTCCCCCGGCTCAAGTAATCGTCGCAGCTCTGCTCGAATCTTGATTTCTTGCTCGAACGTTCTTCTTCAGGCGTCTCACGAACTGTGCTGTTAAACTCAACCATTTCACGAATGAGATTGGTCGTAGCTGGCTTTAAAAGTGAAGCGCGACTTTCCGGGTTGAATAGCCAGTTCTGTACTCCGACGGATTGGCCCAAAACTTGATCTTGTGTAATTAGCGCTAAGGCCTTCACCATTTTCTGTCCTAGATCAGCCCATGGGAGCCTAGTGATCGCCTTGTCGAGTGCCATCATAAAAAAGCGGGCGGCTACATACGGCTCCATAGCTTTGTTGCCTGAGCCAGGTAGCGCTTCCCGAAGGTCCTGTCCGTGGAATTCTCTCATAAACTGCATGAGAAGTTCGTTGACCTCTTTGCCCAAGGCTTCGGAATCAAATGGAACCTTTTCCGGCAAGCTTCTTAGCCAACCTTCGACGTCATCCATTTGCTTCATTTCTTGGACGTTCAAAACTCGTAGTAAATGGCGCTCGACCACATGCCGAATTTTATCCGTGTACTTCAAGAGGATATCTCGTCGAGATTCGGTTGCGAAAGTCTTTTGACCTCCTAAGCCGAGCTCACGCCAAAGGCTTGAGCCTCCACCGGCCACAGGAAACTCAGTAACAAAGGGACTAGAGCTCACAGAGAGGTCGTCGACTAACTTCTGAAACTCCGCTCGCTCCGACTTGGTTTTAAGTTCAAAGCGCGACTCGTCTAATTTCAAATCCTTTAGAGGAATCGTTTCGGCGCGCAATAGATGATCATAAACTCCAAAAAGCGCCGGTGCGAGAAAGAAACCACGCGAGAGGCGATCCGACTTCAACCGTGCATCCGTTTGCATGGCATATACCAAAGATTCCAAGATCGGCGAGCGGAAAGACGGGATCATCAAACGCATTAACATTAGTGGTGCAGCTTGGCCTTGTTCCAATTCAATCACATGAGAATTGTCATGGACCCAAGCTTTTACTTCGGCAGATTCCTCGCCCCATGCGCCAGTCTTTTTTGAGTTCGTGTCTTTTTGAGCAGCTTCTATCTCTTCAGCACTTTTAGGAATCAAGGCAAAAACTTTTGAGCGCCCCATCTGCAGCTGATCAGGCTGCGTGATGATAGCCTCGGTAGATTTAGATAAAAAAGGCCGCGCGCCCATATTAGGAAAGGCTTTCGCGGCCATCCGCACGAATTCTGGATCAACAACAACAAACTGGCCAGTACGAGCCAACTTTTTCTGCGCCGCCTCAAGCAAGGCTTCGTTTAAAGAGGGCTCTTTTACGCTTTCGTGAAATTTATCGAAATTGTACACGCCACCGAAACGATCGACGAAGGACTTATCCATTCCAAAGCGATTTCCGGTGGCGACGATCTTTCCCACGAGCGCGCTCACATCGGCGCCTTCGAATTGGCTAAGTACGTTTTTATTATCAGAAAAATTCATTCCGATACCGATCGTTAGGTTCTGAACCGAAATCGTCATGGTTTGATCGTTTGCGCCTCTAATACGTGCGACGCCTTTTTCCGCCTGCTGAAGCGAGCGAATCCATTGCACGATGGCCTTTCCCAAATCATCGTCGGCAAAATGCAAGTCATCGATGAAAATGAAACCGCGAGATCCCTTAGGAGTAGCAATGAAGGAATTGAGTTCAGCGATCACTTCGTCGACGGCAGCACCATCACGCCCTTTTTTCACCCGTACAGTGTCAAGATAAAACGCGTTGGCGTCTTGGTTATCTCTGGCGCCACCTTTGACCCAAAGCTTGAGGCCAAGCATTTTGACAAGCGCCTGCCAAGCCTTCGTTTTTCCGGTTCCCGGCTGACCCGCCCAAATCCAAGTCGAAGGCATGACTCGCGCTGGGTCGTGATTCAACTGCGCCAAGCTCAACCGGATAATCTCCGCCTTAAGTTCAAATTCTCCAAGCATCCCCGCGCGCTGCATGCGGAACACGGCATCTTCGCCGCTGAGGATCTTTAATGGGTCGTTGGGCGCAAGATCAGCCAAATTCAAGGGCAAATTAAACTGAAGAGTTAAGATGCGTTCAATGAAACTGCGATCGATCTTTCGCGAGTTACGAACAATCGGATCAGTAAGCATCTTCTCGCCATAAAGTTTTTCAAACTGAACGAAAGACGTAAATGAGTTTTCGCCGCGCGGTCGCGCAATGGCCTCAGCCCGTGTCACAGCGTATTCAAAAATTTTCTGCTGGGCCTCGCGCGGACTGGACACCGGAGCATCCGAAATTCCAGAGGCATCAAACTCAAAATTTAAGCCCTTAATATTGGGCCTTGCCATTAATTCATCTAACATTTCTGTCTTTGAGATCATCGTCGGAGGCGGAAGCTCAATGATTTCGAAAGCCTTATCAACACCCGCATCCATCTCGTAGTTGGCTTGTGCTTTTAATACCTCAAGCTCATCGTGAGTACCGACTAGTAGAGTGGTAGCAATTGGAGATGGGGGCAGTTTGCGAAAATCCTCGTATTCCACAGGTGCACCCGTCGCGAGAAGATAGAGCACATGTGGGGTGACTTCATTATTGAATACGGTTGGCTTGCCTTCGTCATCTTGGCCGGGCTCTGGGATGTTAAGCAAAAATGCTGACTGTGAGCCCCTTGTAACGGGACGATCGACAATAATGAGATCATTGATGTCAGCGACGACCACGGACCGCTCAGTGGTTCTGGATTTAGCGATTTCGAAATTTTCGAAAATCGCATCGGGCTCGGCCTTGCTCGAGTCAAAAAGGTAAACCCCTAGTTGGCGATTAAAACGGTGAAACAGACTTTTGTCGGAAACATCCATTTCCGACTTCGCAAGATAAGATTGGCGGACGAACTCCATCGCCAAACTTTTAATTTCTTCCGGAACAATGATGATTCGGCGGTGAGCTGGCTGTTTTATATCAGCAGCCTCAGAGAGGAGCTGTCTGAATTTACCGAACAATTGGCTTTTGGCGAGATCTTTTGCTGAGTTTGACTCGCTCGAAATTTCGCTGTCCTTCCTAAACGGCTGCAATTTCCAGCTGAGTTCGGAATCTTCGTTCATCGAATGAAACAAATCCGTCATGATCGTGTTGAAATCAAAAGAAACCGAGTTCGCTCCATGCTCGCGCTTAGGAAAAGAGCGGGTAGAAGTTTGCAAATTAAGCACTTCAAATTCACGTGAATTCGGCGATATTCCAGTAGTTAATATATAATAGAGATTTCCAGTTTGATCGTAGACCAGCCGCTGAATGAATTCATCTGGCTCCATTGGCGCCGGCAAGAGCTGCTTATACTTTTTGGCCTCGAGAACACCTTTTTCAACATCGAATTTCAATGGCGCATAGTTGACCTGGCCACCCGTAAAAACCACTAAATACATGTCGCTTCCATTTTGTTTTCGGCCCGCAACAAGTCGTACTCCCTGAACGCGGTCAAACGGTCCAGGCTGAGTGCCTAAATTGACGGTATGATGCGACACCCGTCCGTCCTTTTCGACAGACATGTGAAGTATCAAGTTGTAGGCGCGCTCGCCCCCTCTGTCCGTCGGATCTATTGCGAAGACCCGGGCTGCAACCTGCCCAACCAAAGGACTCGAGATGGGTGTACCCAGGCTGAGGAGATCATAGGATTTTTGACGTTCACTTTTTACAAGTGTGCCTTCTAGAAATTTCTCTTCGCTCGAGCCATTTCGGAAATACAGGCCCGTCGGATTTTTACCGACACCTTCAAAAACAAATTTCTTGTAGAGAAGATCATTGGCAACATTTTCTTCGACTGTGGGATTTGTGAAAATATATTGCAGATCCTTCGCCGCACCCGAGCCGATAAGATCAACAAAAGGAGTCGAAGGCGATCGGGCCTGCTGGTAGAGTTGGCTTGACCCTTGGAAGGGGGTTTGATTGTCGAAACCCCTTACGGAAGCATCAGAGTAGAAGCGGGCTCGTAGTTCATCTAGATCATAATACTGATCTACCAGCGTCAGGCGTGTTTCGATTGCAAGATGATCGGTACCTTCGATAGCTGATAGAACATAAAAGCCAGTCGTATTTGCATAGTCGTCCCCAGACGCAGAATTCGAAGCAGCCTTATCCTTTTTTTGTGCTTGGCTTATGATGACGCGAAATTTGTCGTCGCGTTCCGCCGTAGGCACATGGAGCACAGATAATTTGTCCGGAAGGCGATTGTCGACCAAGGTGCCCAGTTTCGTAGTTTTAGGGGCACTATCTTTACCGATACCGAGATAAAGTTGATCTTCTACGGCGAATACCACCGGGGAATCACCGAATTTCACATCGTACGAATACCAAGGGGTTCCATCTTTGGTTAGTCGAATACGGCCGGCAAATTTTGTCCCGCTGCCACGGTTATTCGCGATTTGCAATTCAGGGGGGCCCGATACGAGAGGATAACGTTGATGCGCCGCCAGGGGTCCCATAGCGCCATTGAACGAGATGGTATCCTCATAATGTGGACGACCCGTCTCCAGGTTCCAATGAGCCAAATTTTTAACGGGACAAAATCCGGTGTTTTGGGTTCGGCAATGCTCTTGATTAAATGCAAGTTGGTTTGCGAAATTCTGGTAGTCGCCGTAGTCTTCGGAGAGAATCCGGCTCAAAAACACTTGCTGAAGAATGTCGCTATAGACGATTCGTTCACCGTCGCTCTCGTTACTGCCAACCATGTTCTGAAGGACCATCGGGGCATGGAATTTATGGTCGATAATGACGGGTTCACCTTCGATTTCCAGCTTTTCGCCCTCGCCCTTTTTTACTCTGATAGCTACTGTTAGGCCATCAGACTCCGCAATTCCAGTGGGAGCGGGGTTCTTAATTGAGATTAGGACCAGCTGCTGAGGCTTGGTTTTCAGGAGAGTAAATTCAGACTGGAAAATAGTAACCTGCTGAGCATTTTCAATGGTTGGAATGTTTCGTTTGGTGCCTGTCGCTAGCTCCGCAATTGGTTTGTCGCCAATTGTGATTATACTTGCAGGGTTATCTGGATTGGCTAACACATGAAACAAACGGATCTTCCCATCTACTACGGCCGTAGCAGGCAGACGATCATCGACTTTGCCGATGGCTAAGTGCGAAAAAATAGGGCCGCGGCTTGGGTCCATTAAAACTATGCCCGGAATCAAAAGTTTCCATTCAGAACCATTACGTAAGTAAAGTCCCGGATCACGTGTCGAATTGTTCGAACTGTCTTGGTGAACTAGTAGGTAAGGTTGGCTGCCGGAAAAAGGTGAGGCGACGCCTTCATCCGTGTTCGCGAAAGAAACGCGTGGAAGCGCGAGAAATAAGGATAGCAAGATCAGGGGCAGGATTCGCATCACGGTCATCTCCACAAAAATATCTTTTTCTAGTGAATCTCGGCGTGCCCCCCACCCGAGATTCACTATTGTTATCCTCTTATTACTTCTCGCTCACCGTTTCCGACGGTTGATTTGCGAGATGCTCAAGATCGAACGCGCTCATCGCGGCGTATCGGTTGTAACCGAGAGCTTCAAGATGCTTCACAAGATTATTAACCAGCTCAAGCGTTTCCTTTGATCCGTTTCCGGACCTTAAAGCCTCACTAAGTCCCGTCGCATTTGCGGCCTCAAGCGTCTTCTTCGCCATGAACGCAGACAGTGCGCCAGCAATCTCAGGACTTGGATCGATTTTGCTACTACCGCTTTTCTTCTGGTTCATATGGAAGAACAGGATTTGTTCGAGTGGTAGATCGCGCCCGTGCTGCTTCTTGTAATAGCGCTTGATAAACTCGACTCGGTCGACATTTATTTTTGTCACGCGGTTTGTACGGTTAGACGTGTAGCTGGTCGCGGATGGATTGCGACCAGTCTCATAAAGTTCTTCCAGTACGTCTTCGTAAACGTCTGTTAGATGACCTTGCTCAGAGCTATATGCGAGGTTGATGTCTTCGCGGATGGCGGGAATTAATAAATCCCTTAATACCAAGCGGGCGAAGCCTTTGTAACGTAGAGCCGTCGCATGATCTTCCACGGGGATGAAACCATCGCTCCTGAAAGCGTCCTCTTCGAATACTTTTAATATAACATCTGGAGTTAATGTTTTTCCCAAGCGCGAGTCTGATCGAACCAAATCGACAGCTTCTTTTAGCCAACGAAGGGCGTAGCGGTGAGCAATACCGTTATGGCCCTCACCAAGCTTGTTTGTCATCTCGTCTAAAGTGCGGCGCTCTTCGGGCTGGATGTCCGTAAGTCTTCCATCCCAGAAACGGACGCGATGAATAACATCGGTAAAGAGATTGTCATGCGCCATGCGAGTTGGAACAAGATTGTACGCTTTGTCTCTGTCAGTTTCGAATCGGGTAGTTGCAACAATCTGTGAGAGGAAACGCAATGTATGTGGGCTGACTTCTACTCCGCGTTCGCCTTCACCGATGCGAATCGCATAACGACGTTCGGGACCGACCACGTGCCCTGGCTCAAGCTTTTCGGGAATGGGGAACAAGGCATCAAGATCGCCTTTTACCCACTCAGAGTTTTCTTGGCCGAGAAGTTTCATCCAAAGATTTTCTTTGATTCCGTAAAGGATTGTGCGCGCGATCAGTTGCGGTTGGCTCGGCTGAACCATTTCAATCGGCTGAATCCGCTGCTTAAGGGCGCTTAGTCCACCCTTCCCAAGCAGGATATCCCAGCTTTCTTTATTACCAATCCCGATCACAAAGGAGTCCCATGGCTCTTTCGCGCCACCGGCGGCCTGAATCTCACGCGACTCGAATCCGTCCATCAGCTTTTCAAGGAACGAGGGCGAACTTCGTGGCAGTTCCTCGAAGATCGTCATGTTGCCATCGCCCTGGAAAATCAATCCTGTGTAGGAGTAAGCAAACGGATCCATTTTTCCCTCAGGGCTAATCGCTTGCACGAGGGCGTTTGAGGAAACAAAAAGTTGAGTCGCGTCAGCATCAATGCCCTGAACGTTAACAACCGGGAACTGGCGATAGCTTGCCGACATAACATAGCGGCGGATACGGACGTGCTTCGCAATGATTTGCAATGTTTCTGAAGCGCTGAGGTTGCGAGCGACTTTGGCGGAATAGTGTTCGATCACGTAGCGAAGAATACTGCGAGACCAAGCGTCAGGTTTTAAATTCATAGACGGGGCGATGCCGCCAAGCATCTGGGAACCCTTAACCGCGGCCATCCGCAAAGCTTGTTTCTGCAGGTTCTCAGGCAAAATAGTAATTGGTGAAGTGTTCCGCGGCGCGGGAATAACGTCCATATCAGGACCCCAGCGCTTTACGATTTCATCGATCTCGTTCATTCCGATCCAATCAAAAGAATAAACAAAGAATTCAGGTCTAGTCGTCGTTAGAACTTCAGCGCCCTTTTCGAGCACTGTGCGCGATTCAGATTTACCTGTGCCACCAGGCCCGAGAAGGAGCGGTATTGTTCGTCCAGTACGATCGCCTTCGGCTTGTGCGATCATATACGACATCAACTTAGCCGTAGATTCCCAGTTTCCTTCAACGCGATAGCCTTGTGTTGTCGGGGTTCCATCCGTCAAAAACGGGTAAACATCGACGGGCTCTTGCAGGAAGGCAATTTTGCGTCTGACGACACCCAAGCTTCGCACTAGCGCGAGAGAACGCTGCGCTCCGCTCATGGCAGCCATTGGGGCGCGGGCGAATAAGTTCTTCGCTGGATCTGGATCAATTAGCTCTGTAAATGAAGGGCGATCTCCTGCGACAATTTGGTCGACATAAAGAGCGGGGGTGCCGCCTTTTAATTCAACCGTTGCAATGACTCCCGTAAGAAGTTCGTTACAGGGCAATTCAAAAGTCGACTTCGACTTTTCTGCGCCGAGACTTACGTCCGACAATCCTGCGATCAAAATAATAAATAGAGAGTTAGAGAATAGTTTGCGCACTAGCGTACCCTTCCGTTTGCTTCCGTCTTTTCTTGTATCGCTTACCCGAGTCGCGCACCCTATGGCTGGTGCCAAAACGAGTCAATTGACTAAACTTCAAACATTTCTGAAATCTTTGCACCTTAGCGGTAAATCTCGACGCTCTGGATAATGAACTCGAATGGCATCCCAAAGCAAAAGTTATGAACGATGGAAAAACGGTGGGATTAAGGTTCGATGAACTGGCACTGAATTCCAACGACAATGTCTTCACCTTTTGGAGAGACATCATAGAATTTTAAAGTCGCCTCCATTAGTTTAGAATTCCCCACACGGCGAAATCCCGACGTCATATCGGCGAACCGTTTCGTAGTTTTGTTAGAGACGATTAGGCTGATTCCCTGGCTTGGGAGATAGGAATAGTCAGCACCCAATTCATAGTTTTTGAGCGTGGTGAAATAATAATTCGCGTCGAGCTCAGAGACCTTCAATATTTCTATTTGGGTTTCACCGACAGTGCGGTTTCTGTACACGCCCATGCACTCAACATCGGGAACGGCCATGACCGGCACACTCATGAAGATGAACAGCAGGGCGACGATTTTTTTCATATGTTAAAATTGTTTCAGGCAGGATGAGAATCTTCAACTCTGTGTCAAAAAACCAGACTTCTCGAGGTCTCGGATACTAAAAGTACATTCCTTTTTTCCGCCGAAGCCTGATTTAGATTGGATTTGAAAGCCATTTGCTTTCAGCGCCCGCTTGAGTGCGCCGGTGGAAGCGTACGTCGCGAAGGCGCACTCGGGGGCGGCGTGTTTCATTAGGAAATGCTTTAAAAGCTCTTCGGACCAAAGAGGTCCGTCCATTTTCGAACTGAAAGCGTCATACAAAATAGCTCCGAACCGATCCGCGTCGGTCAATTCCTCTGGAAATGATCCGCGAATCGACCAAAGTCCCGCCTTAAGCAACGCTGCCGCCGAGCTTTTAAGAATTTCAGGTGAGACATTTTCCGCCTGTGCAATCTGTTCGATAATCTGGGTATAGGTAGCGTCGAGCGGGGTTACCGCAATATTAAGTAACCAATTCTTGAAATGATCCTTAAGACCTTCATCCGATTCGAATGTCACCAAAGTCATCTGGTTAGCAAGGCAATGTCTGATGGCAGCGGCGACAGTTAGTAGCTCGTTATACCCTAGACCCAGTCCCAGAGACATAACAGATGGGCAGGGATGCTTTGTAAAACTCCATTCCACCGCCGGAACATACACATAAATAGACTCTGTTAATGCCCCTCGAAAGTGGTGCATTTTTTCGGTCACGCCATTTTCGTAAGTAGTGACGATAGACGGGCTACCGTCTTCAGTAAGAATGGTTTTGTGGTCGGGGCACATCAGTGGCTCCAAGGCGTCTAGTGACGCTTGCCATGAGTACTTAAGGCAGCTATTCCTAAAAGGCAATGGACCAAACTTTACAATGGCGGGGGTTGCCTTACTTTCCCATCAGCCAATTTTATAAAGAGCGCTTCGGCGAACGAGTGCGAAAAATTTCCGTCACGGTCGCACAAACCTGTCCCAATCGTGAAGGTTTGAACGGGGGCCAGACCTGCAACTTCTGCGATGAATGGGGATCCGCCGCTTACCCTGAAAACCAAAAACAGCCGATCGCTGACCAAATCCGAGATGTCCGTGCACTTATGCGAACTCACTATAAGGCCGAAAAATTCCTAATCTATTTTCAGGCTTATACTTCAACTTTTGCAAAATCGGCGCAGCTGCGGCAACAATTTGAAATCGCCTTTTCTTTTGCCGATGTTGTCGGCGTTGTTGTTGGCACAAGACCTGACTGCGTCTCCGATGCCGTGCTTGAACTTTGGAAAGAGTATTCGGCGCAGAAATTTATCGCCGTAGAGCTAGGGGTTCAGTCTTTTCAAGAAGATCAATTGCTGTGGATGCGCCGGGGACATACTGCGCAGAAATCGAGAGACGCGATTCACCGGATAAAGCGGGAAGCGAAAGTGGACCTTGGAATTCATTTGATGTTTGGTTTACCAAATGAAACCGATACAGATGTGATTGCCGCCGCCCGTGAGTGTAATGAGTTGCCGATTGATAATGTGAAGCTTCATAATCTTCATGTGCTAAAGCGAACACCGCTTGAAGAGGAATTCTATGCGGGAAGCTTTATTCCCACGGACAAAGACACATACTTCCATCGGTGCATGTTGTTTCTCCAGCACCTCGATCCCCGCATTGCGGTTCATCGGGTAGCGGCTTTATCGAACAAGCCGGGCGAATTGGTGGCACCGGATTGGACGGGGTTTAAAATGAGAACCTATCAAGATTTTTTGAACTTCATGAAAGAACATAAGGCGAGCCAGGGACAGCTATTTGGAAAGGCAGTGACATGTTGAGATTGATTTTTGGGATAGTACTTTTAACTGTGGCCTGCCAAAGCAAAGAGGTTCGGGTTGAAAAACAAATCGATAAAGCCGACGAGCGGCTAGCCCACTTAGCGAAATATAAAGAAATTGAATGCGATGTAAAAGTGAGTTTTTCCGAACCTGCAAAGTCGGCATGGCTCGCACAGCTTGGTGAAACTCATAGTGTAGCAGCCTCTGGAAGTTCAACGCAGATGTTTTTGAAAGTTGAAGAGAGCGAATTCAAGTGGCGATCAACACCTTATCGTTGTTATTTAACGACGCTCCGCCCGGATACGACATCTGTAGATGTCAAAACGGTGCTAGCGGATACAGAGAAAAAACTAGAAACGGTTTTTTGCATTTGGGTTCAAAGTTTCTATGCCGATTCTCCACTTCGGGGATGGCGCAAGGGCGAGGGAACGTTAAGCGAAACACCTAATGGAATCGCGCAAATTGAAAAGGGCGACAACAAAGCTATTGAAGTTGAAAACTCCGGAGACAAAGTGACGGCCCGACTTGGCGAGGGCGGGGTCTTGACAGGCACCTATGCAAAGGTGGGCGACAAACTTTATCCAAAACTAGTTGATTACCAGCGGGGCGAATCGCGCGGTTCTGTTAGTGATTGGGTTTACACAAACCTTCAGGGTAAAGAAATACCGTCTAGTTTTTGGGTCAACCTTAATCAGGGTGCACCCGGACTTGCGGCCTACATGAAAGCTAATGTCAGTTCTTGTCGCTGGAATTAGGTGGCTGAACTCTAAGTTCGTTATTACCTTTAACTTCTAAATTGTCTGGCAGCTGAATCATTGAGCCATGAGGAATAACTTCAGGTTCGCCGTAGCGAGTGAGCCACGACAAAAATTCTCTTTTGTCGTTGCGGCAAACGGCCTGGCGCCATTTCCCTCGCTGTCTCAAAGTGTCTCCGATGATTCGTGCATCAGCTGGAAGGCGATTGGGAGCTTCTCTGCTCGCCAAAAGGTAAGAAAAGGTCAGGGTTTGATTGCGCATAGGCAGCCGAGATTCAAGTTCCGACCACCACTCCGGTGCGATGAAATGAATACGGTCATGACACCAATCAGTTTTAGAATTAATTAGAAGCGGGCAATCCATTTGATGCGTGCACGGTGCCCAAAGATGAAATCCTTTATCCATCAGAGTGCGGCGGTAAGCCATCAATCGTCTTGCGGCAACCTGGGTGGACGGCTCAACTAAAATTAAAGCCGTGGCATCCAAAATCCCTTCTGGCCACTGACCCATTTCATTTAAGGCGTAAGAAGCAACAACGACGCGTTTTTTAAACTGCGGAGCTGTAGAGACCCAGTGATGATTATCGCTTGCGACGCCCATGCTTGTGAGAAGTTCGCGATGAATTTCTTGGGCACGGGAACTTAGCTCCCAGTGAATCCATTTTGGGGAAGAGCCGGCTCGGCTCCAGGCGAGCGACGCTGTTCCAGGTCCACTGCCGATATCAACGATCTCATTTGTCACTGGCAGTCCTTGGAGTTCAGCCTCTCTAAGTACTGCACTCATGCGCACAAAATTGAGCGGGAGGAAATAGGCCAGATAGGCCGCCTGCAAGCGGGGATCATTCCATGGAGTCACCGATTTGTTCGAATGAAAGTGATCAGAGAGATCCAGGACCGCTCGCGCCAACTCCTGCCATCGGCCCCACCACCCCATTTCACTTAAGAGCTTTTTAATCCCGGCGCTCAATTCCGCCGGCACGTCAAATTCCCGTTTCATCTAAAGGGTGACTCCAAGTTCTTCAAGAGCCGCGAGTACGAATATGGGATGCAGTTTGCTCATAGCAGTTGTTGGATCGGATTCCGCGTCTTCTGCGGTAGCAGGCGAGACGAGGTTGCGAATATTTGAACCTCGGGCTCCCCAACGCGAGGGACGCTGAACAGGAATAGGACTGTAGAGTCCAACGACTGGAGTTCCCAATGAGGCCGCAAGGTGAACAATGCCAGTACTTGGTGCGACAACTGCTTTTGCTTGATTAAGCACCAGGAGAAGTTCATCAACACTTAATTTTTCGTCGAGCCAAACGTAACTGTTGTTTTCGCCAAGCAGCCCGCGCACTTCAGCGAGCATTCTACGGTCTCCCACTGTACCCGTAATGGCGACTTTGTATTTTTGCGCCAGATAACGAATCAGTTCGGCGTAAAGCGAAGCCGGCCAGTTGAGTGCGGATCCCGCCATTCCGGGGTGAACAACAATGTAACCTTGCGGTGAAAGTGGCCATCGATCGAGGCTGCGCGATTGCGCTCTGATTTTCAACGGGGGTAGCGGGCGTGGGGGGAGATTGCTCCTAAGTCCTCGTTGAATGAGTTCTAAATTTAAATCGGATTCGTGGCGTTCACCTGATTTTCGACTTTGCCGAAGACCTTTATTGAAAAACAAAAATGAATGCCATTGGCTTTTACGACCGATCCGTTGCGGAATGCCCGCTAGCATAAGGCCAAGGCCGACCCACCATGGTGCAAAAAATACGACGGCGAGCTCCGGTCCAAACGCCCTAACCGAGCGCACGAGTTGGAACAAATTCTTAATGGAAAATTCTTTCGGAAACTCCTGATGGTCCCGCCGGGGATCGGCATGTGAAGCGATAAATCCGGTGCCCTGGGACACGATCCAGCGAATTTCAAAATTTTTAAGCTCGTGAGCTTGGTCGGCGCAAAGGCTAAGTACTAAATCGCCAAGTTTATCCATGCGAACGAGCAGGGCTCTAGGTTTCTGCATAAAAACAATATGACATGATGCGCTTTTCCCGTCTATATTCCTGCCCATGAATGAGAGTCTGGTCTGCGACTCTATCATCGCAGCCTGCCAGCGGCTCTATAACCGCAATTGTTTGGCTGCAGCTGATGGAAACGTTTCATACCGTATAAGTAATGATCGCATATTGATTACTCCTTCAGGCGTGGCGAAAGCATTTATCTCG
>JAYSTF010000159.1:0-2629 GCA_043720065.1 Pseudobdellovibrionaceae bacterium | reverse complement strand
CGTGGATTCCGTAATAAATACGAAAGCCCGGTCCATAATTAATTTTTAGCTCCGAGACACCTTCGCCGACGCTTCTGATTTTACCAAACTGACCGGTGCCTGCTTGTCGAATCCGTTTGTACAGAATCGCCTGTGAAAGTCCATCTTTCACAGCCGAGAGCCAGCATTGCATCATCTCGCTGAACAAGAATTTTTATATTTTTTTGGACCAACTCTTCAGCCAATCGCTTCAGGTCCGCCGGAGTCCCACCTTGGAGAGCAATATGGTTTAGACCTGCCGCCTGCCTATTATTTGTGAGTTGGGTATATTCAGGTTCTACTTGAACAAAAACTAAGTAGGTCTTGTTTTTATGTGCATAGCTTATTCCTGAGTCGAATTTTTGGTATTCTGTGTAGCCCATCTTAGGTAAAAACCACCCCCAGAACTCTTTAGTTCGAGGCAGGTCATTTACGTAATATTCAACATGATGAAGCTGGCCGTATTCCATGAGCGCCCCTTTTTGCGTCCGTACTATTTTGGGTAAAATCGGAATTGATCGATTCCACAGCGTACCCGAAAAGCGAGCCTTCTTCTCCAGGCTTAATTCTGCCCAGGCTTGGTCTGTTTTGGTCGGACCTATCGCATTGCCAAAACGGATGGATATGGTCATTCTGGGGTTCTACTTTTTGGATCGAAGAACTATGACATCTGCGATCCCGGCGAAGTCATTGTCCAAAGTTACTAATTTTTCTCTAAAATATTGGGAGCAAGCCAACACAATACTGTCCGCCATTCCTAGATTGTGCTCAATCGATAAGTCGGCAGCTAGAAGCGCAATTTCTCGATTTAATTCTACAACTTCATGACGGCTTAGCGCGGCCACAGCCTCCAAAGCCAGATCCTCAGAGACTTTGATTTTGATCTTCCGGTAAACTTCATACAAGACCAAAGCGGGAACTTTGATCTTTCCCTTTTGGATGTATCGCTCACATTCAGTTCGCAAGGAGCCAGAGCGCAGAATTTCAAGCCAAACCGAACTATCGACAACCATGACTAGAACCGGTCTTTCTTGTCTCGTGCTGTGCCGACATCCTTCGCATCAAGGGCATTGGCCAACGCTTTTTGAAGGTCAGAAAGTGGTTTAAGGGGGACAATATAAGCAATCCCACCCTTGGCAATAACGTCAACCTGGGTTCCTGGTTTGAGGCCCAAAGCCGACCTTACAGCTTCAGGGATGACAACTTGATATTTAGATGAAACCTTCACGCTCATAAAGTGATGTTATACGACTTGCTGATCGTTGTCAATATCGTTTAACGACAGCGTTTAGGCCACGGAACGTATGCAGCAAAGCACATTAGAGGTGACCTTCTTCAAGGTCCGGTTCAAAAATTGTTTCTATTTTAGAGGAATATCCGGTTATTGCAATTGGCGAACACCATGGAAATGATACGACTCCAATACTTGCTGAGGTATCGACTACGTGGTGACAAATATCTCCTGCGATTACTCGCCCACTTTGCTCGCGAATATCAAGATGGCCGCTCAAGTCTGGCTGTATCCACTGCTGCATTCCTGACCCGCCCCGCGCAATGAGCGCTCGCAAAAAAGCCGTGTTCCCGATTCGGAATTTCACCTCCGCGCATCACTGTAATCGATTTAATAATTAAGTTATGCGCATTGAAGTGCAAAATTCCAAAACGGGAACACGGCTTTTTTGAGATGGGTCGTGATCAAAGGCCGGGACCCGCCGCGCCCAAGATCCGTAGGATCTTAGTGAGCGAACGTAGTGCCGAAGCCCCTCCCTTAAGCCCTTAAGACCTTAGATTAGTGAATTGCTAAACAAAGCTGGACCCAAATAGGGAGTAGCTTGAACAAAATTAGGTTCAAAGCGACAAGTCCTTTATCAAAGTCCCAGGCATTCCGATAATCATAACCATAATGAATCATATCTTTCTCCTTTCGTTTGTAGAGTTCAGTAAGCGGCCTATCGGCCCCACTCTATTCACCTGAGGCTTTATAATTTAGAATCCGCCGAAGATTTCAAACGGAGGCGGTATGGATTTGCCACAAGGCCTTACTGATTCAAAGAGTTTTCTCGAACACATCGAACTCGCCAAAAAGTATTCTGGATCGATCGTGGCATATTGCCGAGAGCACAACTTAGACTACGGTAAATTTATGTATCATCGTGGCCGGGCTAGCAAATCGCGGAAATCGCCTGCGGCGGTTGGATTTTCGAGGATTCAGCCGACAGTTGCGGAGTCGGCGCATGTTATGCCGGCAACTACAAAACCAAAAAGTTATCCACAACTGCCCGATCCAAAGTGGCTAGGCCAACTTATCCACAATTTGATCGGTGATAAATGAAATCCATTTCTAGTTTTGACTTCATTTATATTTATCGGCGTCCCGTGGACATGCGTAAGTCCATCAATGGCTTAAGCGTGATTGTCGATCAGGAGATGAGACTCGATTTAAAAAAGGCGTCGTTGTTTATATTTTGCAACAAACGCCGCACGCACATGAAGATGCTTTATTTTGACGTAAGCGGATTTGCGCTTTGGCTGAAGCGTCTCGAAGAGGCGAAGTTTTCGTGGCCGCGTAATCTTGAGGACGAAGTGATTGAGATTGCTTCAAGCGATCTTG
>JAYSTF010000158.1:0-6951 GCA_043720065.1 Pseudobdellovibrionaceae bacterium | reverse complement strand
ACAACGGTCAGGTGACTGCGCTTATCGTCGCTGGCCCTGAGAATCCCGCAGTTTATCCGGATTTATTAGAAAAGCTCGCGCTGTTTAAAAAGGCACAGAATTTGGTGTGGATGGCGGCGTTCTCACATCCGGACCTAAAGTCGACGGCCGGTGCGTTGTGGCAGATTCCAATGAAGACGTATTTTGAAAAAGACGGAACATTTATCAACTATCAAGGCCGCGCCCAGAAGATCAGGCAGGGCGGGCTCCTCGTGGAGCAGGCTTTGAACTTAACCGAACTTAGCGGTCTTTTCGCTGGCTCGCCACTGGAAGAAGTGGTGGTTGATCTGCCTCGCCGGGAGATCAAACAAAATCATTTTACGGCGGCTAGAGGTCATTTATGAGCGTGGTAAAACAGCCGGATGCGAAATCCAAATGGTATCTGCCTGGAATTCTCGTAGGGCTTGGCACCACGTTCAAAACCATGATTCGCAACATCTTCAATCAAAAGAAGATGATCACGTTGAACTATCCGGAAGAGCACTACCAATATGGCCCAAGGTTCAAAGGCAATCACGTATTGACCGTAAAGAAAGATGGCTCCCTTCGCTGCACGGCCTGCATGCTGTGTGCGACAAACTGTCCGGCCCAGTGTATTAAAATTTTAGCGGCAGAGCATGACGATCCTACGGTCGAGAAATACCCCATCGCCTACGAGATCGACATTCTTCGCTGCGTGTTCTGCGGCTATTGTGAGGAAGCTTGTCCAGTGGATGCGATTCGCATGGGTCCAGAGTGGCAAACACCCGGCCTTAACGGCTCGGCCTTCACCTATGACATTCAGCACCTAGCTTATCGTCCCAACTTAAAAGGCGGCATGCCTAGCCGGCTCGATGATGAAGAGAGACAAAAAGCCGGAATTTAGAAAGGACTTGAAGTGGCCTCAGCGAAAGTCGAAGCTAAAAAAGTAGATGACGTCTTGCAAGTAACCGTTACCGGTTACGTCGGGGAGAACGCTGGCCTATTTAATTTAAACTTTGCCGGCGTTAAAAAAATGACTATGGATTTAAGTGGTGTGAACTACATGAATTCCATTGGCGTTAAAAACTGGATCCATTGGGCAGGCCAGTTTCCAAAGACGCTACAGATTGAATTTCACAGCTGCCCAACACTGATCGTGAATCAGGTAAACATGGTTGCAGGCTTTTTGCCCAACAATGGAACAATCGAGAGCTTATTAGCGCCTTACGCATGTGAGAATTGCAGTCGCGAAGAGACCATTCCCCTCAAGCGAAGCGTCGACTACGAATATGCTTCGATGACTGCGGGCTATAATTTTAAGCCGCCCTCAATTGCTTGTGCGAAGTGTAAGTCGGCGATGGAGCTCGACGCTATTGAGTCCAAGTTTTTCAACTTCCTTAAAAGCATCCGTTAGGTGACTTGTGCATATTGATTTTCAACCGCCCTTCGTTTGGCAGGAGTTGAATGACAAAGCGGAAGCTGCACTCGGCATTGCGCCAAACGGCGGTTCTCTAAAAATCGTGGCCGGTCCCAGGCAGGCGCTTAAAGAAGTAACGCTCGGTATTGTGCGCCAGTTTCCTCATAAAAAGAAAATTTATTTTTTTCGCGGCATCGATCCGATGCTAGAGACGGCAGTGGCTGGCCTTGCGGCCGAAGGCTGTACCGTTCAAGGGTTGGATGCGAAGCTCATGTCTCGCCCGGATGAACTTAACCAGGCGATCGATGCCGATGCATTGCTTGTGCTTGTGAGCGAAGATGATCCACTGCTTGGCAGGCTCAATGAGCTAGAAGCTCTTGAGCGCTTAAGTGAAACAGCCAAATTTTTTTTGATTCGCGTTTCTCATTTTCATCATCGTTATTTGCCGCTAACGACTCAGTTCCCGCGGCATCTTATCCGGGTGAACTCCCTTGGGCCCAGACTTGCCGTTATTTTGACCTCTGCCCGAGTGCGCTGGCCAATTCAATTTGTGGAGAGCACAGGCCTGCCTATCGACGCTTTACCAAGCGTTTTGACATTGAAAAATCAAGAGCTTGTTAATCCGATGGCTATTGAGCGTTTTGAAGATCTCGCGACCACATTTGGCGCTTTCCCGGCGTTCCCTGCGGGAACTCATCGAGTCCCAGATCGCGCCATTATTTATTGGAAAGACATGGACGGGTTGGCCGTAATGGAGAGACTTGCCGACCGAATGGGACTTTTGATCCCGGCCGCGGGCGAACCCACGCCGATTGAAACCACAAGTCTTAACCGCTGGCGCGCCACAAAGGCGATGGCTTGGTTAGTAAATTATGGTTTCACAGACGAGATGGTTCGGGGTTCGCTGATTCTGGATCACGACCTGCTGAGTCCTGAACTCGTCGAACATTTGAAGGTCATTCGTGCGGAAATTCTTGCTGTTCAGTCCGCTCTTTAACCATTCGTAAACAACCCTTGGCCCGGACTTTGCCTATTAATTGCTCAGTACCTTAATAAGGGGGCAATTATGGATCAGAAAATTTTAGAAGTGATTAACAACCAGAACGGGAAACTTGGTTGGATCGCGCTTTGGGCTCTGGGAATTCCGATTCCCGTTCTTCTGGTTCTTTATCTAATTCGTGGCTGTACCTGATTCTTCACTTGTCTGCCGATACCGTAATATTCAAAACCCAAAGCCGCCATCTTAGCGGGGTTGAAAAGGTTGCGCCCATCAAAAAGCACGGGCTGTTTTAGCTGAGTCTTTAAAGCCATTAAATCGACGCCTTTAAATTCACTCCACTCCGTAACTATCAGTAATGCGTCGGCTCCAGCAGCTGCTTCGAGCGCGGATTCAGCGGCATTGAACTTAGCAATGCACGCCTCTTTTGCATTTGCCATTGCAACAGGATCATAAGCGGAAACTATAGCGCCGTGCCGAATTAAGTCTTCAATGATTCGTATGGAGGGCGCGCGGCGAACATCGTCAGTTCGCGGTTTAAACGCCAATCCCCAAACCGCGATCTTAAGGCCACGAAGGTCGCCGAATCTTTTGTGCAAGCGTTCCGTCAAAATATTTTTCTGTCGTTCATTTACGTCGTCGGCGGCTTGCAGCACTTTAAGATCGACTCCGACTTGTTTGCCACTGTGAATAAGCGCTCGCACGTCTTTCGGGAAACAGCTGCCGCCATAACCAATGCCAGGATTAAAGAACGCCGGATTGATTCGGTGATCGGCGGTGAAGCCTTCGCGAACTTTATCGATGTCGGCATTTAGCCGGTCGGCGAGGAGGGCCAGCTCATTTATAAAACTGATCTTAAGGGCAAGAAAAGAATTTGCGGCGTATTTCACCATTTCGGCTGAAGCATTATCCATGAAAAACATTTGTCCGCGACCACGAAGGAAGGGCTCGTAGAGCTCCTTCATCGTTTCGCGCGCCCGCTCTGTTTGGCAGCCAATCACGACGCGATCAGGCTTTAAAAAATCCTCGACGGCGGCACCTTGGCGTAAAAATTCTGGATTGCTGACGATCTCAATTTCGTGAGGGCAGTGATCGCGGCAGTACTGGGAAGCGCGCTCAGCAGTTCCAATGGGGACGGTGCTCTTTAAAACTACTATTCGTGGCCCGGTTGCGGCTTTTGAAATCTTTTGCAGCACACGGAACGTAGGCTCCATATCCGCGCTACCATCCGGAAGTTCGGGTGTGCCGACGGCGACGAAAATCAAAGGGCAGGATTCTGCGGCATCGGCCACATTATCAACGAAATCCATGCGCTTTCGGCTGCGCAAGAAAAGGTCTTCTAATCCCGGCTCATAAAACGGGGTTTTGCCTTCGCGCAGGATCGAGAGTTTATCTAGGTTAGAATCGACGCAAACCAGGTGGTGCCCGGCGTCGGCAAAGCAAGTCGCCGCGACCAAACCAACGTATCCGGTGCCAATGACCGCTAT
Source organism: Pseudobdellovibrionaceae bacterium (assembly GCA_043720065.1). Taxonomy (GTDB): domain Bacteria; phylum Bdellovibrionota; class Bdellovibrionia; order Bdellovibrionales; family UBA1609; genus JAIBAM01. The sequence continues at coordinate 3,050 of JAYSTF010000158.1, read as the reverse complement.
ATCCATCCTAGAGCTCTCCTTGTAAAACCAATGGAAGGAACATAACCTAACCCCTGTGAGGTCGTCCATCCTGACATTCGTCAAATTCGCTGTCGCAGTAGGGTTAATAGCCCTTTTATTCTATAAGGGGCTGCTCGACCTCTCAGTTTTAAAACAATTAACGGATCCCGTCGTCTTGATTGCCGGTTTGAGCCTGGTTGGAATCTCTCTTACCCTTCAGGTTTGGCGCTGGTTTTTGCTTCTTGAAGCGCGCAATCTTCCTGCCCGATTTGTGGAAACCTGGAAGCTCTTTCATATCGGATTGTTCTTCAACTATGCGCTTCCTGGGTCCGTCGGCGGCGACGTCGTTCGTGCGTATTACATTGTGCAGGAGCACCGTGAACGGCGAATGGACGCTCTTCTTACTGTGGTCGTTGATCGCCTGCTTGGCTTGTATGCGATGGTTGTCATTGGGACGGGTGCGATCCTATTTAATTTGGAGCGCATTCAAAGTAATAATCAGCTGGTTAGCCTTTCCATTGCGACACTAGGTTTGTTTTTATTTATGACGACGTTTTGGTTTGCGTCGTTTTCCAAGCGCTTGAAGCGGCTGCTTAGGGTTGAGTCCGCTCTAGGCAGACTGCCAATGTCAGAGAAACTAATAAAGGCTTATCAAGCTGCACAAGGTTACGGCGAGCGCAAGCCGAAGCTCTTCTTTGCCTTCGGGTTGAGTATTGTCGCCCAGTTTTTCTCGATCGCCTTCATGATGCTCGTTGGTCACACGATTGGTGAACGGGATGTCAGTCTTGCCACTTATTTATTTGCCGTGCCCCTAGGATCGATTATCGCTTCTGTACCTATCGCGCCAGCCGGTCTTGGCGTGGGACAAGTCGCATTTTTAGTGCTATTTCAAATGTACTCGGGAGAAAAATCTCTCCTCGGCCAAACCGCGATCACAGCTTTTCAGATCGCGCTCTTAGCTTGGGGAATGCTCGGGGCTTTGTTTTACGTCCGTCGGCCAAGGATGAAAGTGTGAAAGAGAAAGTGATTATTTTAAGAGCGATGAAATGGCGGGAGTCCGACATTCTCGTTCACGGCATTACGCCAAAAGGCGGCCGTATTCACTTTCTCGCACGCGGCGCCGCCAATAGCCGCAAACGCTTCGGCGGTGGAGTGCTAGAGCCCACCCATTATATTAATGCTCTATACAAAGCGGCGCCTCACCGTGGAGACGAATCACCGCTTCACACTTTGCAAGAGGCGGAGCTCATAAAAGGGTTCGATGGTCTAAGAGATCGTCTTGATCGCTTGGAATTGGCGCTCGAAATGGTTTCATTAATCGCTAAGGTCGCGCAGCCAGGCGTGGAGGACGCACCAGAACTGTTTGATATTTTAGGCAACGGCTTGTTTGCTGCCGAAACCACCTATCACGCTGATGTTTTACGGCTGCAGTTTGAAGCAAAACTTCTTTATATTCTTGGCGCCCACTCTGGCCAATCCGCTTATGCGGCCCTCTTGCAGCCAGCACTTAAGGACCACGCAAGTATCCAAATCCCCGCAGAAGAGTTCAGCCAACTCCGCCGGGAAATTCACAATGGTATGCAACGCTACTTACAAGGATTAGCCCCTCTGGAATCAGAGGGCGGAGTGGAGATCTAATGTACATCCAGCTGCTTTTAAATTTTGCGTTCGTCACAATTCCCGCCGGGAATTTTTTAATGGGAAGTCCTGAAGCGGAAGTCGATCGTTATCCTGACGAAGGACCGCGCTATGAAGTAACGGTTGGGACGGAGTTTGAAATTCAAACCACCGAAGTGACTCAACTTCAGTGGGTAGCGGTGATGGGCCACAACCCTTCCTACTTTCGCACGAAAAATTTCTGCCCGGAAAATTACGCGGAAATAAATGGCGTACAAGTTTGCGCCGATCATCCCGTGGAAAATGTGACGTGGAATAAGATCCACGATTTTATTAATCGGCTGAACGATTCCCAACAAGATTATATTTATCGCCTGCCATCGGAGAAAGAATGGGAGTACGCCGCTCGCGCTGGCACCGCGACAGCTTTTTCGTTCGGTGATGATGCCGCTCTAGTCGGCAAATATGCCTGGCACGAATTTAATTCTGGCGATCAAACTCACAAGGTCGCCTCATTGCCCGCAAATGCCTTCGGCCTATACGACGTTCACGGCAACGTCTGGGAATGGACCGAAGATCTCTACAAATTTTATCCCGGCAGCGATTTACCAACTTGGGCACCCGACACCAGGCGAACGTTGCGCGGCGGCAGCTTCATGGGCTGGCCCCGCCACGTAAGATCCTCCATGCGCTACGGCCAAACCCCCGATCAGTTTTACGAATTTTTCGGGTTCCGGTTGGTTCGCACACGAAAGTGACCCGCCCCGGGGCGGGTCTCGGACGATCATTAATCGACTTTGAAGTAGGGGATGTTGAAGGCTGCAGCAGTAGGAATGTACTCAAGCATTCCACTGATTTCTTGCTCAGTGGGAGCGGCGCTCGAAGTTACCTTTAGCTGGAGCTGGCACTTCGCTAATTTCGTATTGCTCGAGCAGCGGAACTGACCTTTTACATTTAAGTTCTCGAAGATGAAAACTGTGTCGTAAGTGACGTAGTCAAAAGACTCCACAGGAGTTCTGACTTCAACGAGGCTCTTGTTATCGGCCTTAAAGATCGCTGCAGCTTTCAGTTTTGACTGAAGTTGTGAATAACGCAGCATCGGATATGTCACTCCATCCTGCTGTTTGCTAACCTCAATCACGTACTTTCGACTCACGATGCCTTCGGACTTAAAGATGTCAGTTGAATCCTTCACCTTCAGTGCGACTGCCAGCTCAGGACCTATCGATCCACTTTTCTGCGCTACTGTTCCGGTGATTTGGCCTTCGAAAGCCGATGCTTGGTTGCCGATCAATATTAGACAGGCCACGAGGCCTAAAGCTCTATACATAAGTTCTCCGTGCGCCGGGATAAACCGGCAGATTGGTTGTTAGTGTTACGATTAACCTTTAAACGACTAGCCATCGATAAAGAGCCCGAGTCATGCGGGTATG
>JAYSTF010000157.1:0-20220 GCA_043720065.1 Pseudobdellovibrionaceae bacterium | reverse complement strand
TTGGGAATCATGACGCAAATATGGACAGAAAGTCGACGGGCACCTTTCGGAGGAATCTATGATTTTGTCTCATATCGTCGCGGCTAGCGAAAACAACGTGATCGGGGCTGGTAACAAGCTGCCGTGGAACGTGCCGGAAGACATGAAGTTTTTTAAGGACAAAACCAACGGTCATTCGATCATCATGGGGCGTAAGACTTATGAGTCGATGGGTAGGCCTCTCCCCAACCGCTCAAACGTCATCATCAGCCGGCAAAAGGACTTTCATGCCCCCGGTGCAGCTGTTGTTCCAACATTGGATGCGGCGATTGAGTACTGCCAGTCTAAGATCCCTGAATATGGTGAAGAAATTTTCATCATTGGCGGCGGCGAGATTTATAAACAATCCTTAGCTCTCGTGGACATCGTTTATCTCACCAGAATTCATAAGACCGTTCAGGGCGATGCTAAGTATCCAGCCATTGACCCACTTCACTTCGAAGAGGTCGAACGCCGTGAGCGGCCGGGCAATCCGGCATATACCTTTTTTACCTACCGCTGCCGATAAAATATATGCCGCTTCGGTCGCAATGAGCGGCGCGTTGACAGCGGTGGATGCGACCTCATAAACCCCCTATATATGCAAAAGACATTAGTGTTTTTAACCGCGCTTCTTTGGGTCGTCCCCTGCTTTGCGGACGGCTACCGTTGCGTGAAACTATTGCAGTCTGAAAATATGCCGGGAGCCGAAATAAAAGGCGTTAAACTTTTGCAGAGTAAAATGCGCACGAACGAACCTGGACACCACCAAATGGATTTGAAATTTGGCATAGCTACTTGGACTCCAAGTGCGTACCGAATTTCCTCAGTAGAAATCGACCCCGCGCCGGCAAGCTTCAATTCCGCGTTGAACCCAACGGACAACCATATTTCCTTGAATCTAAAACGAGTTGAATCTCCGGAAAGCGGACCTTTTGCTCTTGAATTCATATCGTTTGAGCTGAGCATACCTATTTCGTTAGTCGAAAACCGAAGCCTTCAAATTCATCGCTTCTCTTTTTCTGGGGCAGACAATCGGAAGCAAATTTATAAACTCGATCTTTCCAATCCACTCAAACCCCGGCTCATTTTCATAAAAACTTACATAGACGTTGAGGGCCAAACAGTGGGTGTAAATGAACCTGTCGCCCAAGCTATTGCGCGAATGCCAGAGGATAATACAGACTCAGCCAAACTAAAAGGGCGCACGAGTACTCGCCGGGTAAAAAAATGAAACCTTTCCTCATTAGAATCGTTTTTATCCTTACCAGTTGCGTAGCTGCTCAGTCGAATGCACTTACTCTGCAAGAGGCCATTCACACGACCTTTGAAAAGAACCCAAAAATGCAGGCCAATGAAAAGCGTTTAGAAGAGATTCGTTTGCAAGCGAAGGTCGCATGGATGGATATGTTTCCGTCCATTTCGCTGAGCTTGTCCCGCAGCCACACGTCTCGTGATTCGACTTCCGACGGCAAACCTTGGGTTCACCGCGATTCCGATTCCGGAGGAAGCTCTGTGGGCGCCGCGCTGACATTATTTGATCCGTCCAGATACTACAGGGCACGAGCCGCAGATGCGAACGTGAAGCAGCAAACCGCACTAGCGAATTCCACGAACACGCGAAACCCAGATACCAAGGGCGGTTTAGCCACAAGCGTACAAATGGTATTCACTCTCGTTCTGACTTTTCGCCAGTACCTGGTCATGATTTCTGAACTCGAACGCATCTTGCAGATTTTTTTGGGCAAAGCCGAAACGACGGACGAGAAAAACCGTATCAATGAATCGCTAAACAACGTTAGTGCTACACGGCTTTCAATGCAGCTTAAACTTGAAACTCAGTCGCGAAACTTTCTAGCTCTTGTGACGACGCCGGTTCCGGAAATTCTCGATGGTTTCGATGAAGTCATTTCAAGTCTTAGAATCCCCCCGACCCGCGAAGAAGCCCTTGAAATCGCACGCGAGAAAAGTCCCGATCTCCTGGTTAGAAACTTCGCCATTGACCGAAGTCAGGAACTTTCAAAAGCTCAGAAGTCCGGATTTCTTCCTAAAATTTATTTAGAAAGTTATAAGTCGGGAGATCGGTCGGCTAGTGACGTTTCAAATTCTCGCTCCAAAAGTACTACGACTTCTTTGACGCTCAGATGGGGTTTTGATCTTGGTCAGATCCCGCGGGCGCAGGCGGCCGACGTCGCGGTTGCCGCAGCCATGGATGAGCGCGATGGTGTTTGGCGCGATCTGGAACTCGATATGGAAGTTTCCTACAATGAAGAGCGCGGCTATGCGAAAAAAGATCGCGTACTAATGGCAAATCTACGCCAGATAGAAATGAATTTATCCGAATTCCTAAAGCGAATAGAGCGTGGCGAAAAAGTAGACCTGATAAAAGATGGATTGGGGATGATCCAGAGCTACTCTCAAACCACATCTCAAGTGATCGAAAACAAATCAAATCTCATCGATACAAAATTTCTAATTCAGAGGAAAATAGGAACCCTCTTCGAGGCCGTGGATCTGGTTCTCTTCGGCAGCCCGAGTACACCACAATCGAAAAGTTCTCCCGGCCGCTAAACTCCAACGTAAAACGGAGACTGTTTCCAGTCTCCGTCCAAGTTCTAAGTATATGTGCGCGCTGCATCCTTGAAAGTGTACTGGTACCCTTTAGTTGCAGACCTTTATGTGGCCAGACTTGCCGAGGTTCGCGGTCCCTACAGTCGCGCCGTCATAGAGGCAGACTTTGCCGTTATCAGTGGTGAGTTCGGCAACATGGGCACCGTATATATCAAGTCGGCCCGATGTGAACTCAATTTTACCAATCTGATTGGCGTGTAGCACACCACGTCCGTGCGAGTTCGAGTAGCTTTCAATCGTGTCCGCAGACAGACATAAGTAGCCGCCGATATCGCTAACCGGTCCCGCGGTGCCTGCATTCACGTGAGCATTGCCTCTGACGTTTTTCATGAGCGTCAGATTCTTTGCATACTTCACTTGAGTGCTGCCGCGAACATTCTCAATGGAGAGCGTGTCCACGATACCGACTGTCAGGTTCTGCGTTCGCTCGCCTTTAGACTTGTTCTCGCAGCGTGGAGCACTGTCGCCGCGGATGTGCTTGATACAATCAGCGCGCAAGCCACCATCTGTATCTGGCTCACCATCATCACTGCTTCCATCATCACTACTGCCGTCGTCACTACTACCATCGTCACCGTCATCAATAGGTGGTGGGGGCGGATTCACTACCACATCATCACCAGGAGGAGGAGGAGGCGGAGGGGGCGGTGGCGCAACTGTACCACCGTCATCAACAGGAGGTGGAGGAGGAGGATTCACTACCACATCATCAGCAGGAGGTGGCGGTGGATTTGAAGGACCGTCATCTATAATAATGGGCGGATCGAGAACAATTGGAGGATCTACGATTACGACGTCACCACCATTATCTCCCGGAGGAGGCGGCGGAGGTGTTACCGTACCACCATCATTTATTGGAGGTGGCGCCGTGTTGTCATCTATAAGAGGAGTGTTGTCGTCTGAAAGGGCCTGGAGTGAAACATCGCTAGTGAACGACGTTGTGTCCGCAGTACATCCCCATAACCACATGACCATACTTATTAGTAACGTCTTTTTGATGAAGCTATTGGTTCCCATTGGACACCTACCTTTTGTACATGGACCTTGAGCCACCGTGATGTGGAGCAATCGCCTAGCCATTGGTCCAGCTCACGTTTGACCAGCAATCGACAACTTACGAAGGACAAGTCTCAAAAAAGTGTCCAATCATTATTGCCGTCCTGCGGCTAAGCATTAGCGTAAACAATTTAAGTAGATGAACAAATTCAAGCGCTTAGAAAGTTTAAAATGGGACAGTGTTTACGGCCTCTACCAGAACGAGTAACCAGCTGAACGTTTACAAACATTCCGACAGTCTCCGCGACTTTGGTCCTAATTATCTCAAGGTGATACGAAAACCCTAAAGCCTCATTGTGAGACGCCGATCAGTGGGGGGAGAAGATACCGTCCCACCCGGTTGCCATGATGGTGACTGGCAGACATCAAGGATTGATGTCTGATTCTTCAAGGAGGAAGAAAAATGGGCTTGAGAATTAACACCAATACCGCGTCTTTGAATGCCCAGCGGAATTTAATGGGCACAAAGTTAGGTTTGGATAAGAGCTTGGAGAGATTGTCTTCAGGCTACCGAATTAATCGCGCCGGCGACGATGCTGCTGGATTAGCGATATCAGAAAACTTACGAGCGCAAATACGGGGCTTAAAGCAAGCTCAACGTAACGCCCAGGACGGTGTATCGCTCGTGCAGGTGGCTGAAGGGTCCTTAAACGAAGTCAGTTCTATATTGATTCGTTTGCGGGAACTCTCAGTGCAAGCGGCTTCAGATACCATCGGTCCGGTGGAGCGTCAGTTCCTTAACGTGGAATATGACCAACTCGTATCGGAAATCGATCGTATCGCCGACGGCACCGAGTTCAACGGAACTCAGCTCCTAAGCGGAACCGGTTCAATTCTTGATTTCCAAGTGGGAACAAGAAATGATCCGAATATTGATCGCCTCTCGTTCGACGCTTCGAAAGCAGACGCCAACTCGGCTGCTCTCGGCGTGAACCTGACAAGCGTGGCCGATAAAGCGTCAGCGCAAAACTCGCTGTCCGCCATCGACCAAGCAATTGTTAGCGTTTCCGCAATGCGCGCCGACTTTGGTGCGATTCAAAACCGCTTACAATCAACAATTAGTAACATCGCTGTGTCAGTAGAGAACATGGCCGCTGCAAACAGCCGAATCAGAGACGTCGATGTCGCTGAAGAGACTGCGGACTTGACGAGAAATAATATTCTCCTCAATGCGGGCGTTAGTGTTCTTGCACAGGCAAACCAAACTGCTCAGACAGCTCTAGGATTGCTGAACAAGACTTTCGGTTAATTACTTAACCGAATAGTCCCCTGGTTCAGGTCTTTAGCTCACCAGAAAAGAGCTCGAACAGGATGTTTGAGCTCTAAACCACCCGAGCGTACTCGGTGGTGACTGATAAATCTTGTTTCCTGCGAAATTTCTCGTGGGGTGAATGGACAAATATCCATTCACCCCTTTTTCATGTAAATTGCCCTACGATGGCCTTCGATTACTCACGAAATTACAGAAAGCTGAATTTGAGAGCGAACCCCGATCTCTACCGCGTTGGAATCGGCGAACAAGGCGTCTTGCTAGTTGAGCCTTACAAATCTGAAATTCTCCCCATAACAAATGATCCGGTGAAAGCGAAGTCGGCAGAAATATTTAAGGCCATTTGGGATCGCGTTGAAGCTGATCCGTTATACGCCACTCTCAAGGCCGACTGGAAAGCCGGGTTGGGGTAGCTAAATAGCTTCGACGCAGCGGTACTCAGCACGTGCGAACTAAACTAGTTTTGAAAGTGTTACGGCGACACCGATCGCAATTGATATGATCGTTCCTAGTTTTATTGTCAGTCGTGACTCTAGCAGACTAATTTTGTTGTCGAGATCAACGCCAAGCTCCTTAAGGTTCTGTCTGGTCGCTAGGTTGGTCTCAATGATCTCTGTCATGATAAGAATATGGGTCTCATTTACAGTATCGTCAATCGCTTCATCGCTGAAAGCGCTTGCCATTGGTGGCGCTAGGAGCCAGATTCATTTTTAAGCTATTTTTCTCTCCGGGAGGAGCTATGTTTTTAAGAAATGCTGTTCTGTTATTAGTGGCCGGTTTTGCGTCATTGGCATCTGCGGATTTGGTCGGTGCAAATCGCTTTTCGGTCGCAAAGGATATTGTCATCCGTTCTGATGCGGGATTCGGAAATAAAATCTATTACTCTTGCGACAGTGCCCAGTCCGCTGCCGAAAGTCTCCTCGTTGAAATGGGCGCAACAAATGTTTCCGTTCGCTGCACCGGAGGACTGGATGAATTTGTAAGTACTGAAGCCTACCTTCAACTTTATTACGAGCCTCTTAAACTCGCTAAACCCAATGAGAAAGCGGCTTTCACCGCAAACTGGACTGCAGTCGAGCTGCGCGGCTTTGATGGTTGCCATCTCAACAACCAGATCTTCGAGCAAATTCAAGGTGATTTCGAGCTGAGACAAATCTCCCAGCGTCGCTGTGGCAGCCTTAGCTCGAGCTACCGGTTAAGATTTGAAACTTTAGAACTATATGAGTAAATTTCGCGCCTAGAGACGTCGATACGGAGGCGTGAAGCTTTATTTGCGCCTTTTATCTTTATCTCTATTCATCCTTTTCAGTGGGCCCGCATTCGCACAATCTGAACCAGGCATTTGCGCCGGAATCTACAACTCGGCTCTCAACCTAGCGAAGAACATTTTGGGTCCCATCAAACGCAGCTGGCAATGCCGCGACTGCAGTCATATTCGAACCCGCTGCGATCTTTCAACGCTTGAACCCATTCCGAAGGTCCTCGTTATTGGTGAGAAGCATGATAGCGAATCTTCGCTCGCTATCCAAAAAGCTGTGTTTTCAAGAAGTGCTAAGACAGGCATGCCGGTGGCGACAGAGATCGTGGATGGCGCCCCGGCGCTACCTTGGACAGGAAAAGAGTTATTCTTAAAAAACCGATTTAAGGCGGTTTCCTCGCCACACATTCATACAATTGAATCGCCGGCGCTCTCAGGCTTGTTAACCAGTTATGACATTCAAAGAGACGCCCTCTTTTATGGGGTACGACGTTCATCGCTAGTTCAAATTAGTGCAAACATAATTACGAACCCACTGTTTCGCGGGGCATATGAAAAGTTGAGAGATCGTCCCGACTTTAAAAAGCTGCTTTCGCGTTTGGATCCTATGCATAAAAAGTTTAAACAAGAAGGCGAAAGCAATTTGGCGGATTTTCCAAAGTCAGTCCATAACATTGAAAGTATCCTCAAGGACTTCCCCCCGGACGTACTTAAAAAATTCATGAATGAACTGCACATCCAGATTGTTAATCTCACCCATAGTGAATTCCCGGAAGACGTCAATGGTTTTGAAAAAGAGTATCTTCTCAGTAAAACCGATTTAGAGAGACTCGGAAATTTAGAACCAGATAAGCCATTGCCTGGCTCCTACTTGAATCGAGTCGAACGAGAGCCAAGAGATCGCTACTTCACAGGAAAAATCGGCGATCTTCTTTGCGACTATTCCAAAAAATCAAAATTGCTCACCGTCATTGTGGGCGATGCCCACGTTGATGGAGTTCTTCTTCGTCTTAAAGCAATGTCTAACGATAAAGTGGCTATCACTTACTTGCGGAGTTATGTTGATAGCGAAGCTAAAGAAATTCAAAAGCTCTTGAAGTAACTACTTACGAGGCGGCGCCGAGTCGATCACGAGCGCTGTTGGGATCTGCTCATCCAAAATAACTTTGCCATTTCCAATTAAAGTTAGCTTACAGCCGAGGTTGCCTGGAGATAGTGGCACTCCTTCGCCTTTGATCGAAAGATTTGCCATTGTGGCATGCTGCTGAACTTTAATCTTACCGTCGATCTGAATAAGCACTTTGCCATTAAGCAGGAGTTCGAATTTGAAATCCTCTGGCCTTGGATCTGTGGCGAGCATTTCTAAACGGATAAATGTAGCGAGCCGAGCAGAAAGCGGCCATTTTAACTCCTGGCCGGGAGGCGCCTCAAAAACGATTTTTTCGTTGTATAAACCCATGAGGGAAAGCTTTTTGCCTTCCTCATTTCGGACGTCATCGCAAAACAAGAGAGATGATATTCTGATTGCCATGGGTAGACGCTACCTTGATTTGTACAAGTGTTGCAACACGAATGCCCTTGGTGATAGCTTTCTACGCAAGATGCAAAACGCACCGGAAGATTTAAAAAAATTAAGTGGGTTCTTAGATTCAAAGTACGAGGGACCCGGTGGATTTCGTTTTGGTTGGGACGCGATCTTGGGACTCATTCCAGGCGTCGGGGATTTTTTGACCGGTACGACCTCAGTTTACATCATTATTCGCGCTGCTCTACTTGGTTGCCCGCCGGTCGTATTGATAAGAATGGGATTTAATGTTTTAGTTGAGAACGTGGTCGATCTTATTCCTTTCTTCGGGAATTTATTCGACTTTGTGTGGAAATCAAATCTCAAGAATTTAATATTACTAGAACGCTATTTAGCAATTCCGCAAAGCGCAGTGAAACGATCAGGCGTGTTCGTGTGGACGACTGTGTTGATTATTATTTTGCTGATCGCTGGATTCGTGGTGCTCAGCTTTTATTTATTGCTGAGGCTTCTCGATTTTGCATTTTAAATAAGATTTAGTGACCGGCCAGCGAACTACCAAGTCTTGGTCGGCTTGAAACTCACCGGTTACAGTTCGGCGAATTTCAAAAAATTCTCGGTTATGCCACGGGTCGGGCCTAAAAAAGATATAGTATTCAACACTCACCGTTTTAGGCTTACTCACCGGTATCTGGGTGGCATCGTGGCCCGGAAATTTTATTTCCACCCATATCCAACCCTCTTCAGCAAACTGAATCATTTCCCAAGAGGTCCCTTGAAAATCAGTGCCTGCTTTGTCAATCATTCCAGCTTGCCCTAAAGAGCGAATATCCCGCCCATGCTTGAAATCGCAACCGACTTTTAAAAATCCCCCTTGCCAAGGCTCCTCGGGCTTCGGATTTGGATTTGGATTTGGGCCAGGATTCGGGGTCGGGCCTTGAGAGCTATTGCCCTCCAACCTACTCGATGAGAAGCGTGCATTACATCCGATGGATACAAAGATTAGAAAAGCCATCAAACATCGTAGTGCCATAAGAATATTATCGATTATTGCCGAGTGGTGCAACAGTCCTGACTTGAGGGATAACTATAGGAGATATTTAGAGCGGCGGTTCAGGCCCGGCTTTGGTCCTGGATCGGAATGGCGCAAACTAGCCTCTAATCCCCTATTTTATGTTCCGAATAGAGACATTGAAGGGCCTTGAACGGCTTTTTATTAATCCAGACATAGTATGTGTCTGTTTGCCAATTGGATGGCACTTATCAAGGAGGATTTGGGTAATGCAAGGAGGATAGCAATGTCATTACGTATCTCCACTAATGTGCCGTCATTGAACGCACAGAAGAATTTAATGGGGACAAACAGAGGCCTGGAGCAGTCGCTCGCGCGATTGAGTTCAGGGTTCAGAATTAACCAAGCCGCTGATGATGCAGCCGGATTGGCGATCTCTGAAAACTTAAGAGGCCAGATCCGCGGTCTTCGACAAGCTAGTCGAAACTCGGAAGATGGTATTTCGCTGGTGCAAATCGCTGAAGGCGGTTTGAACGAAGTCAGCTCCATGCTGATTCGACTCCGCGAACTCGCGATCCAAGCGTCGTCCGACACAGTCGGCGACACTGAACGCAAGTTTTTGGATGTTGAATATCAGCAGCTGAAATCGGAAATTCAGCGAATCGCCGAGGTCACTGCCTTTAACGGACGTGATCTTTTGAACGGAACCGGCGGGATCATGGACATCCAGGTGGGTGTGCATAACGATCCTTTTAAAGACCGGATTTCATTCAATGCTTCCGCCGCGAGTTCAACGCTCGAGTCTCTCGGCTTAACTGCCGAGTCCTTAGCGACGAAGGAGATGGCCCAGGGCAGTATCGCGGTTGTCGATCAGTCGATGATTTCGGTGAATGCTATGCGCGCGAATTTCGGCGCTATGCAGAACCGCTTAACTTCGACGATCCAAAACTTAGCGGTATCGCATGAGAATCTGTCTGCAGCCAATTCGCGAATTCGCGACACGGATGTAGCAGAAGAGACTTCACTACTGACTCGCAACCAGATTTTGTTGCAGGCGGGAGTGTCGGTTCTAGGTCAGGCGAACCAAATTCAGCAGGCCGCTCTGAAACTGCTCGGATAATATTAAGAATTGATGCCGGAGAGAGATTTATTCTTTCTCCGGCGATATATCGCCAAACTGAGGTTTGGCTGTGCGCCGGTTTCACCGATCGGAGTTTCCCACCAATTAGTTCTCAGGAACTGCACTCCTCAAAAAAAATATTTTCTAATCTCTATGCATTAGCCGCCAGCTCGCCCGCCCTGCGATGACGCCTTGCTTCTCCGGCGCCGGAGAAGCTGAGCGTCAGAGAAAATCGTGCCAACCTAATCAAAACTTCCCTCTATCTGTAAACATGTTCTATTGAAGTTGTCACAGAACGCCCTCCCCCTGTTCCTTTTTAGGATTTTCCTAAGTATGATTTTACTATGCTAATTGATTTCCATGAACCAAACCCTCGCGCGGCACGCGCGTGGATAGGCGCTTTGCTAATTTTACTGATGGGATCATTGATCTTCGGCTGCGCGAATTCGCGTCCCGTACTCGCCGACAATGCGACCTTTCATAAAAATGGTGAAGCGCAAGCCGATCTTGATATCGAAGAATGCATGGTCAAAGCCGAAAACTATTTGAGTGCTTACGAAGTTCAAATGATTTCACCCGCCAATCCTGTCGGCAAGGCACGTCAGTCGCCAGATGAAATCAAACGAACCTACGTCACAAATTGTTTAATTTCGAAAGACTACGAAGTCGTTGGTTGGAAATAACGCACGGCAACCCCGGCGCCGGGGTTGCACCGCGTAACCACCCGAATGCACTCTAACTGCAGACGAAGTTTCCCACTGTGGGTACCTCCTACAACTCTGCAACTTAGCTAGTTGTAGAGTTGTAGACAGTACCTTTCATAACTGCGTCCTGAGCAACACTGCGATTTTCTCTAACAACTTTTCTTTTAACGGCCGGTTCTCCCAATCCGCAAGCGTAACCTGCTTAGAAGACGCCAAATCTTTTTCGAATGCCGCGGTTTCGGCTGCCGCAAACTCACGGTCCATCACGTTTAAGTTGGCTTCTTCGTTCAAGCGAAACGAACGGTCATCAAAATTGGTTGAACCCACACTAACGAACAAATCGTCTGCCACCATCACCTTGCAGTGATACTTTGCCTTTTGATATTCGTAAATTTCAATTCCCGCTTTTAAAAGATCTCCCCAAAGTGCACGGCTCGCTGCACGCACAACATTAGAATCGGTGAGCTTCCCTGGAACGATGATTTGCACTTTCACGCCGCGCTTTTTTGCATCCACAAGTTGGTGAACAGCTTCCTTATCTGGGACAAAATAAGCGCTCGAAAGTCGCAAAGTTTTTTTAGTTGCTGCGATGGTCATAACATACATAAGCCGCATGCTAGCGCTCTCCTCTTCCAGCGAGCTGATAAAGACCTGCGCCAAGCTATCGCCTTTCACTCCCAAACGCGGAAAATAGGTTTCATCGTCCAAAACTTCAGGCCGAACTTTCAACCAATTGTCCATAAACGCACCTTGAAGGTACGCAACCGCGGGTCCCTCAACTTTAAAATGAGAATCGCGCCATCTTTTAGGATCCTGCCCATTCCCAGTCCAATCGTCGCTAATGCCAACGCCACCTGTAAAACCCACTTCACCATCGACGACTAGAATTTTTCTATGAGTTCGATTATTCATCCTAGCAATGTTGTACCAGCGTAAGGGATGGAAAAAAGCGAGCTGCACTCCACCGCTTTCTAGCTTTTCCGCAAACTCTTCCTGCATTTCGTGACTGCCTACCCAGTCCACTAACACGTGTGCTTTTACTCCAGCCTGAGCGCGTTCAATCAAAGCCTCCACAAACTGATTACCAATATCACCGGACCAGTATATGTAAGACTCAAATGTGATCGTTTTCTTAGCCGTCTTAATCGCAGCTAACATTGCAGGAAAAATCTCGTCGCCGTCGTACAGCGAGTGAACCGCATTGCCCGCAATACCATAGGAGATATCAATTTTTTGCACCAACTTCCCGTCTGGACTTTGCCAGTTGGCATAGAGGATAAACGCTAATATAAGAAAAATGGATGTGATGGTGATGAGTTTGACATTTTTCATGACTGCACCCGAAGTACTATTACCAGGGCCGGCCCGTGATGTCTGTTATTTTTCTGAACCGTAGAAAATCAAGAGATCGTAACCCGTAGCAGGGTACTTGAAGTAGCTACCTTGATAGCTCTCTGACCATAGGCTTTCTACTAGATTCGGGAAAGCTCCAATGGGGTTGGCGAAGTCCCGCGCTCCCCACCTTTCATAGAGGCTGGTTGCTATTTGAGGGTTTGCGCTTTCGGTTGCGTGGGTCAGATTCAAAACTGAAAATACCTTTAGTCCTGTCCCACGGAGCCGGGCTGCCAATGGAAACTGGTAATGGTTCATCGCAGATACCTTGCTCACATTTGAGTTTCCAACAACGACAAGAGTTTTTCCGCTGGCGCTGCCTTCAGCAAGAGCATTTGCCTCCATCACAGTGACATCAGCTAGCTTGTCGAACCCAGCAATTTTGTACCCCGCCTTTAGCGCTGCCTCCAATAGCTTGCGGTATTCGGGAGTTTTAAGGTGCCGGGCAAGATTGCTGCCCTCAAGATCCAGCCCTACCGTTGGAACTTTCCGCTTACTGTTCATAAACTCGAAAACTTTTGGAAATCGGTCCTGATCTTCACTAATATGAAGTGATGTAATGCCTTGTATATATAAGTCAGGCAGCTTGGCCGCTAGCAAGTTTAAGGGTTTAGCGTCTGATGCGGTCTCATCAATCCCGAAAAAAATCACATCGTTCTTTTTCGCTGCTGCCACGATGGCTCTCATTGGATCATTGATGGAGCCAATAGTAGTCGAATCAAAAAACGCTTCCTCCGAAATCAGCTGTCCACAAATTTCAGCGCCCGCCATTAAAGGTGACAGAAGAAAACCAGTCGCTAGTAAAAGAATTGTTCGGATCATACTAATACATGGAGCAAATCTCGTTCCCGCTTAAGAACCAATATAAGCGAGCATGTCGTCGAGCAGTCTGCCACGAATGTCACTTGCTAGTCGCCGGAGGCTCTTTCCCGTCACCCGACGGATTGCCAGATCCAAACTGCCGGGGTTAGATCATCAATGGTCTAGGCACAACCCTTGCTCTAGATCGCCCCGGTAATAAGCTGTTCGAATAGTCCTCAGAGAGGACAAAAAATCAATTCGTGGACTTTAAATTTCACGTCATGACCGTTTAATATAATTATAGAACGCAATTAACCCAAGTAGCCCAGCCGCGACGAGAGTAGAAAAGGACATTAGCGGAAGTCCCAAAATCCAAGGTCCTGCCTGGTGATTCAAAAACAATGCACTACTGACTGTGAGACCCGCGATGACTAAACCCAAAAACGTTAGGTTGGCGGATTTTTCAACGGAGCGCCTGAGATCCTCTACTTCAGAAATACTTACGCTTAATTTCCAATCCGGATTTCCCAACCGGCGAAATATTCGGCGAAGCTGCCGGGGTAAAACCGCAACCAACGAATTCACATCGCGCGACAAGTAGGAAGCCTCTTTTAAAAGCTTTGCCCCATCATAGCGGCTTTTTACTAGTTCCGATGCGAACTCTAGAGAGTAAGCCATGAAGTCGAAATCGCCCATGATGATTCGACCCATGCCTTCAATCGTGACGATAGATTTGAAGAACAAAATTAACTCAGAGGGCATAACGAGCCCATAACGTGCGGCCACCACTGTGGAATCAAGCAACAGTCGGCCAACGTTCACGTGTGACAATGTCAGACCAAAATACGGTGCAATCAGATCCCTCAAATCCCTGGCGAAGTGATCGACGTCAACCCGCTCTGTATAAGGCGCAAGATCCACATACAAATAAGCCAAGCGATCGTAGTCTTCTTCAGCAAGCGCAACCATCATGTTGGCAATTGCTGTTTGAGTTTTACGATTTAAGCGGCCCACTACACCAAAATCAATTAACCCAATTTTACTATCGGGCATAACGAACAAATTTCCAGCGTGGAGATCGCCGTGGAAAAGTCCGTCTGAAAAAACCATTTTAAAATAAGCCTTAAGTCCCCGCTTCAAAACCGTTTCCGGATCAATTCCCTCTTGATCAAGAGCATTGCGATGACTTAATGGAATTCCCGCCAAGGCTTCCATTACGAGGACTCGGCGGCCAGTGTAATCAGCAAACACGTTGGGAATTTGTATATTTGGATCTGCTTTAAAGTTGGCTTGAAAGCGGCGAATATTATTCGCTTCGATAACGAAGTTCGTTTCAAGTTCTAAGGTTTTTCCGAATTCCTCGATGACTCCTATAGGATTGAAAGGCCTCGATTCCGGAACGTAACGCTCGAGCAAGCCTCCTAAAAACTCTAGGATGCCTAAGTCTTCACGAATGACGGACTCAATTCCTGGGCGCTGAACTTTTACGACTACGTCGCTACCGTCCTTTAATTTCGCTTTATGAACCTGCGCGATACTTGCAGCGGCTAATGGTTTCTCATCAAACTCGGCAAACACTTCCGAAAGTTCTTTGCCAAAATGATTCACCATCACACGTTCAACTTCTTTGAACGGTACGGTCGGCACCTGATCGTGAAGTTTTCTAAATTCTTCGATGAACTCAGCCGGAACTAAATCCGGACGAGTCGCAAGCAGCTGCCCAAGCTTTACAAATGTAGGCCCAAGCTCTTCAAAACTTCGGCGCAGACGAACCGGTGCTGACTGTTCGGTGACTTCCGCAGACGAGAAGCGATTTAAAATATATCGCCCAAGCCTGGCCTTTTCCACCACCTGGTGGAAACCATTACGAACGAAGACGCTTAGAATTACCCTTAGCCGGGCGGCGTTTCTTAGATGACTCGTCTTTCTTTTTGAAATGAAGGCCACGCTCTTCCTTTTTCTTCATCGAACCCTCTAAAAAAAGAGTCCGAAAATCTTTTTTCCGCCCCGACTGCGCAGTTTCCTGGCGTTTAGGCTGACCGCTGCTTTTCTTACGTCCCGAGGATTGTTTGCCCTGCGGCTGCCGTGGCCCTCGCTCCCGCTTCTCTGGAACTGTTTTCGGATCAACGCCCGCAGGCAGAAAGTCGATACGGCCCTCATCCGTATCCGCTGCCGCGACTTGAATTTGCATCAAATCCCCAACAGCGATAATGCGGCCCGACCTTCTGCCTACCAAGCGCATGTTTTCTTCGTCAAATTCAAACCGATCGCCGGGAAGGGTTTCCAGTCGAATGAGTCCATCGACGTCAAACTGGCGAAGTATTACAAAGATGCCGAAGCGTGTGACCGAGCTGACCAAGCCCTCAAACTCTTGGCCGAGGAGTTTGGACATGAAGCGGGCCTTTTTAATCGATTTAATCTGGCGTTCCGCTTTGACTGACCTTTGCTCGCAAGCGCTTAGGAAAGCACCAACACCGGCCAATTCATCTTGGGATTGCTGCCTATAGCCCCGCCCGAGTTTCAACATCGCTTTGAGCTGGCGATGAACAATTAAATCGGGGTAACGGCGAATCGGAGAAGTAAAATGCGAATAATCCTTAAATCCTAAACCAAAATGGCCAATATTTTCGGCGCTATATTGTGCTTGCGCCATCGACCGCAAAGTCAAAATATTGATAATGTGCTCTTGCGGGTGGTCCTTGAAGGCCACTAACGCCTGCATGATTTTCTTTTGCAGATTAGATCCCTCGAGCGAGCGCCGGGTGCCCAGCATCTCTAAATAATTCTCTAGTGATTTCATTGCGTCAGGGTTTGGTTCGTCGTGAATGCGAAAAAGAGCCGGCACACTTCGCTTTGTGAATTCCTTAGCGACAGCCACGTTCGCCTGAAGCATCAGCTCCTCAATTAAACGATGCGCGAAGAGTCTCGAGGACTGGAGAATATCGACAGGCTGTCCGGTGTCATCAATTTCGATTTCCGTCTCTGGAATCTCAAGATCGAGCGAGCCCTCTTGAAAACGCTTTTTCATCAAGATCTTCGCCAAATCCCCGGCGCGTTTAATTTCGGCCTCAACATGTTTCTTATCGGCCGGTGTATGTCCGTCGACAATTTCTTGTGCTTCACCGTAAGTGACTCGCGCATGACTTTGAATCACGGCTTCATAAATTCGGCTTTGCAAAAGCACGCCAGCGAAATCCAAATCCATTTCCGCCACCAAGGCCAAGCGCGGAACATTGGGCTTTAATGAGCAAAGTTCGTTGCTAAGTTTTTCCGGGAGCATGGGCGCGACGAAGTTAGGAAAATACGTCGAAGTTCCTCGCTCGTAGGCTTCACCATCAATCGCAGTTCCCGGTCTAACATAATGACTAACGTCGGCGATCGCGACCCAAAGAGTAAAGCCGCGCTCGCTTTTCTCAACATAAATCGCATCATCGAAATCTTTCGCGGTTTTCCCGTCGATCGTTACGAGTTTATGTTTTCGTAAATCTTTGCGGTTTTGCCCGGCCCAGTCTTTTTCTGTTACTTCTGGTGGCAGCGCTTCCGCTTCAGCCAATGCTTTACGGGAAAACTCGTGGGGAATGTTGTGCGTATGGAGCATGCGAATCGAATCATTCATCGGATCTGAAATATTTCCGATCACGGCCACAAGATTTCCAGTCAATCCTTCTGGAGAATCTGGATAGGTGAGAACATCGACGGAAACGAAATCGCCGTCTTTTACGGGGTGATTGTTTGGATTCTTCACAATGACGTCGGCACCCCAGGCGAAGCTTCGGTCCCGCAAAATTCCACGATTATTGGGCATAGACTCAAACTGTCCCGTCACTCGCTTGACCGCGCGGCTCAGAATGCCTTTTATTTCACCACGCCAGCGATCGCCCCCTCGTTCGCGATGAAGCGCTAGCTCCACCCGGTCATTCGCCATGACGCCGTTCATTTCATGTCGGGGAATGTAAACGTCGGGTGCATCGGCTTGATCGGGAACGAGAAAACCGAAGCCGTCGGGATGTCGTTTTACTATGCCAGTGAGAAGGGTCGGTGTAGACCGGTGCTGTTTTGCCATCTATTTGGGGACACTAGCACTATTTACGGTATTTGAGAAAGGCGAAGTATTTTGCGGGAATTATATCCCATTCCATTTGGCCCGAACAAACGGGGCAGGGTCGATTCTCTGACAGAATTAGGCCTTCCCGGGCGTCAACGGTGCCTTCCATAAAATCTTTACCGCGAGTTGCACGGTAATTCTCTTCGTGCTGGCACGAAGGACAAGTGTAGGGCACAAAAAATGATTCGACTACCGCACCCATAGGCAAAAAGCCCTGGAGAATGTTCATCTGGTCAACCACCGGGCGCGGGCAATTACGGAAATATGTTTGCGCTCGACTTTTAAGACTGCGAATCCACAGCACCCAATTGCGCAAGCCCATCGAGTTCAAACTGTGCACATGCTCAAGATCAAGAATGACGATTTTGACGCCACCCAATTCAACTTGGAAAAAATCAGTGTTTTCGTTGATCGCGCCTTCGATGTGGATCGAGCATTCACTCACATCAGAAAACACTTTAAACTGGGGACTCATACTTCGATGACCATTCCTTCGCGGGCGAAACACCAATCTAACTCATGCACCTTTTCCTTTTGCTTAATGGCGTTCGTAAGCAATGAATTATAATACTCCCGAGTTTGGTCTTCCGCACGGGCAATTTTGGCATCACTGGAGGCCGGATCATGGTGAATAAAAAATAGCCTTTTCACTTTTTCGCGCATGGCTAAATCAATTCCAATGGGCGCTGAAGAGTGACCCCAGTTGATACGTTGGGTCGCCTCGAGAAACGAATACTGTGCATCAAAAATCAAAACATCCACATTTTGATAAAGGGCAAGGTCAGGTCCTAGTTCGCTTTCGCTCATTCGCGTACATTCACTATCGACCGCGTAGCCGAAAGCTTTGTTTTCATGTTCAAAGCGGTAACCCCAGCAGGGATCCGGATGGTCCAACTGGTAAGGCGTCACGTTTAAATCTTGAAAACTGATAAGCTCCCGCTGCTTCAATTTATGAAAATGAACTTTCGATCCCAGTTCTTCGAATGGCACTGGAAATCTTGGCTTTTGGAACATTGCCCGCACATTCGCTTCAAGATCATCTTGAACGGCGTACATGTGAATCTGATTTCCCGGAATGAAGATCGGCAAAAAGAACGGCAGTCCAACCAAATGGTCCCAATGAAAGTGTGTGAACAACAAGTGCACTTCACCGCGCCCTAAGCCACAGGGCCCAAGAGCTAGCTGCTCGCCCAACCGGCGAATTCCGCTGCCCGCATCAATGACGATATTGGCCTTGGGGGTCGTTACCTGGATACAGGCCGTGTGACCACCGAAGCCGCCTTTTTTAAAATGCGGCAGCGTCGCCAAAAACTCTTTAACCGATTTGCCACCCTTGCCTTGGAAATCAGCGAACTGCTCCAGAGTTTGAGTTAAACGCTCTTCAAGATGTGAAGGAGTTAACGGAGTTGGTAAGGATCCGCGGATTCCCCAAAGATGCACCTTCATGGACATATATATGATGGTAGCTGGTGCGCACTTCAAACGGAATCTGACCTTAGCCCCAATTTGCCTCTGCCGATGAGATACCTGACTGGACTATTGTCCACAAAAACAGTTACGTTTCGCAAATGACTATGATGGGTCCGCTTTTAGAGATTGTCCAATCCGCCGTCGACGGCATTGCCGATCATTGGCCGGCGCCAAGCATTTCAAAAGACCAGCTCGACGCTGCCAAAATTATCGCCCATCGCGGAGCTTTTGGTCCAGGAAGCCATGAAAATCTTTGCGACTCACTGGTGCAATGCCGGCTCGACAAAATCTGGGGCGTGGAGTTTGACGTGCGGTGGAATGCCCAAGAAATTCCAATCCTCATGCATGACCCACTTCCCGATCGGTCGAGAGCAGATAAACTGAGTCGCGTCATCGCTGAGCTCTCAGGCCGTTGTCATTTGATGATTGAAATTAAAGAGCCGTTAAATGCCAGTCGCGAATTCCAGCTGATCGAGCTCTTGGAAGGTCTTAAACCCGTCACGGATTACCACTTTTTAACTTTAGACCCAGAACTCTTTGTCACGAGTCAGAGCCTGCCAAAGGAGAGTTGGGTCTTGGTGACTGAGACGAAGCCCGCTTGGGCTTCTGATTTTGTTCTTAAAAATGGCTGGGGTGGAGTAGCCGGTCATTATTTGCTCATGTCTAATAAGGTACTGGCACGGCACCGGGCGGCAGGACAGCGTGTGGGAGTCGGTTTTATCGGTTCTCCCAATAACCTTTGCCGGCAGCTGGCCCGGGATGTCGATTGGGTCTTTTCAAATCATGCGCCCCTCTTGCAGAAGTGGATAAAAGCCCGTATAGAAAATGAATAGCGTTTACTTTTCTTCGGGGGGATTGCATGCCGACTGTGCGTTCGAATTTCACGACAGATCGCGTTTCCGAGCTCAGCCTATCCGACTTATTACATGGCTCTCCCGAATCCCGCCAACAATTCATCGATGATTTATTTAGCGGCCTAAAATATCACGGCTTCATTGTTTTAAATGATCATCCAATTGATGAAGATCTTTTGGCACATGCTTACGATTTAAGTAAACGGCTTTTTGCTTTAAGCGAGTCACGCAAGGCCGAATACGTCAGCAAAGCTGGTGCGGGTCAAAGAGGTTACACACCGTTTGGCAAAGAGCATGCTAAAGACTCCAAGTTTCCCGACTTAAAAGAATTCTGGCATGTCGGCCGTGACGAATACGTCCCGAACATTTGGCCCACGGAATTCGCTGAGTTCCGCGCCGTGTACACAAAAATTTTTGAGTCACTGGACGCCGTAGGCCGAGTTTTGCTGCGCGCATTAACAGAACCGCTCGACTTGCCGGTCGATTATTTCGATCAAATGGTGAATCGCGGAAATTCCATTCTTCGCCTGCTTCACTACCCACCGATCGCCGAAGGCGCTGATCCAAATTGCATTCGCGCGGCCGCTCACGAAGATATCAACTTAATTACCATTCTCGTCTCAGCTTCCGCTTCTGGACTGCAATTAAAGACTCGCGACGGAAAATGGCTGCCGATCGAAACCGCAGCGAACAATTTGATCGTTGATTCCGGCGATATGCTTGCTCGCATCACGAATGAAGTCATTCCCGCTACCACTCACCGCGTGGTTAACCCAGTGGGTCCGAACACAGATCGATACTCCATGCCATTCTTCATGCACCCCAACTCTGACGCAGTACTGACTTGTATACCGTCATGTAAGGGCGACGGCGTTAAGTACCCGGATATCCTAGCGGATGACTTTCTTAAGCAGCGCCTGCGTGAAATTGGCTTAACCAAATAGGTGCCCGTCGACTTTCTGTCCACAGTTGCGTCAAAAATCGGGGCCGCTTTTTGTCGCAAC
>JAYSTF010000156.1:0-20250 GCA_043720065.1 Pseudobdellovibrionaceae bacterium | reverse complement strand
TACAACGGCTATGCGGCCGGGCTCAATTTCTCGTACTATTTTAATTCAGTTCAAAAAAATACTGGGTATTTAAGTATGCACGGTTACTATGAGAACTTTTCTGCGTTTGGTCATGGAACTCGGGATGGCGAGCGTACGGAAGTTGACGGAATCAAAGTAAATACGGCAATTGGTTATCAGTGGAAAAAGTCGCGGTTTGTACTCTTGACTGGATTCGGGGTGCAGTATCAAGATCACCAAGAAAATGGAATTAGATTTGATCAAAACGGAAACACAACCAAAACGACGGAGTCCGATTCGGGCTTTTTACCTTTCGTCGAATTCAAAGTGGGAATTGAGATATGACACTATTATTAGTATTGGCCCTGGGAGCCATTTTCGCAGACGCCCAAACCTGGCATAGATCAAGCAACGGGTCGGAGATTAGAATTACTGATGGTAATTTCAGTCATTCAGATGACGCTAATGGAACTGGGTATGAAGACGATTCCAGCGGCGAGACCCAAGCGCCCCAACAAGTTCAGGTCAGAGGGCCGAATATTTATCATATCAATGCACGCGGAGAAATCCTGGGCCCATACGCGGCCCCGTCGCATCATTTACGAGGCGGCATAGAGAACGCGAACTTTTATTCAGAGAACCTCGCGTGGCCGCCAGCAAGAGAAATTTTGCAGAAGTATGTACGCGAGCTTTTGCCATCGAGCGGAATCAATTTGAAGTCCTTGGTCGCCAAAAAAGCGGTTGAGAATGTGGTTCGAATATCGATTCCCGCGCTAGAAGTTTTGGCGGAAATGAAGGCGGCGGGGAAGTTACAAAATATTTCCGCGAAAGACCTCAATAAAATTAAGGAGCTGATTTTGAAAGATCCCATTTCAATATTGGTTCTAGCCGCGGCCACGCGAATACCTTTAGGCAGTACTGAGTCTGAATTTGAAATAGTTCAGAAACATTTAGTGGCACTAGAGAACGCAAGAGATTCGAAGTGGCTTGGTTTTGTCAGAGGTCGTTTGGCGCCAGAGATCCTTAAAGTAGTTGAGCAGGACAAAAGCCAGCGCTTTAATGATTTTCGCTCGCCAAGTTACATGGTTTACATTAGCGCTCATGCTGAAAATTTCGTCGAAATGGACCCAGATTCTTGGGGATCCAAGGCTTGTGATGACGCCCTAAAAGGGAAAAACAAGAAGAAGTAAGAGATTAATAGTTACTAGCCTGATCATCCTCTTCTTTGGGAGAGGAGGACGGCTCGCGTAAATCATCTGGCGGCAAGGTTAACTCCGGAGTCGGTGGTGGCTTGGTGAAAAGAGTTTCCGCAAGCCAAAGTCCGCTTTCAGGCTCAAGAGAATTCATCTGAACGACAGCTCTAAACCGGTCGGGATTTTCAATGGCGCCGGGATACGTGGCATTCACAACATACATTCGCGCGGCGATATTTCGAGGAATTGAATTTAGTTTTCGCGCGGTGGCCGTACCTGTCGCATAGTAAATGCCAAGCGCCTCCGCATTCCCAGCCATTTGACTTTCGACTTCTTTCAGCGACTTTGGCGTGAGCCGAAAAAGTTTGGTGGGATTTGACGTGCCCTTCTTAAACTCATTGAAGAATGTGCCGTCTGAAGTAAAGACGACGAAAGATTGCGCCTCACTGAGGTCATTGTTCGCCGGCAAGACTTCAGCGGCGCTCTTTAAATAATTGGAGCGATGAATTTTGCGCGTGAGTTCGCGAAGTGCAATCAGCTGAGCATCGACTTTCGATTTAAAGCCGCCCCTGGACAATTGTGCCGGTTGCTTATCGATCTTTAGTTTGGCGCGAATAATTCTAAGCACGCTGGTGTTCAGGCGCTCTTCGGTGAGGCGGCCGTCTTTGACCGCGCCAACCAAAGCATCGAAGGCATCGGATTGGCGCTTAGGACTCCATGCCACCATCACCATATCGCAGCCAGCCTCAATGGCCTTTATCGCCCGCTCGCCGACACTTCCGGCGAATTCTGCACCTAACATTTCAATGTCATCCGTGATGACTAAGCCGTCGTACTTTAATTTTTCCCTTAATAGGTCATTGATGATCACCGGCGAAAAAGCCGCCGGCAGTCCCGACTGATCGATGTGTGGGAAAGCCACATGAGCCACCATAATTGAGGAGGGAATTTCCAGTTCAGAGAAATCCTTAAATGGAATAAGATCTGATGCTTCAAGCTCCTCGAGCGACATTAATTTGCTCGGAGTTTTTTTATGACTGTCTTGAGTGAGACCACCATGGCCAGGGAAATGTTTTGCGGTTGGAATGATTTTAGCGGCGGCCAAGCCGGAGGAGAAAGCGCTGGCCATTTTGGAAACCGCTTGCGGCTCTCCGCCAAATGCCCGATTGCCAATAAAATTTAGGCGTTTTGGATCGGCGACATCAAGCACGGGAGCCAAGTTAAAATTAAAGCCTAAAGTGGTAAGAAGATTTCCCATCAAACGGCCCATTTGGCCGGCAACCTCATTGTCCCCTGTCGACCCTATGGCAAGAGCGCTGGGCATGGGCGGTTTGGTTTTCACTCGCGCAACTGCACCGCCCTCTTGATCGACCATGATAAAAAGTGGCAGCCCATTAAGCTTTTGAACTTGCGACTGCGACTGCCGGTTAAGCTGTGAGATTTGACGCATGCTTTTTACGTTGCGGCCGAAGGCGATAATCGCGCCTGGTTGAAATTTCGGTAGCACTCGCTCGAGGGAAGTTTTGTGTTCGGTTCCAGAGAACCCGAGGATCATCAGTTGACCGACTTTTTGATGCAAACTTAGTTTAGCGAGTGCCACTTCCGCGGGCTCCACCTTCGTCGCGGGTTCAGCAGTGCCGTCCTCTGCCCAAACAGGCCAGACTAAGAGCATTGCTAGAACACAAAATGTGTTTTTCAACCCTACCAAAGTGACCCTTTCAAAACTTGGACTCTTTTCCAATGAGAATCTTCGCTATGATTAAGCCATGCGCGGCATCCGTGAATTCACATCCACTCTCATAGCTACAACTCTACTTTTCGGTTTGTTTTCGCCATATATTGACGAAGCTCACGCTCTCTCGACGAACGTACCTGAAGGGCAGGACGATGGTCTGTGGGTCGAGGTCGAACCGACGAATCTTTTACCGTCGGATATCACTGGGATTTATTACTTAATCCCCTACCGCAATCGGCGCGACAAATGGGGTCAGACAGTGAGCATCGGCTACAGCTCTTTCACGCCGATTGATTACGAACCAAACTTCATTGCGGCGGACTTCAAAGATATTTACGCGTCGGCGGATATGCCTCTAATTGAACTCCAAGTCAGCTTTAAGAGGAACTTTACCCTTGGATCCATGGGCGCTGAGATTGGCGTGGGAATTTATCAAAACAATTCTGACTCTAATCTTATTGAGTCAGACATTGAGCTTATTCCAATTCGTTTGGGCGCAAACTTTAGTTTCGATAATTTAGCTTTCGAACCATTTGTTGTGCCGTACGCGATGGCTGGGGCGTATGTTGTTATGTACGAAGAGAATTCATCTGCCCTTTCGTTTGGTGGAAATACGGAAGTCGCTGGTTACTATGGCCTAGGGGCCTCGTTTCAACTCAATTGGGTAGATCGGGAAGCGGCGCGAATTTCTTATTTGGAATCAGGAATTGAGAACACTTTTATTTATTTGGAAGCACGTAAGTTCATAGCGTCAGGCGCGGCACAGGACCCCGATTTCTCTACAGGCTTTGATTGGGGAGCGGGCGTGCGTCTGGAGTTTTAGGGCACAGGCCCAGAAGATAAATCAACTCTTCGTATATTCTCGGCCAAGAAATTTCGCTCATGCGGATATTCAAGCGGCTATCCGGTGTAACGCTATACTTTTTATTTTCCCGGCGCGCGAGTTCAAGGACTTTTTCGATAGGAAGCGGCGTCCGCTCTGTGAACAGAAGTGAAACGCCGATTTTGCCGCTGCTCAGATCTTTAACAGAAAGCCGTTTACAGAGTTGCCGAATGAGCATTAAACCCATGAGATTAATAACGGGCTCCGGTGGCTGCCCGTATTGATCGCGCAGATCCTGCTCCATGCGCTCCATGTCCTCAGTCGACTGAATGTCGGCGAGCGCGCGATAGTAGGAAAGCCTAAGCCGTATGTCGCCGATGTAGCGGTCGGGAATAAGAGCTGGAATGCGAACGTTGATATCGGGCTCGAAGGACTTTTCATAATCATCATTGCCTTTAAGTTTTTGCACAGCTTCTTCAAGAAGCTCCAAATACATTTCATAACCAACAGCATCGATATGGCCTGACTGTTCTTCACCTAAAATATCACCAGCGCCACGAAGCTCGAGATCATATTGGGCAATCCGAATTCCGCTACCAAGCGCCGTGTTTTCCTGAATCACTTTTAGGCGCTCTTGGGCGTGAGCATCGATTCTTCGGTCGGCGGGGACGAGGAGATAGCAATAAGCGCGCTCCTTGCTTCTACCGACCCGGCCACGCAGTTGGTAGAGTTGGCTTAAGCCCAGCTGATGGGCCTTGTCGATAAACATGGTGTTCGCTCTTGGAATGTCCATGCCGGATTCGATGATGGTGGTGCATACGAGCATGTCGATCTCGTGGTTAAAAAAGGACACCATAACTTTTTCTAGCTCCCCTTCTTCCATCTGGCCGTGGGCAAGGCTCATACGCACGTCAGGAAGAAAGGCTCTTAAGTCATCAACGAGGCCATAAATACTTTCGATCCGGTTGTGGATGAAGAAGATTTGTCCGCCGCGATGAATTTCCGACCGCACTGCTTTACGAATGGTTTCATGGTCATATTTGCAGACGAATGTTCTTGTCGGCAGGCGATCGGCGGGTGGCGTGTTGATAATGCTTAAGTCTCTTAAGCCCATTAAGCTTAAATTTAAAGTTCTGGGAATAGGTGTTGCCGACATCGCAAGCGTATCGACGCCTAAACGAAGCTTGCGTAACTTCTCTTTGTGTTGCACACCGAATTTTTGCTCTTCGTCCACGATCAAAAGCCCTAAGTCTTTAAAGCCCACATCGCGACTAAGCAAGCGGTGCGTGCCCACTACGATATCGACTTCTCCGGATTTAAGCCCCGCGAGCGTTACGGCGGCATCTTTTTTGGAAACAAAACGATTAAGGGGCATAATTTTTACGGGCCAATCTTTGAATCGGCGTCTAAAAGTTTCCGTGTGCTGAAAAGTCAAAACTGTTGTTGGCGCAATGATTGCCACTTGTTTTCTGTCTTGCACGACTTTAAACGCTGCTCTAAGTGCTACTTCGGTCTTTCCAAAGCCGACGTCACCGCAAATGAGGCGATCCATCGGACGATCTCTATGAAGGTCATCTAAAAGATCATTGATTGCCCGCAGTTGATCTCGAGTTTCTTCATAGGGAAAGGCCGCTTCGAATGCGGCATAGTCGTCGTTCTGTGGAGAGAACGGGGGCCGGTTTGACTGACTTCTTTGCGCGTAGAGTTCCAAAAGTTCAGACGCGACGTCGCGCAGGTGATTCTTAACTTTGCCTTTTACTTTTTCCCAAGACTGGCCACCAAGCTTATCGAGGGCATGGGTTCCAGCGGGGGCTGTAAACTTATGAATTTGCGTGATTCTAAACACTGGCAGGTAAAGGCGGTCATTGTCCTTATACTTAATTTGAATAAGTTCGGATTCGACACCTTGAATTGGCATCACTTTCAGGCCTTCGTATTGTCCGATGCCATGAAGCTTGTGAACCACAAGATCGCCGACCTTCATGTCGGCAAATTGCAGTGCCTCCGTTTTAACCTCTAACTCTTCCCGCCGGTTGGTATCGCGCCGCGTGCTCTTTTTGCCAAAGAGATCTTCATCCCGCAGGAAGATAAGGCTCTCCTCGCCCAACCGTAAAGACTCAGTGCTAGGCCTTGGAATCAAGTGAATAAGTTTCGGATCACGGCTTTGTTCGTCCAACCACTGTGGCCAAAACGCATCGTCTTCATTAGCGATAAGCGTATGAAAGGAAGTCCGCTCTAGAAGAAGCTTTAAACGTTGGCACTGACTAATGCCGTTTGCGCTGATGAATATCCGTTGGCCACCACCTCGCCATTCTGAAAATTTATTTTCGAGAAACCGGGAAAACTCAGTGGCGTTGTTAGCTAATGCTTTTGCCGCGTTCGAAAAATCTTTTAAATCGGTCGCGTTCACATTGAGTTGGTTAGAGCTTTCGGTCTCTTCAAAGTGATCAAAAATGCGAACTTTAGTAAGCGAGGCCACATGACTATCGGGCGGGATCGGCAGCGATTCCAAGGGAGCATAAATCTCTTGGTAATTTGGCCGAAGAACAAGCATATCACTGGTGGCAAATTCGTTCTTTAAGTTCGCGAAGAGATTGTCAACCTGGCGGTCGATCTCTAGCGGATCGTGTTTCCAAACCACCAATGACGATGAGAAGTGTTCGAGCGGAGACGCTGGAGTTTGATAAAAATAAGAAATCAAAAATTCCATGCCCGGAAGATACTGACCTTGAGCTAAGGCATGAAGGGCGGCCTGCGCCTCTTCTTTCACGACATCACGGCCTGCAAGGCTGGATTTTAAAAGTTTGGCGGCGCGCTGCCTGCGATCATCAGCCGGTAGAATTTCGGTTGCCGGGATAATGCTGAAGCCTTCAACATTGGACTGACTTCTTTGCGTGGCCGGGTCAAAAGCACGGATGGAATCGATGGTGTCGCCAAAAAGTTCCATGCGCACGGGCAGCTCAAGGTCAGGAGTAAAGACGTCCACTATGCCGCCGCGGATGGAAAACGTTCCGATGTCCTCCACCAGGGGAACGGCCTCGTAACCCAGAACTGAAAGGCGCTTAGCAAAATCTTGTGGCAGGTCATCCCGAAGTTTTAAATCGAAGCACGCTTGGTTAAGCGTTTGAAAAGGCATCGTCCGCTGCAGAAGAGCCTCAATCGACGCCACAAAAACTTGGCCTGGCTTCGCCTGCTGAGCTTGGTGGAGCCAACGAACCCGTTGAGCCACAAGCCTTCGGCTCGGATAAAGGTTTGAATAAACACCGACGTCAAAGGCGGGTAGCTCAAGAACGGAAAAGTTTGGATCGAGAAGTTTCCCAGCCTTTACCCAGCGCTGAGTATCTTCAGCAGTCGGGAAAATCACCAGGTGTGGATTCTTTAATCCGGAGTAGTGATGATTTACTAGGTTAGCTAGGGCAAAAAACGAAGTGGTGCCTATCACCTCTAAGGGAGCGGGGGGTAATCGCAGCCAGCGATCGATCGAGCCATGAAGTCCGAGACTTAAAGGTTCTTGCACTTGAGGGCATGAAGTAGCTTAGTTAACTCATTGGGTCAACGGTCTCTAAGATCCCGCTTTGTAAAGGCTTTTGCCTTGGAATCTAAGAAGCCCATAAGTATAAGTAATGAAGTTCGAGCAATTCTAATTTCAGCAGCGGAGCTACCAATGTTCCAACTCATCCCGGTGCTTGTTCTCGCCGTGTTTGTCGTTGTGTTTGGCGTGGGCCTAATGTTTGTCGCCATGGGGTTATCAAAACTTTTTGGTTCAAACTTAAAACAATCGGCAGCTAAATTAGGAGCCTACGAGTGCGGCGTGGATGTTTCCCACCAAAAGACGACGAAGATCCCGATCAAATATTATCTAACGGCAATTCTTTTTATTCTTTTCGATATCGAAATCATCTTCATGTATCCGTGGGCATTATCCTACGACACGTTTATTACTGAAATGGGTCTTGGTCTTTATATTTTCTCTGCCATGGCTGTGTTTTTAGCGGTGTTTATTTTTGGCCTTTTCTGGGAAATCAAGTCGCGCGCGCTGGAGTGGGAATAAGACATGGGTTCAGACATTTTCGAAATTGGCGTTAATTTCATTAAATTAGTTCTTATTTTCGTAATGATGGTGCAGCTGGTGCCGCTTTTGGTTTGGGTTGAGCGCCGAGGTTCAGCATACATTCAAAACCGATTTGGACCGAACCGGGTTGGTCCATTGGGACTTACACAGCTATTAGCGGATGCGGTTAAGTTTCTCACAAAAGAGGAATTCGTTCCCCAGGCGGGGTACAGATTTTTGTTTTATGCAGCCCCTGTCGTAGCGTTAATTCCCGCGGCTTTAGCTTTTGGTGCGATTCCTCTCTCGTCTCCGATTCAGGTGGAAGCTTTTGCGATGGCGGGGCGCCAATGGGGCCCCTACACATTCCCGTTTCAAAGTTATGAAATCGGCATTGGAATCGTTTTCGTTCTCGGAGTTTCCTCGCTAGCCGCATATTCCCTATTGCTGGCGGGCTATGCATCGAACAACAAGTACTCCCTCTTTGGCGCACTTCGCGCCAGTGCACAGACGATCTCTTATGAGCTTGCGATGGGACTGTCGCTGGTTGGAATTTTGCTGCTTTTTAATACTTTTAGCTTTCAAGAAATGATTGCGGCGCAAGCGGTTCCGATGAATTTCAAATGGTTCGGTGAGGAAGTGGTTGTTTCGTTTCTGCCCAATTGGGGAATTTTCTATCAGCCTCTGGGCGCGATTCTTTTATTTACGGCATTTTTCGCAGAAACAAATCGTTTGCCCTTCGATCTTCCAGAGGCCGAGGGTGAGCTCGTCGCCGGCTACCACACTGAATATGGTGGCTTTAAGATGAACATGTTCTACATCGGTGAATATGGTCACATGCTTGTGGCGTCAGCCCTAATGACGACCTTCTTCTTCGGCGGGTACACAATCGCGCCTTGGCTCACTCAAGAAACTGTTGCCCAGTGGTTTTCAGGAATGACGCCAACTAAAGTGAGCATTTTCACGGCGCTGGTCTTACATGTTGTGTTTTTAACGAAGGTTTTAGTTTTCTTGTGGATTTTCGTATGGGTGCGCTGGACCTTACCGCGCTTTCGTTATGACCAGCTTATGGATTTGGGCTGGAAGACGATGCTGCCATGGGCGCTGGCGAACACGATCATTACGGCCATTGTGATTATGGTCATGCGAACGAAGTGGAGTTGAAACAATGGCTCAATGGTTGCCGATTTTATTTTATGTTTATGCCGCGATTCTGGTGTTTTTCGCATTTAAAGTTATATCGACGCCAAACCCGATTCACTCCGCACTTTATCTCGTTTTGACGATGCTGGGACTTGCCGCCGCTTTTTACGATTTAAACGCACAGTTCATTGCGGGCGTTCAGGTGATCGTTTACGCAGGCGCCGTTATGGTTTTGTTCGTGATGGTGCTCATGCTCTTCGATCTTCAGCAAGAACTTCGGGCATTCTCTAAAGGCCTTGTGTCAGGACTGTTTAAAATCATGAGTGCCGCAATGATCGCGGGTTACCTGGTTGGAACATTTTATGAAGCTGGCGGAGTGAATGAAGTTAGCCCCAGCATGGCTACATTGACGCCAGCGGCCTCGCTTACTAAAGATCTTTCGATTCTTCTTTTCTCAAAATACATCCTCGCCTTCGAAGTTTTAGGAGTCTTGCTCCTAGTGGTTGCGGTTGGTGCGGTTGCGGTGTCCAGAGTTCGGGGAGGCACACATGCCAAGTAGCGAAGCGATATTGACCATTGGTCTCAATCAGTATTTGGCGCTATCGGCGATTCTGTTTTCAATTGGCATGATTGGTGTCTTGATGCGGAAGAACGTGGTCGTGATGCTGATGAGCGTTGAGCTTATGCTCAACGCTGTAAATCTTAGCTTCATCGCCTTCAGCAATTACAATGCGAACCTGAACGGACAGATCATGGTGTTTTTTGTAATGACGATTGCCGCAGCTGAAGCCGGCGTAGGGCTCGCGATCGTTGTAATGATCTACAAGAAGTTTAAAGATCTCAATATTCGCTTCTTCGAGCAGTTGAAAGGTTAGGCTGATGGATCAAACGACACTTTGGTTTTCAATTCTGCTTGGAGCACCACTGCTTGGCTTTTTCATCAATGGCCTAAACTTTCGCAGTCATAATGCAAAGCTCGCAGGAACTATCGCCACGGTTGCAGCCGCGATTTCGTTTGTTAGCGCATTGGTTTTGGTTAAAAGTCTTTTTGCTCTCCCCGTAGAGGCGCGGCGTGTAGGGACAGTGTTTTTTAATTGGCTAGCGGTTGCAGATTTGAATGTTGGCGCGGGATTTGTCATTGATCAGTTAAGTGCAATTATGGTTTTGGTCGTGACGGGTGTTGGGTCGTTGATTCATTTATTTAGCATTGGCTACATGTCGCACGATGAGCGGCCAGCGAAATACTTCGCTTATTTAAATTTCTTTTTGTTCAACATGCTTCTTCTCATCTTGGGCGATAATCTTTTGGTCATGTTTGTTGGCTGGGAGGGCGTGGGTCTTTGCTCCTACTTGCTCATTGGGTTCTGGTTTACGGATCCCGAAAAAGCGGCAGCGGGAATGAAGGCGTTCATTGTTAACCGCATTGGTGACGCCGGCTTTTTAATTGGTATCTTTTTATTGTTCACGACATTTGGAACTTTAAATTTCGCGGACTTATTGCCACGACTGCCGGAGCTGGCCGAAGTAGGTTGGCTCGGACCAATCACTCTCGCCTCTTTGGCTTTGTTTATCGGTGCGACTGGTAAATCCGCGCAAATGCCACTTTATGTTTGGCTCCCTGATGCGATGGCGGGCCCAACTCCAGTGAGCGCGCTCATTCACGCGGCGACAATGGTGACGGCTGGCGTATACATGATCGTTCGGTTAAGCGGACTTTTTGTGTTGGCTCCAAATGCCATGCTAGTAGTAGCTGTTATTGGCGGAGCGACGGCGCTGTTTGCCGCGACGATTGGTCTGGCGCAGTGGGATATTAAAAAGATTTTGGCCTATTCTACGGTTTCCCAGCTTGGACTTATGTTTTTAGCGGCAGGAGTTGGCGCGTTTGGTGCCGCCGTTTTCCATTTGATGACCCATGCTTTCTTTAAGGCACTCATGTTCTTAGGGTCAGGCAGTGTGATTCACGCAATGGACGGCGAACAAGACATTCGTAAAATGGGCGGACTTAAAAAATATCTTCCTATTACACATGCAACTTTCCTCATGGGTTGGCTTGCTATTATTGGGTTTCCGATGCTTAGCGGATTTATGAGTAAGGACGAAATTCTGTGGCGGTCTTACTCAAGTTCCG
Source organism: Pseudobdellovibrionaceae bacterium (assembly GCA_043720065.1). GTDB lineage: Bacteria > Bdellovibrionota > Bdellovibrionia > Bdellovibrionales > UBA1609 > JAIBAM01. The sequence continues at coordinate 9,180 of JAYSTF010000156.1, read as the reverse complement.
CTGGTCATCCGGTGCTTTGGCTGGTCGGCGTTGTCGCGGCTGGATGTACTGCGTTTTATATGACGAGATTAATGTCGCTGACCTTTTGGGGAAAGAGTCGAGTTTCCTTGAGCGTGCATCCTCATGAATCGCCAATATCAATGACGCTACCGCTGATCGTGCTTGCGACTTTGTCTGTTGTTGGAGGGTGGATCGGAATTCCCCATGTTTTAGGTCAGTTCATTCCAGGTCACCCGGAAAATTATTTGGAACATTGGCTTGAGCCTGTTTTGGCGAAAGTCGCCATGACGGAAGGATCAACAATTCTTGAATTCGCGCTTATGGGAATTTCAGTCAGCGTTGCCGGCATTGCGGCTTGGTTTGCATACGACTTTTACGTCCTTCACCCGGAACGACCGAAGCGAATTGCCGCCTGGTTCGGTAAGGTGCATGAGACCGTGGCGAACAAGTACTACGTCGATGAAATCTACAATGCCTGGATCATTCAACCAACGGTTGAAGGCAGCAAAGCGCTTTGGGCGTATGTTGACGTGAACTTTATTGATCGGACGACTTATTTTGTAAGCGATGTGATTATGGGCGCGGGCTCTATGCTTAGGGCCATTCAAAACGGCAGAACACAGCAGTACGCGCTTTATATAGCTTTAGGTGTTGCCGTAACCGTTTCATGGGTATTGGTGGGCTAATATGCTGTTGTCAGTTTTGATTTTTTCTCCTGTCGTCTTCGCGCTCATAGTTCTTTTGTGCCCGGTGAAATTCGTGAGACCGGTTTCCCTAGGGCTTGCGGTCGCACATTTCCTCACAAGCTTGCTGCTGTTTAGAGAATTCGATCCCTCCTCATCGGCTGTGCAGCTAGCTGAACGCCAGCCTTGGCTGCCATCCATGGGAATTTCTTATTTCGTCGGCATTGACGGGATCTCGTTTTGGCTCGTGCTTCTTACGACATTTCTTACGCCGGTCGTAGTCCTTGCGAGCTGGAGTTCCATCACGGATAAGATCAAGGGCTTTCACATCAGCCTTTTTCTTCTAACCATGGCGATGGTGGGATCGTTCTTGTCTCTCGACGGAATTCTTTTTTATGTGTTCTTCGAAATGTCGCTTATCCCGATGTACTTTATGATTGGGATTTGGGGTGGGGCGAGAAAGCTCTACGCCACGGTTAAGTTTTTTATTTACACGATGTTTGGCTCTCTCTTCATGCTCATTGGCATTATCGGTCTTATGCTCTTAGCACAGCAACAGCTCGGCGGAATTAGCGCCAGCATTCTAGATTGGTACAAGCTGGAAATTCCGTTCGTCGGAGGGGATCTCTTCAGCACGCAGACGCTGCTCTTGTTTGCCTTCGCGTTGGCTTTTGCAATCAAGGTCCCAATGTTTCCCTTTCACACCTGGCTACCTGATGCGCACGTTGAAGCGCCCACGCCTGGGTCTGTCCTGCTGGCTGCAGTCATGTTAAAGATGGGAACTTATGGTTTCTTGCGGTTTGCATTGCCGCTCTTTCCAGAGGCTGTGGATTATTGGACATGGCTTTTCATGTTCTTAGCGGTCGTTGGAGTGATCTACGGCGCCTTAGTCGCAATGGTTCAGCCCGACATCAAGAAGCTTGTGGCATATTCTTCCGTTTCCCATATGGGATATGTCATGCTTGGACTTTTCGCGTTCAACTCATTTGGATTTACCGGCGCCCTTTATCAAATGCTAAATCACGGGATTAGCACGGGGGCGCTGTTCCTTTTGGTTGGAATGGTTTATGAGCGAACGCATTCGCGTGAAATCTCAAAATATGGTGGACTTGCGAAAGCAGCGCCTTGGTTTACGATCGCCTTTATTATCGTCACGATGTCTAGCATCGCAGTGCCAATGACGAATGGTTTTATCGGTGAATTTTTGATTCTTCTTGGAACGTTCAAAGCGGAGAAGATGGTTGCAGTAGCCGCCGTTACTGGGGTCGTGCTGGGTGCAGCCTACATGCTTTGGATGGTCAAGCGCGTGTTCTTTGGGCCGGAAAGTGAAATGGTGAAGAAATATTCGGAGAAGGGCGGACTAGATTTGAACTTGCGCGAGTTCGTCATCCTCGCTCCATTTATTATTTTGATTTTCGTGATGGGCTTAAGCCCGAACATGTTCTTAAAGTATTCGCAGCCGAGCCTTAATCATTTGCTGGAGAATCGCGCGAAATACGAACTTCAAGTTCATGAAAGTAAGCCCACCGATGTGGAGATCGTGAAAGAGGGAACTCGTGGAAACTAATTTTAACTTCCGCTTAGGCGATATTCTCTTAATCGCTCCAGTGATCGCCCTTTTTCTCGCGAGCTTAATACCGATTACGATAAAAGTTTTAAACCGCAATCGCGAAGCTAATTCTTTTGCGACTCTTTGCTATGGCCTAGTTGGCGTTGTAGCCGCGGGAGGATTCCTGGTTGCCATGAGCAACACCCAACGGGTGGCCTTTGACGGAGCCCTTGTTTTCGATGGGGTATCAACCTTGGTCGGAATCTTGATCGTTTCACTTACCGGCTTAGCGTTGATCTATTCGCGCGAAAATTTGGCAACAAATAATTCTCAGTTTTCCGAATACGTATTTCTTCTTTTGAATAGTGCAGCCGGAATGCTTTTGGTCTCTTGGGCGAACGATTTGATTTTTTTCTTTGTCGGCATCGAACTCATGTCGCTTTGCTTATATGTATTGATAGCGATGAGCTCGGAAGAAAGGGTTTCGAAAGAAGCCGCGTTTAAGTACTTCATTCTTGGAAGCTTTGCCTCGGCCATTTTGCTTTACGGTGTCGCATTTATCTTTGGAACAGCTGGCAGCACATCTCTCCCGGCAATTGCCGAGGTGGCTGGACAATTAATGGCAACCAACCGCTTGTTCCTTATAGGCCTAGTGTTTTTGACTCTTGGCTTATGCTTTAAAGTCTCTATTTTCCCACTCCATGCCTGGACACCCGATGTATATCAGGGAGCGCCAACGCCTGTGACCGCGTTCATGGCAACTGGCGCGAAGGCGGCAACGTTTGTTTTATTTTTGCGAGTGATGACGACGGATGCGTTTGCCGCGGAGCAAGCCGGGCGCTTCCTTGAAGTTTTACAGTGGCTTGCGGTGCTTACGATGGTCGTCGGAAACGTTGCGGCCATTATGCAATCGGATTTAAAGCGCATGCTCGCCTACTCGAGTATTGCCCATTCTGGTTACATCATGATTGGCCTTATCGTCTCCGCTCTGGCCGGCGAAGATCCTGTGGGAACCTCGAGCGTGGTCTTTTATCTGATCGCTTATTCATTGATGACCGTTGGCTCCTTTGGAATCTTGAGCATTTTGGAAAAGGACGAGAACACCTCTTTAACCGTAGATAATCTTAAAGGTCTTGCGAACCGAAGACCTTTGCTTTCACTTTGCCTCACCCTGTTCTTACTTAGTCTTGCCGGAATTCCGCCGACCATCGGGTTCTTTGGAAAAGTGTTTATTTTTTCTGGTGCACTTAAAGCTGGATTCTTCTGGCTCGCCATTTGGGGCGTCTTAAGCTCAGTGATAAGCGTCTACTATTACCTTCGCCCAATCGTCGCCATGTATATGAGTAACGAAGAAGGCGTTGATGTGGCTGAAGACCGTAATTTAAGCATTGGCGCAGTCACCGTTTTGGCGGCACTGGTGCTGCTCTTAGGCATTTTTAGCAATCCGATATACAAGGCTGTCATGGTGGCATTGGGTCAGGCGACCTAAACCGATTGGGAGATTAGAAATTAAAACTTTAGCCTTTTTGATTTTTAGTTTTTCTTGGCAGCCTGCATTCGCCTGCAAGATTGGTGAACTCCAGCCTCTTCTCCTTGAAACAGGTAAGAGCTACGAAATGGTGGTTCACAAAGGTCAGGAGTTCTATTATCCGGAGGAATCGCCCACAACTTTGGAGTTCGCGATTTACGACCGGAAAAAAGACAAGATCATGGTGAAATTCACCGAGCCTCTCCCAATTCAAAAGCGCAAAGTAAAAGTTTGGTTCGGCAAACACACCCAAGCGTTTTACTTTGATTTAAATATGCAGCCCAAAATGGCGGTCTCTGAAGATGTGTTTTATCGCATAAAGCTTCGTCACAAGGGAAAAGACGCACTGCTTTTCGTGCGCGTCGTGGACACTAAGGGCGGCTGCGCGCAGCCGATCGTTAAAGAAATTTAGATGGCTTACATCAAGCAGCCGTTAGGCAAAACATTTTATCTTTCCATGGGTAAAGGTGGGAGGATTCCGTTGATTTACCGACATGGCGGTCCAGGTGGACGGCTCGATTGGGTGGGGGGAAGAGCGGCGTCACGACAAAAAGGCACTGGAATATCAAAACTCTCGTTCGAGAGTTGGATTATTTAGTGAAAGCTTGGGGTATTAAGGAATTTCATCTGGCCGGGATCTCCTGGGGCGGCACGCTAGCGCTAGAATATTACTTATTCAAAAAAGGTAAGGGCATACGATCGTTAATGCTTACTTCGCCAATGTTTTCAGCGGCACACTGGAAGGCCGATGCAACGAAACTCATCCGGAAACTGCCTTGCGAGACTCAAAAGGTAATTAAGTATTGCCATGAAATAGGAGCGACCGACTCAAAAGTTTACCAACGAGCGATGAAAACCTACTACCTAAAGCATGTTTTACGGGACGAGAAAAAGCTGAATGCTGGCATAAAAAAGTCTATGCATGACAAGAGCTCTGGTAAATTAATCTATCAGTATATGTGTGGCGAATTTGATGAAGCGACGCCGTCTACGATTGCACGATACTCACGCATGGTTAAAAACTCTAAATTTAAGATGCTAAAAGGATGTTCGCACGCCTCAACGGCAGAGAATCCGAAAATGGTTTTGACGGCATTAGCGGAGTTTTTAACGTCGGCTGACATTTAATTTGGTTACGCGCTGCGCCTCCGGCGCCGGAGAAGCGCTGCGTAACCAAATTGGACATCGATTGCTCGGTCACCTTGCGCCGAAATCAGCGATTCGAAAACACGAATGGGAATCGCACGCGGCCTTCCATCCCCGCGGGCAATCTAGGAAATTGGATTGCTCGAATTCGACTTACTAAACATTGTCCAACTTTCGCGTCGCCCAGACTGCTTAAGTGCACAGCCGCTCTTCGAACCATTCCATCTTCGGTAATGTCCCACTCTAAAACTATTTTTCCATAAAGATCAGGGTGGCGCTGTAGCGCTTGTTCGTAACAATTGCGAATTGAGTTACGATTACTCTGAATCATGCGTCGGATGGCCTCTCGGTCTATCGTTCCAGAAACTTCGCTTTCTGCTCCGGTCACGTCAATTTTTAGTGCGGCGTCGCGCTGACCTAAAGGGGTGTTTCCCGTCTGATAACCATTGTCTCGCCCGCGAGTTCCAACTCCACCGATACGCACGCCGGCTTCGCTTCCACCAGTTCCACCGACGGGTTTGAGCCGCGGAGATTGAGAAACTTCAGGCCCGCCACCAACCCCTTTGGAACTGATTGCTGAATTAAGAATTTGAGATGGATCTTGAGTTCGCCTTAGGGCTTCCTGAAATTTTGAGTTTTGAAAAGCGCCGATTAAGCCACGTAACGGCGGAGTTGTAGGCTTAATCACTACTCTTGGTTCTGATCGAATTCGAATTGGCTCTGCCTGAGCGATTTCGGTTTTTTTCTCTGGCTTACGAAACTGCATAAACGCTCGCCGACGTGGCTCTTCAGACCGAGCCGGCTCAGACAACGCGGTAGGTGCATTCACTTTCATGTATAGACTAAAAATAAGCGAAAGCATTGCAACTACGATGAGTCCCGTTCCATCCACGACATTAAGATCAGCAATAGGGCCGGCGTGAAGAGTAGGGCCGGAGGGAGAGTACCTGATATAGATAGCTACTCGCTCCTCAGGTAAATTCAGCCGAATCATTTCTCCCTGCTGAAGCGCCAAAGGAAATTTTAGCGTATCGGTCGAAGTGGAAGAGTCGGCCTTTAGCCAATCCCCACTCACGCCGCAAGTAGGAAGAAAGCTTGCGACGTGGCCAGTTTTTAGGAAGGAAATTTTCTTCCTCGCGATTGGAACCACAACGTCAGCCGAGGGGTCACTTCCGAGGGAGATGGTTTTCTCTCCCTTGAAGTGGTGCGAGCCAATGATCCGATCTTGCCAGGTAACGAGAACTTCGATGCTTGTGCCAAATCCAGGTGCGATCAAATTCCTTGCGGCCATAGATCCTCCAGTTATTTGCTTAAGCTTTGGGCCTTGCGAACGAGATCGAGCAATTCTTTTCGTGCCGGATCCACTTCGCCCTTTAAACGTAGATTTGACTCTACGGTTCGAAGAACAAAGGAGTAATCGGCCTCGCCCTTATGGGGAGAGTCGCGGAGAATCATTCCAAAGGCCGCAACACTGGTGGCGAATTTAAAATCGCGAGTAGCGGCATCGAAAGACTTCTGCTCATTTGGCACGGGCACTTCAATTAACTGACTCTTTTGTCCGTCGGGTTTCTTGTAGCGAAGCTTAACGGTCATCATTTCGCCAGAGCCTGTCGCGGGCTCGTCACGCGTCGCCTTTTGGTACCTCAACGGATCTACGGATCCCGGTACCGAGTCGCCAGCGGGAATGACTTCGTAAAGCGCCGTCACCGTGTGGCCCGCTCCGATCTCGCCGGCGTCCTTGGCGTCGTCGTTGAAATCTTCTTTCGCTAGCAAGCGATTTTCATAACCAACCAAACGATATCCCGCAATAACAGACGGATTGAATTCCACTTGGATTTTAACGTCTTTAGCAATCGTCACCAAGTTTTCGCCCATCTGTTCGACCAGAACTCTTCGGCCTTCGGATAGGCTATCAATGTAGGCGTAGTTTCCATTTCCTTTGTTGGCTAACTTTTCAAGTGTAGAGTCCTTGAGGTTTCCCATGCCGTAGCCAAGGACAGTTAGAAACACTCCGCCTTTCGCCTTTTCTTCAATCAACCTGACTAAAGCGCCCTGGTCAGAAATGCCCACGTTGAAATCACCATCGGTCGCAAGGATCACGCGATTGGCGCCGCCTTTAATAAAATTCTCTTGCGCGATTTTATAAGCGAGCTCAATGCCTTCGCCACCATTCGTGGAACCGCCAGCCTCGAGGCGATCCAGTGCACCAATGATTTCATCCCTCTTACCGCTAGAAGTGGAGGGAAGAACCAATCCTGACGTACCAGCGTAAACAACAATCGCTACGCGGTCGTTTTCATCAAGATTCTCAACCATGGTCTTAAACGACTGTTTGAGAAGCGGAAGCCTATTTGGCTCGTTCATCGAGCCCGAAACATCGATCAAGAACACGATATTTGTGGGGGGACGTTTTTTGTTCACAAGCTCGCGGCCTTTAAGAGCAATCCGCACAATTCTATTTTTCTTTGTCCATGGCGCCTGCGCGGATTCCACATGAACGGAGAAGGGATGTGCGCTCTTCGGCTGTGGATAGTCGTACTTGAAATAGTTCACCATCTCTTCAATGCGAACAGCGTCTTTTGGAGGCAGCTGTCCTTGATTTAAGAAGCGGCGAATATTCGCGTAAGAAGCCGTATCCACATCTATTGAGAACGTAGAAAGGGGATGCTCCTTCACGGCCAGAAATTTATTGTCGGTGATGGGATCATATCCTTCGGCACTATGTCCTGGTTCCGATGCAGCCACATCTGGGCGAGGGGATCTGGGCATAAAAGTGTTTTGCATCCCAGTGAGCGAACCACTTCCTAAAGTGCCTCCGCCTCCAGCGCCCTTGTTTGCGACAACTCCGCCGCTTCCTTTAGTCCCGACGCCGCCAGAGACCGAAAGCCCCACCGCCCCGCCTGCTGGCGGCGCGGGAGGTGGCGGTGTTTGCTCCCTTTTTGCCTCTGGCGCACCCTGCGGAGCGCCCATCTCAAAAGCGTCATTGGATTCGACCAAGTCCTTTAAATCAGGCTCTACATCTTTAATTTCAATGATCGCTTTGCGAGGTTCCGCGGGGACCATGTCAGCGATAGTAGGCTCTTGGTTTTTGAATGTCTGCCACTGAGGCACAACAAAACAAAGTGCGAGGGTTGCGACAGCGGCGACAGGCAACCAAGCAGACCTCGCAAAACTTCGGAGCACAGGAATTTTCTTCTCAGAAAATTTGGCTTTAAGTCTTTCGCGCTCGAGTTGGCTAAATGCTGGCAATGGCTCAGACTTCATCTTTGCACTTAAGAGGCCGCTCATATCACGAACTTCGCGCACGAACTTTTCCGCATCTGGGATGGAAGCTAGAAGTCGTTCAATTTCTTTTGTCTCGGCCTCATTTAATTCGCCTAAAGCGTAGGCCGTAAGGCGTGGATCATTCATATTTAACTTATTCATTTTTTCCTCCCATTTCACCGCGCAAGCGGAGTATCGCTTCGTGCAGCAGTACGCCAACATAAGAAACGGAGTGGCCAGTAATGGCCGCGATTTCTTTGTAGCTAAGATCTTCCTGAAACTTCAGACGCAAAACTTCGCGGTGGGCTTCAGGTAGTTTGTGGACCAATTTCATTACGGCCTGGTGACTTTGTTTGGCGTCCGTCTGGTCATCAACCTGGGTGGCTGGCAACTCAGCTTCGGCGCCTTCATCAAATGGACTCAATCGACCCTCCTTTTTGCGATAATCGAAGGCCGAGTTTCGGCAGACCGTAAAAAGCCAATTGCGCACATACGAGTGGACCGAATTCATGTCCTCTTGCCATAAACGCAGAAAAGCTTCTTGAACAATCTCTCTCGCCGCGGGCTCGCCAACGATTCGACTCGTGTACCGGAGTAGTCGGCCCTCATGTTCGGCCAACACCCCTTGGATCCAATCGAGCTTTGTCATAAGCCAGGTGCCTCACTGTTTGCGATGAGCTTCTAGGAGTAAAACGATTGAGCAGGTCGGTTTATTAGTCCTGCTATTGAAAAAATATTCACGAAGGAAGTCAAAGAGTTAGGCGGGCGTCCGTGTCCTATTTTGAGACGGCGGAGTTAGTCGGGGCTCCCCGAGCCCGGGCATCGTGAAATCAGTTAATTGATAGTTTCCATTAAAGTGATATTCGATGAAGAGGTGCTGGCGCCAAATATGTTTTAAAGCATAATTATGCTTTAAAACATATTTGCTCCTGGCACTTACCCGCGGTACGTCGCGGATGGCCCTACTCAAGAAGCTCTTCGACAAGCTTTGGAACTTCAATTCCGGCTGG
>JAYSTF010000155.1:0-7001 GCA_043720065.1 Pseudobdellovibrionaceae bacterium | reverse complement strand
GGCTTTTTTGTACTTCGATGGTTTCTATTTTTGAGTTTAGGGATACGCGTTCCTCTAGGGTGGCCAAAGAAATTTTAGGAGACAAAAAATTAAGTGGCATTTTAAACGTCGATCGCTATGGCGGTTACAATAAAATCGAGGTCGCGCTTCAATACTGCTACGCGCATCTACTTCGTGAAGTTGAAAAGTTAGAAAAGGAATTCCCTGACGTTAAAGAGATTACGTACTTTGTATCGATGTTTTCTGTGCTTCTCGCAAGAGCGATGAAATTAAGAGGTCGACAGCTAAGCGATGCTCAGTATTATACAGAGGCCAAGCAAATAAAATCTGAAATGACGACCTGCTTAAGTGGCTGCTGGCAGCACTTTGGAATCAAACGAATCCAAAATATCTTTCATGAAAAGCGACATCGGCTTTATCACTGGGTTGAAGATCGAGAAGTTCACGCAGATAATAATCGTGCCGAACGAGAGTTAAGGCCAACGGTGATCGCGAGGAAAGTCAGTTTTGGCTCACAGTCAGATGCTGGCGCAAAAACCAGAAGCTCGGTGATGTCACTGCTTCACACGGTAAAAAAGAGGTTGAAAGACCAGTCAGTTGAACAATGGCTAACCGATGCGCTAAACCAAATATCTAAAAATCCAGAAATCAATATTGCAACGCTAATTCCCCAATAACTGACGGGTTACATTGTCGGTAAGATTTTATTTGACGTGATTATTGATCGTTTATCTTCTGCTCCAGTTGAAACCTCGCGAACCAAGTAGCCCCCTACATGTGTGCAGTAGATGTGGGCGGGGCGAAGTCCAGAATTTACCCAAACCTATCAGGCGATGGTTTTTGCTAATTGCAATTGGCCCAATATAACCTTCGAAACCTCGATTTTTAAAACCCGTGCTAAGTTCCCCGTCATGAAACAACAATCCTTGTTTGCCGATAAAATCCTGAATGAGTTTGGTGGAAGTTTATTGAAGAAGGGAAAGCGCAAAAGCGCTAGGCCACTTAATATTAAGGCTCCGATTCATTTGGTACTCAAGGCTGAAGATTCGATCCAGATGTTCCGCCACGACAAGTTGATTAGAGGTCAGATTAATCGGCTCTGTTTCAAATTTGGCATAAAGGTATATTCGATTGCCGTTCATGAGGACCACGTGCATTGCGTGATCAAACTGTCTTCTCGCAGATTTTATCGCGCATGGATTCGATCGTTGACTGGAATACTCACCCGACGAATAAATGGACTGAAATGGCGACTTCGCCCCTATACAAAAATAATGAAATGGGGAAAGCAGTTTAAAAACGCATTGGCCTACCTGAAATTCAGTAACGACGAGGCTCTATTTATTAAACACGCTTGGGATCGGCTGGAGCAATTCGAGCGAGAAATGAAGGAATTTGCTCTCACGCAGGAGTTGATAGGCTTTAAAATTTTCAGGCATCATTGGCAAGAACCGCAAAGTCCCAGCTAAGCTAACGTTTAGGAGAATCTACTTGATCTGGGTTATGGCTCTCTTTTTTCGATCCAAACCAAGCTTGATTTTGGGAGCCTCATGACGCTGCGGATTTTGGTTCACACTTTTTCGAACTACACTGGCATGCGGCTGGTTTTGAATTTACACACGCACAGATATAAGGTTGTGGAAAATGCGTTTTCCTTCCAGCAGCTGCCGATTTGCTCAAGCACGCAAATGTTTCTCCACAGCAGTTGTCGCCTGTAGAGTTCACGACACAGTCTGAATCAACTAAGCAGCTATGATCTTGTGTGTTTTTGTCGGCTGCAAAAGAGGTAGGTAAACCAACAAAAAGAGATATGAGAAAATTGAACCACATAGAGTAATGCTGCCACGTAAGGAGTTGAAGTCAAGGTGTCGAGCATGGACTCAGCCCGGGGAAATCGAACTTTCTAAGAGCCTTTGATTTAAGTACGCCGCTGAGGCGGCACAATGAGAGCGCAAAACTTCGCGGTACGCGCTCTGCACAGGCTCGTCCCATTCCCATAGAGCGTAAACTTCTTGCTGCCATTTTTCGAAGACGGAGTCGTTGGAGGCTTTGCGAAAGACGTCGCGGGCGGTGCCCCAGAAGACGCTTAAGATGTGAACGGGGTGAGAGTTAAGGTCGGCGATTAGGTAGTGGAGGCGCTCTTCCCATGCGGGATCAAGGTGATGAAGCTCATCCAGTTTGCCGGCGACCAAAGCTTTTTGCAGCAGACGGTAACAACCGATTTGCGCTTCAGGGAAAAGATCCGAGCCAAAGAATTTTTCCGCGTGACCTAAATCATGAAGCAGAAAACTTAAAGCGTCGCGGCCGTCGTGAACTAACGAGGCTAACTCTTCCGCTTTGAAAAGTGCTGAAACCCAGCGCTGACCGTTAACTTGGGCATTTAAAACATCATGGGGGGTAGGAATTCCGTCCGTCAGCCGCAAATCTATTTCGTCACGATGCCAACGTGACAAAGCATTTCGGGCATCACGGCGGATGGCTTTAAAGTTATAGCCATGAATTAACTCGGCGACGGAAATTTCCGGCGAAAGTTTTTTTAGCGTTCTGGGACTCAATGAAAGCCACGGGTGAAGTGGGACGGATGGCGCAGAGGATTTAGTGTCTAGCCGATCTGGACCTCCGAGCCAATTGTCAGGAAACCAAAATTGCAAACTGACCAGTAAGTAGAGGCTTGCGGCATCGGCTTCCCGCAATGCACCGGTTTTCCAGCCCGTGTGAATGGGCTTGAGTGCATCAGCCCACAACAAGGCCCTTGACCCCAGCTGATCAAGGGGAAGTAAGACTTTGCGAAATCGTTTCCGGCTTGTCTTGGTCAAAGGCCACCTATAGGCTACTTAAACTGTGCGCTTGCTTCTCTTAACCCCACCATTCACGCAAATCAATATGCCGTATCCGGCCACCGCTTATTTAAAGGGGTATCTGGAGACGAAAGGGCATGAGGTACATCAGCGCGACATGAGCCTTGATCTTACGCTTAAAATGTTTACGCGACAAAGTCTTCAGTCCGTTTTTGACATCGCCTCGGCGCAAGTGAAGCGCGCTAAGGGGGAAATAAAAGAGCGTCTTCAGTACTTTGTCGATGCGAGATCGAATTATGAATCCACCGTGGATGACGTTATTCGTTATCTCCAAGGCGGCGATGATGCGTTGGCGCTCCGGATTGGTGCCCGCCAGTGGTTGCCCGAAGGGCCGCGCTACTTAACACTTTTGGGTCATCCGGAAATTTTGGAAAAATTCGGCTCTCTTGGAGTGCGTGACCGCGCGAAATATTTGGCAAGTCTTTACATAGATGATTTGGCAGATCTCATTCGCGACGCCGTTGATCCCCATTTTCATCTTTCGCGATATGGAGAGCAGCTAGCGGCATCGCAAAATTCGTTCACTCCACTTTACGAGCGGCTTTCAAGTGAAGCACATTCCCTCATCGACGTTTGGATCGAAGAGCAGGTGAGGGCTTACGCCCAAGAAGTATCTCCTGAGGTCATTGGCCTTAGCTGTCCGTTTCCAGGCAACGTCTACTGCGGATTAAAGACGGCACAGATTTTTAAACGTCTGAACCCAAAAGTAAAAATCGTCATGGGCGGAGGTTTCGTCAATACGGAACTCAGAGAACTTGGCGACGTGAGAGTTTTCGAATTCATTGACGCCTTGGTTTTTGACGACGGTGAGCGGCCGCTGGAACTCTTACTTGAAAAATATCAGGGCAATCCCGAAATCGATTTATTGCGTACAATGGTAAGTGAAAACGGCAAATTAATTTTCCACAGAGGTTCAGCGGCCGACGTCGCTTTTAAAACTTTGCCTGCTCCGAGCTACGAGGGTTTAGATCTGTCTCGCTACATCTCGATGATGGAAATGCCCAATCCAATGCATCGTTTGTGGTCGGATTTTAAGTGGAACAAATTAATCCTCGCCCATGGGTGCTACTGGAAGAAGTGCACCTTTTGTGACATTAATCTTGATTATATTGGGCGGTACGAACCGGCGCGCGTTGAGACAGTTGTCGACAATATGAAGCGAATCACAGCGCAAACGAAAGTATCGGGATTTCACTTTGTCGATGAGGCGGCCCCACCCGCGATTTTAAAAGCCATGTCGGAGCAGTTGATTAAAGAAAAACTCAACTTCACTTGGTGGGGCAATATCCGCTTCGACAAGCAGTTCACACCTCAAGTCGCGCGAATTATGGCGGAAGCGGGATGCGTCGCTGTCACGGGCGGTCTCGAGGTGGCTTCACCGAGGCTTCTCGAATTAATAAAGAAAGGTGTTTCTCTCGAGCAAGTAGCGAAAGTAACGCGAGCCTTCGTTGATTCAGGGATTTTCGTTCACGCTTATCTGATGTACGGGTTTCCCTCACAAACAGTGCAAGAGACCGTTGATAGCCTTGAGGTCGTTCGTCAGCTTTTCGCGGAACAGTGTCTTCACTCTGCCCACTGGCATCGCTTCGTAACGACCGTTCACTCGCCCGTTGGAAAAAACCCAGCCGCATATGGCATTACGCTAAGACCTAAGAAAGCGCCAAGCACTGGCCGCTTCGCGGTCAATGCGGTTGAGTTTGAAGACTCCGTATCGACAAATCACGATTCACTTGGCGTGGGACTACGTAAAGCACTCTATAACTACATGCACGGAATCGGATTGGATGAGGATGTTAGGGCTTGGTTCGACGCCGAGGTGCCAAAAGCAAAAGTCCCCCGGCGTTTTATCGCGAAAGTATTAGATGGCAGCTCGGTTGAGCCGCTGAATGCGAACCTCAAGCGGCGGGTGCGTGGAAAGCAGCGCCATTAGACCGCCAGATTTTCTTCCTGAGATCTTCAAAGTCTCAAGCGAAGATCCGCGCTCTTGCCCAGTTCCAGGAAAATAAAGCGCCTGAAGCGATTGAAGGGCGCCAATCATGTTTTGCCGCCCAGCTAAACGAGCTCCACCAGCATCCGCGCGGAATTCACGAGCCCGCGAGAAGCGGGCTACGACCATCATTCCTAGGAAGCTTAAGAGAATCTCAAACACAATTACGCAAAGCATATTCACCAGAGGACGGCTCTCCTCGCGCATGTTTTGGGTAATAGCGAACGCGGCGATTCGCGCAAAGAACATCACAAACGCGTTCACGATACCTTGAAGCAAAGTCATCGTAACCATATCGCCGTTGGCGATGTGTGCGACTTCGTGGCCTAGAACGCCCCGAGCCTCATCCTTACTCATGCGAGCAAGTAGTCCTGTCGATACCGCTACAAGCGCGCGGTTTTTAGTGGGGCCCGTTGCAAACGCATTCACTTCATCACTTTTAAAATACCCGACTTGAGGCATAACGCGAAGCTGCGCGGCCTTTGCCAGTTCATGAACAGTTTGAACCAGCCAGCGTTGTTCCGGGTCCTGCGTCCTAGGGTCGACAACCTTTACGCCCATAAACATTTTCGCCATGATGCGGGAAATGCCAAGAGAGATAAAGGCTCCGCCCATACCCCAAATAAAACAAAAAACTGCCAGTGCGCTGAGATCAAGCCCCTGAGCTGTGATGTAATGCCCAACGCCCAGAAGGTTCAGCACAATTGAAATCGTAACGACAACTAGGATGTTCGTTAGAAGAAATAAAAACACCCGTTTAGCCATTGTAAACATAGAAGACCCTCCGCCTGATTAGCTTGGTGACTATATAATGAGGTCAAAAAAAAGCCTGTCAAGGTGTGACGTAAAAATGAGTGCTTTCGAATAGATAAATGTGGATCACGTCTTCGGCGGCCACTTGATCTTTTCAGTCTTTGGCTGGCCTTTTTCTTGGATTTCATATTTCAGCCCTAGCAGTAGGCCATAGTGGTCCGCATCCTCATGGTCTTTTTGGGTGACCGACAAGGAATAGCGGGCGTCGAGGGCGAGGGCCCATTTCTCTTCCCGCCAGAACTCCCACTGTAGTGAAAAGTCGAAGCCATATTCTGTGGCGTCCCGCGCGGATGTATTCACTGAGTAAGTGGGAAAGTCCGAATAGATCACTTTTCCATCGCCCATGGGGTAGGAAGAATAAAACGAGAGGCCGCCCGAGAAATTCTCAGAAAACCAACGCCGATAGCCCATGGTGATATAAATCATCTTCACTTTTTCGGCGATATAACGGCTATTTTGCTCTCTAAAGAAAACCTTATGCATGTAAAAAGCGGATATTTCTAAACCGCCATAATTACTAAGGTCGCCTTCAACGATGAGGCCACTGCCGCTGAGTACTGGCGACTCAAAGCCAGGCACATCGGCACCGAAGTTGCCCCGGTAAACATATGGTCCAAGCATGGCCGTGACTTTGCCTTCTTCAGGGACGTGCGCAAAGGCGCTGTCCAGACTAAGCGAAAGAATGATAAGAAGGAGTTTTGCGAGCCCACCCATAGGGAGACATTAGAATTGGCGCTGGCATATGTCATTCTTTTTGCGATTTTAGGATTTTCTTTAAGCGTTGTTGCGGAGGAGAAAAGTCCTGAATTAACCACTATAGAAAAGCGCTTGGTCCGTGGCAATCGAACGATGTCGGAGCACTTTGACCAGGTTGCAGAGAATATCGATGCCTACCTCGTGGGACGCAAAGGCGCTAAGCTTTATAACCGCACCCGAGTGGTGTTGGAAAACTCCACGATCTCTAGGGAAGGCAAAGGCGTTAATAACAGCTCCGACGTGAACTTGGATCTTCATCTACCGAACCTGGAGGAACACTGGGCTCTTAAGTTTACCTCTTACGATGAAAACGAAGAGTTGCGCGGCACCCGTGAGCGCTACTTAAGAAAAACACCGCGCGAGAGAAGCTACGGTACAACGATTGCCGTTGCGAAAAAACTTGGAAAAGTCCGGGCACGATTTCAGCCTCGGATTGCCATCAGCGATCCGTTAAAAATTTCGCACCTTCTGCGCTTCGAAAGCGAAGCTGATATGAAGACGTATGTCATTAACCCGAAAGTCGAATTTTTCGCGCGACCCGGAAAAGGCACAGGTGTCTTCGGTGGCCTAAACTTTGACTTTAGAAT
>JAYSTF010000154.1:0-7010 GCA_043720065.1 Pseudobdellovibrionaceae bacterium | reverse complement strand
CTTAAAAGTTTAAGCTGCTGCGGTAGCATAGGTCGCTTGATTACGCGTGAGGGTTCAACGATTCTCACTCCGCGCATTTTCTCGACCGTCTTTGCTAGATTTCCTGGAACTCTCACTGCGATGCCATTTAAAATCATGCGGTAGCGCTGAAGAATTTGAATTTCAGGTGAAACAGCTTTCAAGGCCGCGATTGCAGCCTCTTGCTCACGCTCAACGGCCGCGATCGCTTCCTTAGGAATTTCAATCTTCCCTTCAGAACGTTGAGCTACTTCAAGTAGCGGCGGCTGAGAGAGTTTAAGCGTAAAAATCAGGTGGGCCCGATTGATCGGACGATCACTTATGACTTTCGGATCGAGAACGCCGCCGGCGTCCCCAAAGTCAGTTCCTTGGTCGGCATTTTTCGTGCAGCTTAAGGTTAATAATCCTAGTGTAATAACCAGGCCGAACAGTGCTTTGGTTCCCATGATTCCCCCCGGAGTCATTAGAAGAGCATTCCCCTGACGTAAGGCTAGTCGACAAACTGAACTCAGCGCAAACCCACCTCTACATATCAGATCGATTGAACTTCTTATAGTGGATGCGCCGCATAAGCCGGCCGCGCCATAGATGCATTCGTAAAGATTTCGATGATTTGGACTTCAGACGTGGTTCGCTCCCACCAGATAAGGGCTACAATTGTCGGATACAACAGCGAAGGGAACTTACCGTGAGAAACTTAGTATTTGGTCTGATTCTTAGTGGTCTTTCACTCAGTGCGTCGGCGCAAGACATGGCCTTTAGCAACTTATCCGAGCAGCAAGCAAAAAGTATTATCGAAGAATTTTCCGGCAACTTTACTCACACCTCCGTCTCGGGAGCGAGTCCGCTCGGTTCGGTGTTTGGCTTCGAACTTGGCGTAATCGCCGGCGCAACCTCCACAAAAGAAATTGATAAATTAGCGAAGCAGACGAATCCCAATGCCGAAGCGGATAAGATTCCCCATGCGGGCATTTTAGCAATGGTTAGCGTTCCGTTCGGCTTAACCGCGGAAATGAGTTTCGTTCCGGAAATGGGAAATGACGAGTTTAAGTTTAAGAACACAGGGCTTGCAGCTAAGTGGAGCTTGACCAGCGGACTTATCGAATTGCCGTTTAGTGTCGCCATTAAAGCGCATATGATGAAAACAGATTTGTCGTTTACACAAGTGGGAGCGGTGACCGCGACTGTAGATTTCAAGGATACAGTGACCGGTGCGATGCTGCTCGTAAGTAAAGATCTAGGTATCGTTGAACCTTATTTGGGTGTTGGTGCGGTTAGTGGGGACGGTGATTTCACTGTGACGGGTACAAGT
Organism: Pseudobdellovibrionaceae bacterium; assembly: GCA_043720065.1. Lineage (GTDB taxonomy): Bacteria > Bdellovibrionota > Bdellovibrionia > Bdellovibrionales > UBA1609 > JAIBAM01. The sequence goes on along the minus strand of JAYSTF010000154.1, from coordinate 5,680 downwards.
ATATTTGCCTCTGGTGTGAAAAGCTATAACGGTAAAAGTAGCGGAACACAGATCCTCGGGGGTATCGAAGCGAATTTGTTAATTTTAAAGGCGGGCGTGGAGTATTCCCAGCAGTTCGGTGTTAGCCGTTATACAGCTAAAATCGCCTTAAGTTTTTAATTTATGCCCTGGACCACGTACAAAGAAAAAGTAAAAGTTTTTTCCCAGCGCGTGGTCGATGCCCAAAGACCCATTAGAATTCTCAATGCGATAAAATTAAACTCCGGGGTGACGGACGCAATTATCGCTGCCAAACTAAAAGAGTTTCCAAGGCTCGATGCGGAGTTTTATAAAAAGCTGCCCTTAGGCTTCGATCCCAACGCAAAACGAGATGAGCTTAAAACGCTACGGGCAGATATAATCCGTGAACTTGGGGAGCGCGATGACTTGGGGGTTCTGCTCATCAAGATTGTCGACCAATACATTTTAGTAGTTCAGATGCTGGAGAGTCGTGGCACGCAAAAGTTTTACGATTGTAGCCGCCAGCTCTACGGCTCACCTAAAGACAATTTCATCGAAGATAAGAATAGCATCGTGGATATGTCACGTATGCTCTATCAAACGTTAAGCGGCGTGGACTCATCGCTCCCGGATTTTCCCGAAGACCTACCGGCAGAAGAAGTTGTTCGCCAGCTGAACTTACGCTTTGCCGAGTATTTCGGCGAAGGCGAAGTTTTGGCCAAACTTTCCGATGATATCGTGGCCGATGCCGCAGCCGGCGGCGATGTGGTGAAAGTTCGCGGTGGCGCAATGTTTGCGCAAAGAGAGATTGAAATTTACGAAGTCCATGAAGGCTGGGTTCACGTCGGTACAACGATAAATGGCCGGGCTCAACCGGTTTGCAAGTTCCTTTCCATTGGACCTCCGCGCTGTTCCTCGACCCAAGAAGGCTTGGCAGTGATTATGGAGATCTTTACTTTTCGCTCCTACCCTAAACGCGCGAGACAAACCAACGATAGGATTATTTGCATTGATAAGGCGGAAGATGGCGCCAATCTTTTTGACGTCGTGGAATACTTTCGAACGGAAGGGTATTCGGAGCGAGAGTGCGTGACGAATGCACTTAGAGTCTTTCGCGGCGGAGTCGTGACTGGTGGAGCGCCGTTCACCAAGGACATCTCCTACTGCAAAGGGTTCGTTGAAAATTACAACTTTTTTCGTACTGCGATTCGTGCCGGGAAACCTGATCTAATTCCCTATGTATTTGCCGGCAAACTCCATGTCGACGATGTGCCACTACTCTACCAAAAACATCGCGAGGGCCTGGTCGAATTCCCGAAACATTTGCCGTTTCAGTTTCGGGACTTAAACGGCTTAGCAGTTTGGATGAGTTTTTCTAGTTTCTTTAACCGAGTGGACCTGGCAAACGTGCAGGCCCATTACAACCGTCTGTTTAGCCTTTATACATAATATGAAAAACATTTTAAATTTTTTGCTGCTTCTAATGACGACTATCGCCCACGCTGATCCCTGGGTGGAAGTATTAAAGCCATCTGGATTAACCAGAAACGATTTGAAGTTAGATGCCTTAGCCGATTCCCAGTTTGGTGGCGGGGCACTGCCGCCGGTTTTTCTAAAACCGTTACGTGAAGATCCAATGCGTATTCCTGAGTATTCGAGAATCCTTCGAGCCGCTGTTTTGAAAGCCGAAAAAATTCCTGTCGACGTGATTACTTTTGGCCTAGCCCGGGTGGGAACGGATGTTCGTAGAACCCTGGTAGGGGATCCGCTAGCGGCGATCGAAAAGGAAATTTTGAAGGAGGGAGCCCTTCTAAAGGCGGTTGCGAAAGTCTATCTGGCGGCGGGCAAACCTGCGCCGGCACTCAAAGCTTCAGGTCTTCCGAAATCGGTCGAATCAATCGTTGCATATTTAATTCTTGCCGAACTTGAGGCTTTTGGTTGGCGTCAAGCGGCGCTGGAGAAAGTTTCGGCAAAAGGGGCGTCTCTCTTCAATGAGCTTCTAGCAAGCCGTAAAGGTGGCGATGAAGATTCCGTCGTTCCTGCAGTCGCCAGAAAACTTACGGGCGATGTGAATTTTAAAAAACTCATGGTGGGAGGAATTGATCTCACCCATGCCGTGGCGCAAGCAAAGGACAAAATCGGAAAGCTTGAGCTCAAAGAAAGGTTTCGGTTTGAACTGCTAACTCCGTGGGGTCTGATTGTGGTTAATGGGCCGGGAACAGATGATATTTACAAACCGGGACCTCATCTTCTTATTCTGGATTTTGGTGGCAATGACACTTACTCGAGCGGCGGCGCGACCGCCGATTTTTACCACCCAGTCTCAGTTCTCATTGATGTGAGTGGCAATGACAAATACCTTTCTCCCGACGTAGCCCTGCAAACTGTAAGTGAAACGAAAGATCGCAAGAAAAAGAAATCGAACCCCTCCTTTGGCGCGGGAATTTTGGGGTATGGAATTTTGGCTGACTTTGAAGGTGACGATGTCTACCGGGCCATTAGTGTTTCGCAAGGACGCGGGAACTTTGGTTTTGGACTCCTTTGGGACGTGAAGGGGAGCGACATTTACGATTGCTACACTCAGTGCCAAGCTTCAGCGGCGTTTGGCGGCGGATTTTTGCTCGATGGTGACGGCCAAGATAAATATTCAAGTTTTCAACAGTCCCAAGGCTTCGGCGCTACTGTGGGAGCGGGAATGCTGGTCGATTATGGTGCTGGAGATGACTCCTACTTAAGCAATGTGGATCAAATCGATTTTCCTTCTGAAGTGGATAAAAAACAAAACACTAGTATGTCGCAGGGATTTGGCCTTGGACATCGGGCTGACTTTACCGACGGCCAATCGATGGCAGGTGGCGTGGGCCTCTTGATTGAGGGCGGCGGCAACAATGATTTTACTGCCGGATTTTACTCTCAAGGTGCCTCTTACTGGTATGCCGTTGGGATCTTAAGTGTTGGGGAAGGGAATGACCGCTATTCCGCGGTAAAGTACTCCCAAGGGGCCGGTGTCCACTACGCTGTCGGAGTGCTTAACGACACTGGCGGCAACGATACGTACAAAGTAGTTCAAGAGCTTGGGATTGGAGAAGGGCATGACTTTGGCGTCGGATTTTTATTCGACGAAAAGGGTGATGACAATTACCAAGCTCCCGCCCTCGCCCTCGGCTGCGCCAGCGCTAACGGGCTTGGATTCTTCTGGGACAAGTCCGGAAATGACAGTTACGTGGCGCCTGAAAAACTTAGCCTTGGTTGCGCCGCCTTCAGAGTCAAACCACCGTCTTTTCGAGAATACTCTCGCACAATCGGGATTTTCTTAGACACAGGGGGAAAAAATAAACTACAAACTCCCCTTAAAGGTCCGGGGCCTGACAAGCGCTGGAGCAACCCCTCGGAAGGCAGCGAAGACTTGGCTGATAAACTTTTTGGCCTTGGCCTCATGTCTACCGACTTCTAAATTTAATTTGCATGGGAGCAGCAGATGCAAGCTGTCTACGCCGTCCTAATTTTCACTATCTCATTAAACGCAAACGCCTGGGGCAAGCGAGGTCACCAAGTCGTAGCTGAAACCGCCGCTATGGTGGTTGCTTCTGAGCCCGAAGCGGGTTTCATGAAAACTCATAGCTTTGATTTTGGCTACATGAGTAACATTCCGGACTTGGTATGGAAGCGACCGGCCAATTATGAACTTGAATCAAAAAACCATTTTATGGATCTTGAAATATTTGATCGTGGTCTGGCAAAGGCAGAAAAGCCGATTCATCAACACTACGCTTTGAGTAGGGAAGAGTTCGATAAAAAATTTCCCGAGATTCCCCTAAAAGCCGGCCGCGCTTTTTGGCGTGTGAGGGAAATGGTCACGGCACTTGAAACCGTCACCGAACGAATTCGAACTTTGCAAAAAACTGCGACCGAAGGAGAGGCTAAGACCCGAGCGGCCGACCAAAAAAAGCTGCAAGAAAAATGGCTGCTTTTAGCAGGCACTTTGTCCCACTATATCGGTGACCTAGCGCAACCTTTGCATGTCACCGAGAATTACGACGGCGAGATGACGAGTCAAAAAGGCATCCACCACTTTTTTGAAGAATCCTGCGTCGACGAGATTTATCCTCAGATTGGGGTTGATGTCCTCAAAGAAGCAAAAAAACAATGGCCGAAGTTCACAAAAGCGAATGCGGGCAAATCAACGTTAGAACTCCTAATTGATGAAGCAGAGTTGTCGGCTAAAGAATTGCCGAATTTGTTGGCAATTGATCGCAAACAATCCCGCAAGGACCTTGCTAAGGCAGCTGAGAAATTTCGGCCTCTCATTGCGAGGCGATTAGTATCAGGATCGCTTTATATGGCGGAAATCTATCGCCGAAATCTGGGCTGGAACTTCAACGACGAAAAGTTCTACTTTTTCCCAAGCGAGCCCGCTCACATCCCGCCTGGACCGATTAAAATCGACCAATTGAAGGGAAATATATGATCTCTTATTCGATCTACAAAATCGTTCACCTCACAGGTGTCATGATGATTTTTCTCTCGCTGGGCGGGGTCATCATGCACGCAATCAATGGTGGTGGACGAGAGCATTTATGGCGTAAGCCTGTCGCCATCACTCACGGTGTCGGACTCCTTGTTTCGCTTGTGGGGGGCTTTGGCCTTCTTGCTCGTCTTGGTGTCGTGCACGGAGGACTGCCTGGATGGGTCTGGGCGAAACTGGGGATATGGTTAATCTTCGCGATTCTAAGTGGCGTCGTCATCAGAAAAAAATCTTGGGCCAAGCCAGTTTGGATTGTCGCATTAATTCTCGGTGGGGTCGCAGCGTATCTCGCTGGCAGTAAGCCGTTCTGATGCGTTGATTAATCAGGTGAGGCCCGTCACTTAAGTCTCGATTTTTTCGAGAGCTCTCTTTTGCCGGAACAGGACCATCAGTCACGCGCGTTATAAATATATTTTGTTTTATTGCCCGCGACGTCGCGGGTGGATCACCGAAGATAACGCAGTGTTTCGCCGTTACGGAAGTGAACACGGCTGACCGGTTTATTCTTCAATAAAACCAAGAAGTTGCCAGCCCTCCACTCAAAGTGATTTGATATTTTCAGAAAAAAAACAAACACCCAAGGAAGGGCGGCAACCGTGATTGAGCATCGCAAAGGTTCGTCATTGTATCAACTTATTGATCGAAAAAATTTGATTCCCTCAGCTTAAAATGGGGAATGGTAAAAGGGGTGCGTAGTTTTTCGACCTGGGAGATGACGCAAAGCTTGGTGACGTGTTTCGTTATGCGTCTTGGATCGTACCGAGAGGTTGAGAGTGCCCTAAAAATTCCCGACTCCACTTTTGGCGATGCTTTAAGATCAAGATCGTTTGGTTTTTTCCAAGAGCTCTGCGATCTGATTTTGTTAGAAATTCGCGCTAAAACAAATGCCAGAAAAATAAAAAAAGCGATTCGCCATCTGTTGGCCATCGACTCAAGCGAGATCCGAGTTCATGGCAGTCTTTTTAATCACGAAAGTTGGCGGCAAAAATCCGCTATTGGCCACAAAGCCTCAGCCAAACTTCATGTGGTGTGGAATGTTAACCAAGAATGGATCGAGGATTTTAGAGTCACCGGCAATCGCCCCCATGATCTTGTCGCCGCAAAGCGGCTCCAGCTCAAGGAAGGCGCGATCTATGTGTTCGACAGAGCTTATGT
>JAYSTF010000153.1:0-54183 GCA_043720065.1 Pseudobdellovibrionaceae bacterium | reverse complement strand
CGTAGGCGAGGGATTTTCTAGAAAGTTGAAACGTCAAATCGCTTATAAACTCCAATAGTTGAGTTTGAAATTTATTGAGGAGGTGCTCCAATGACACTTCCATTTGCAGCGCCCGTGGCCGTTAAGAACGGGCGTCATCCGACCGCGTGAAGCTTTTCACTGGTCGTTAATGCCATAGGCACCTGGACAGTGCCAAGCCTACCGAAAGGGTGAGCTGGAGGTGGGATCGGACTTGCCATCTGAGATGGCCCAACCCATCGCCCTTAAGGCGATCAGCATCGCACCGGATCTAATCAGATCGAGTGGTTCAAATTTCGCTTTCGGATCATCGTCTTGGCGCCTCCGCCGGTCGCCCTGGGGGCGAAGAGGTCGGAAACGCGTGGGTTGTCAAAGTTGGTCGGACTGACTGGATTTGAACCAGCGACCCCAACCACCCCAAGGTTGTGCGCTACCAAGCTGCGCCACAGTCCGACCGATGATTGGAACAGAACTTTCTAGGTCGTCCGACCGGGCAGAGCAATCTAAGACGCGTCGCGTCCCCTAACTTCCAGCTGTGAACGCACGGGCGCGATTACAATCACGTCGACATGTCCTGATTTGGCATTGGGTGCTACCTGAAATCGAATTCCGTTTTGGATAGACCGGCGTCTCTGGGGCATGCAGCGACCGGCGATTTTAGTGAACCTCACAGTTACGACCTTGGTGTCACTGCCCTGGTCTTTCATTACGTAAATTCGCCTCTGGTAACAGTCAGTGTAAACGCTGTAATCGACGCTGATTTCAACGCTCTCGCCACGCTTGGTGTTGATGACTTGGTAAACCGCGCCTGCATCCGATGTTCGCAAATATTTAATTCCGGCCTTCGCGAAAGCAGTCGATCCTGACAACAAAATCAGCAAACTCAAAATCCAGTTCATTGGTCTCTCCCCGGGATAGCTTTGGAAATCTGAATCTAGTCAGCCTCTGCGCAATTTCAAAGCACCTTCGGCAAGAGGCTCGAGACTTGTAAACATTCTTAATCGCACCATTCTGCCCCGGTACGCGCCTTGCTCTGCTTTAAGTCCAACACTTCTAAGTGGGGGTTTATTATGTTCAACGAAACCGACAAAAACGATCAAAATCGCAAACCAAGCTATGGCGAGGCACTCAGTAAGCTAAGCGGGAGTGCGATGGATCTGATTAAGAGTGAAGTCGCGCTAATGCGAGCCGAAGTTAAGCAGGTGGGCAAAAAGCTGTCCAGAGACGCTACGATGGCAGCCATCTTCGGAGGCGTCACCATAGTGAGTGTTTTTCCTTTTCTCGCCTTCGCGGTGATCGGCCTTGGGCTCCTTCTCGATGGACGCTATTGGCTAAGCTCACTCATTGTATCCGTCGTGTGTGCTGTCGTCGGAGGAATTGGTGCGTACATGGCCATCAAGAAACTTAAAATGGATACGGATTTGCCCCATACTCGCAAAGCCTTGAACCAGGATACGAAAGCAGTCGCCGCAAAAATGGGCGCGCTCAAAAACGCTAGAAAGGGAGAATCAAATGAACGAGAACAAGACAGATTCCACTAAGACCAAAATGACAGACGAGCTAACGTACGCCGAGGCTGACGTGGACCGCAATCTCGCCAAGTTTTCTTCCGCCGTTGATGAGTTAAGCGAAAAAATGAATCATACGATGGCGGCAGTTCATCGCCCAAAAGAAAAGTGGCTTGAAACAAAGGCATATGTGACCGCTCCTGAAAATCGCGTAGCGATGTTCGTAGGTGCAGTCTCTGTTGTTGTGGGTTTGGTCGCGTACAAACGCCTTCGCAATATTTACTCTTGAAGCTTTACTTAAACAGGGCCTTGAGTCGTTGAATGTGATCAACGAGTTCCTCAAGGCCTCCTGCCATGACCTCATATTGTTCAGCAAGAGACGCGATCTTTTTGACGGTCGTGGTTTCTTTGCGCAAACGCTTTAATGCTGAACGTGCGCCTTCAATTGAAAAACGATCGCGGTATAGCAGCTTTTTAATTAACATAAGAGTCTCTACATCGCGACGCTCGTACATGCGCTGGTTGTGCTTGGACTTCTTGGGCTTTAATTGCTCAAATTCGGTTTCCCAATATCTCAGCACGTAGGGTTTAACATTAATGAGGTCGGCCACTTCGCCGATTTTGAACGCCATTTTTTTAGGAATGCGGCCGAGATCTCGCTCTAATTGTGGATCGACTTCAACATCGGCGGAGGGCCGTGAAGCTGGCGCGAGTAACAATGGGGCTCTTGGCTCAAGAACTATCTCGTCACCCGACATCGGTTACTCCTAGTCGTCGTCGTTTTCTACAATTCCAGTGACGTCTTCGCCGTTCAGCACAGCCTTTAAGACTTGGCTGGGCCGAAAGGTCAGCACTCGGCGGGCGCTAATTTTAATTTGCTCGCCGGTTTGCGGATTGCGGCCGATCCGTTCATTTTTGCCGCGAACAACGAAGTTTCCAAATCCGGAAATCTTCACTTTGTCGCCATTGCAAAGCACGTCTTTGAGTTGGTTAAAAACCATTTCAACAAGCTCGGAAGCTTCTTTCTTCGAAAAGCCGATCTTCTGATAAACCTTTTCGACGATGTCCGCTTTTGTCATCGTGGACTTACCGAGATTCTGTGCCGCCATGTCACCCCCGCCTATAAACAAAGGCTAGCAAGCGCACCAAAAGATTCAATTATTTTCTGCGGTTACGCGGGTCTTGCGCCTTGCGGCAAAAAATTTAAGCTCGCACTTGGAGCTTTAGCTTCTCACTTACGCCTTTAAGAATCTGCCCCTGGACGCCCTGAATTTGAGCATCCGTCAGAGTTCCGTTGGAGTCCTGAAGCACTAGCCGGAAGGCCACGGATTTTTGGCCCTCGGGCAGGTTACCGCCCCTAAACACATCAAAAACTTCCACCTGTCGGAGCAAAGGCCCGGCCGTTTTCTTGATTTCCTTAATGACGTCGCCTGCAGCTAGAGCTTCGGGCATTACAAGGGCAAAATCCCGCTGGACTGAAGGGAATTTCGAAAGTGGTTGTGCTTTGGGCAGCCGCGGTTGACCCCGCATGACCTTCTCGAAATCAAATTCCGCAAGAGCAACTCCCGACCGTACTTTTTCTGCCTCTAAACGCTCCGGGTGCACGCTGCCAAGCCAGCCAACTAGACGGCCTTCGCAAAAAAGGATTGCCACCTGAGCTGGATGAAAGAGCGTTGGTGATGCCTTTGGTGTTTGCCACTGGTAATTTGTGATCCCGAGCTTCTCAAGGAGCCCTTCCACTGTAGCCTTTAGGTCAAAAATCACGGCCCGCGTATCACCTTTTTCCCATAGACCTAGTGACTGACCCCAAAGGGCCAGCGAGATGCGATTGCTTTGCGAATATCCTGCTTCAGTACGTTGAAAGACGGCGCCGATTTCAAAAAGACGGCCGCTTTCATTACCATAGCGATAGTTATGCAGGGCATTTTTGAAAAGCCCCGGGAGCAGACTTGTTCGCATAACATCAAGTTCTTCATTAAGCGGATTTTTAATTTTTACCGCTTCATTAGCAATGGCAACGCCGCCCGTTTCGAATACGGCAGTGTCACCCAAAAATTCCGTTTGAAATTTCGAAGAACTAAACGCGTAATTAATTGCTTGGTTGAAGCCTAACTCCTTAACCATATCAACCGCGAGGTTTTCTAAAAGGTATTGCGGCTCGTGTGAGAGCGGCCGATCAATTAGAGCGGGAAAACTTTCCGGAATTGCATCGTACCCTTTAAGGCGCCCAAACTCTTCAACAAGATCGGTTTTGTCGTATAAATCCCAGCGATAATCGGGCGAGGTCACTTTGAGCTTCCTGCCATCGGCTTTGACGTCGCAGCCCAATCGTTTCATCCAAGCGATAAATTCCTTATCGCCTACTTCATAACCTAGTCGCTCGCTGACGTATTCAGTCGTCACCGGGATCGATTTACGCACGATCGGCTTCGGGTACTCGTCATAAAAGTCTTGCGCCACTTCACCGCCTGCGACCTCAATTAACAATTCACAAGCGCGATTTAGGGCAAGAGCGACGCCTTCTGGATCTGTCCCGCGCGTGAAGCGATATGCGGAGTCCGTTTGAATTCCGTGTTTGCGGGAAGTGCGGCGAACACTTTCAGCCGAGAAATGGGCCGCTTCGATAAACAACTCGGTCGTGTCGTCTTGAACGCCAGAGTTTTTACCGCCAACAATTCCAGCCAATGCAACAGCACGCTCGCCATCGCGGATCGTGAGTTCATCGCCCGCCAATTTAACTATAGTGCCATCGAAACTTGTGAACGGCTCGCCGGCCTGCGCCTTATCAATCAGGATCTGCCCGCCTTTTATATGACGAACATCGAAAGCATGAAGCGGCTGACCCAGTTCGAGCATCACGTAGTTCGTTACATCGACCACGTTGTTAATGGAATTAATATCCACCGCTCTTAGTCGTTGCTGTAACCATGCAGGCGATGGCCCAACTTTAACGCCGCGTACTCCACGGCCCGAATACCTCGGGCATTGCGCCGAATCTTTTAGTTTTACTTTAATTGTGTCCTTAGTAAATTTAGCTGTTCCTTTTACCGCTGCTATTGGCATCGTGACTTTTTTGTCGAACAGGCAGCTGATCTCGCGCGCCAGCCCTAGGTGACTTAAACAATCCGCACGGTTTGGCGTGACGTTGATTTCAAGAACGACATCATTCATGCGGTAGTATTCCGCGAACGAATTTCCAATGGGCGCGTCACTCGGCAAAATAACGATTCCGTCACTCTCTTTTTTAAGGCCCAGTTCAGATTCCGAGCAAAGCATTCCCTTGCTCTCCACGTCTCTGATCTTGGAATCTTTGATTTGAAAATCTCCGGGCAATACAGCGCCAGGGAGGGCAACAATAACGTGGTCACCTTGTTTGTGGTTCTTTGCGCCGCAAACGATTTGTCTGAGACTTCCTTCTCCGGCATCGACCTGACAAACCGTCAAACGATCGGCATTTGGGTGGCGAGCGAGTTCAACAATTTTTCCGGTTACGACTTTATCAAATTTTTTCCCTAGGTCAGTGATGCTCTCAACCTCAAGACCCGCCGAAGTAAGTTTATCGGCTAGCTTTTCGGGCGCTTTGAAAAACTCTTTTACGTCGACGTAATCATTCAGCCATTGCAATGAAATCTTCATGACGGAAACTGCCTTAAGAAGCGAACGTTATTCTCCGAAAACAAACCAATATGGTCGATGCCGTACCGAATAATGGCCATCCGCTCAATTCCGAAGCCAAATGCAAACCCCTGCCATTCATCCGGATCGATTTTTGCAGCCTCTAAAACTTTTGGATTAATTAAACCGCAGCCGCCAATTTCAATCCATCCTGAGCCCTTGCACATGCGGCAACCTTTGGCTTTGCAGATGGGACAAGAGCAATCGAATTCGGCCGACGGCTCCGTAAACGGGAAAAAGCTTGGGCGAAAACGGATGTCGACCGTACCGCTAAAAAGCTCCCGCGCGAAATAAGCGATCGTGCCCTTGAGATCCGCCATCGACACTTTTTTGTCGATTAACATTCCTTCAATCTGATGAAAATTCGGCGAGTGAGAAATGTCGCTGTCACTCCGGAAAACAGAACCCGGTGCGAGAATCCGCATGGGTAGCTTTTCTTTAAGCATAGCGTGGATCTGGATGGGTGAAGTGTGCGTTCTTAAAACGTGCTTCTCATCAATATAAAATGTATCTTGAAGATCGCGCGCCGGATGATCGGGTGGAAAATTCAGCGCTTCGAAATTATAGAAATCTTCTTCGATCTGAGGTCCAAGTCTTACGGAATAACCAATGCGCGAGAGAATCGCTACGATCTCACGAATGATCATCGTGATTGGATGCTTGGTTCCAAGCGGTATCGCTGGTCCCGGTAGCGTTAGATCCAGCCGCTCTTTGCCGATCTTTTGCTCAAGCTCCTTGTTTTTAAGCTCTAATTCGCGCTCCTGGTAGGCCTGCTCAATGCGCATTTTATTTTCATTTACGACTTTCCCAAAGGCCGGGCGATCTGCTGCGGGAAGCTGCCCCATATCTTTCATCACATTGGAAAGTTCCCCCTGTTTTCCCATAAAACGCACTTTCACGTCGTAGAGGGACCGTGAATCGGCGGCGGTCGCGATCTCTTGCAACGCCTTATCAACAATAGCGGCCAACTTCTCTTGCACTGTCGAGCCTCCAAAAGCTTTGGGAACTGAGTGAACATTAGTACCTAACCCCCTAATAAAAGGCAAATTGGGCGGTGCACAAATGGCGTTGATTTGTGTAAGATCCTTAGAATGCGAAAAATCACCAGCGACAAAAACGCCCTCTACCGCCAATGGCTCGACCTGCGCCAGAGTCGGGGCATTAAGAAGCACGGTCAGATGATCATCTCCGGCCGCAAGATCGTGCCTGAGTTTATGGCGAGACCTGAGTACGAAGTCATTGCTATATTAAACAGCACAAAACTTCCGCCATTGCCAAACCCGGGTCGCGTCCATGAATTTGAGTTAGACCATGGTTTATTTAAGGAGCTGGATGCGTTTGGAACTGAGTTTCCTTTGCTCGTGTTGGCTGCACCTCAACTTGAGCGGGCGGATCTGACAGTGGCACCTCAGGGTATGGAAGTACTTTGTGCGATGGGAGACCCATTAAATGTCGGCTCATTGCTTCGCGCGGCCCTCGCCTTTGGTGTATCGCGGGTAGTTTTTTTGAAGGAGTCCGCCTCCCCTTTTCACCCGCGCGCTTTACGCGCATCTTCGGGCGCCGCATTGAAAGTGCGATTAGCCGCTGGCCCGTCAATCGAAGAGCTTGGTGCAGAGATGCATTCGAGTTTAGTTGTTATGGATAAGGCTGGTACGGATATTTCGAAGTTTACCTGGCCCAAAGATCTACGTTTATTGATCGGCGAAGAAGGCCAGGGAATCCCCGCTGAACTTCGCCAAACAAATTCTATTTCAATCCCCATCTCTCCTGAAATCGAATCCCTAAACGCCGTAAGTGCCGCAAGCATTGCGCTTTACTTATGGAGCAGCTCTATAAAATAGAGCTGCCATTTCCGGCCGGTTAAACACCGCGCAACCACTGGTGGTTGCGCATCGCGTGGAGAAAAGTCGCCGGGCACCTTATAATGGTGTCACCAGGGACGAGCGCAGGCGCTTCACCAGCGAATCGATTTCCCGAGTCGCGACGGGCGCAACGAAAATCGTGTCGTCGCCGGCGATAGTGCCTAGCACCCCAAGGCCCCGCAGCAAGTCAATATGTCGAGCGACAAGCGAAGCTGATCCTGGCGACGTCTGCACCACAATTAAAGAACCATTGTGTTTGATGCTTAAAATCATGTCGGCGACTGTGTCGGTGCGAACTGAAACTGGTTCAGCTGCCAAACGATAAACGGCGCGACCAGTAAAATCGATGACGCGCGCGGCGCCTAAGCGGCGCAGGTCGCGCGACACGGTACTTTGCGTGATTTCGAAATCCAGTTTCTCTAGTTGCTCGCGGAGCTCCTCCTGGGTGCTGGCCTTTTCTTGAGCAAGCAATTTTTTGAGCGCCAGTAATCGCGATTTCGTATCCGAGGCCATTTGTCTTCCTACTTGCATAATAGACCTACTAAAAGTGCTTTTTGAGCGTGCATGCGGTTTTCACTTTGACGGAAAATTGCCGAGCACTCGTGCTCTACCAAAGTGCTAGAGATTTCTTTTTCACGAACCATCGGCATACAGTGCATGATCAGTGCTCCGGGTGCGGCGTGCGAATATAATTCCGAGTTCAAACGGTAATCTTCGAACACTCGATTCCGCTCTGCGGCTTCGGCCTCTTGACCCATGCTCGTCCATACATCCGTGTAAACGGCTTGCGCCCCCTCGACGGCTTTCACTGGATCTTCATGCGCAACAATACTGCCGCGGCCTTTCGCACGGGCGACCGCTTGGCGAACAATCAATGAATTAGGCGCGTAACCTTGCGGACACGCATAGTGCAAATCCACGCCGAGGTACGGCGCTAATAACAACAAGCTATTTAAGACATTATTGCCGTCACCAACATAAGTGACCTTTAATCCTTTTAGCTCCTTGTACGTTTGCATAAGCGTCAATAAATCCGCCAATGCCTGACAGGGATGGTGGGAGTCAGACAATCCATTGATCACCGGAATGGTGGATTTCGTAATCATGGCCTCAAGGACCGTCTGCGAAAAAGTTCGCACCATTACACCATGCGCGTAGCCGCCAAGGACGCGAACCGTGTCTTGCGGTTCTTCCGACTTTTTGTTAGCCGACTCGACAACCTGAACGAATCCGCCGAGCTCTTGAACCGCAGCCGCGAAACTTAGCCGGGTTCGCATCGATGGTTTTTCGAACATGAGAACGACTGTTTTTCCATCCAGATCCTTGCGCCTGGCACCCGCGAGCCGCTGCTCACGCAAAGTATCCGCATGGAACAAAAGATCCATTAATTCCTTCTGCGACAGTTCGGTGCCCGTCAGAAAATGCTTTGTCTTAAGCGTGAACATGTCTCTCCTCCAAAGGATTTGAAATCATACGTGAGCGCAAGCGGCAAACTGTTCCTGCACCGGCATCCGTGAACAACTCTTCAAGTAACGCGTTTTCACGTCTTGCATTTAGGATGTGCACGTTCGTCACTTTGTTTTTGACGGCGTGAAGAACCGTCTGCGCTTTCGCCAGCATTCCGCCCTTTACTGTTCCGTTTTCAATGCACTCTTCAAGCTCTCCTGCATCCAGTTCGCGGATAAGCAGGCCTTCCTTATTCAAGATTCCATCCTGATCGGTTAGGAAAATCATCTTGCTAAGGCCTAAACTTGAAGCGATTCGGCTCGCGGCCCAGTCCGCGTTAATATTATAAGCATAGCCATCGTATCCTAGGCCAATGGGCGCGATGACAGGGATCGCTGGAATTCCCATATCGGATTTCATTTCTAAAATTTGGCGGATCAGCTGGGTGTTGATCTGATCTATGTGACCAACAAATCCCAACCGACGGTCAGCCCGGCGACACATCAAAGTTCCACCATCCGCGCCCGCAAAGCCAACCGCATTAAGACCCGCCGAATAAAGTGCTCTAACTATTCTTCGATTTACTGTTCCACATAATACACTCTCTACGACGGCCATGATTTCAGGAGTGGTCACACGTTGACCGTCAATAAACTCCCACGTGATGCCCTTTCGAGTGAGCTCGGCGTTGATGGACGGGCCACCCCCATGAACCAAAACTACTTTCACTCCCACCTGCCAGCACGTCGCGATGTCCTCCGCAATCCGCTGCAAAAGATCGTCATCATGAAGCACTGAGCCGCCAAGTTTCACCATCACGGTCGAACCTGAAAACTGCTTTACGTATTTGAGTGTGGAAAGAACCTCTGGCTTTAGGTTCATGTCGAATACTCCGTGTTGATATCCACATACTTCTTAGAAAGATCGCAGCCCCATGCCGTCGCCATATGAGTTCCCGACTTGAGGTCGACATCGACAGTGATCTTGTGCTTGCGCAAAAGAGTTTTCACTTCGCCCTTGTCAAACTCTAGAGGTCCGCCGTTTTCGAATAAAGTTCGCCCTTGAATAGCTAATGTCATTTTAGCCAAACACTCGGCATCTACTTGCTCCGCACCAAGGCGAGCGGCAATGCGGCCCCAATTTGGATCTTCCCCATGCATGGCGGTCTTTACTAGCGGGCTCACCGTCACTCCACGAGCCGCGCGACGAGCCATCTCGGCACTTGGCGCACCGACGACATTTACTTCGACCAACTTATTTGCCCCTTCGCCGTCGATCACAATTGATTGCGCCAAAGTGATAGAGATATCCGTTAACGCTTTTTTAAATAACTCGCGGTCTAAGTCCGTCTTAAGCTCAACTCCAGACGCACCGTTCGCCATTAAAAATACGGCGTCATTTGTTGACGTATCGCCATCCACTGAAATCATGTTGAAGCTTACGTTTGTGGCGTCACCCAAATAAGCTTTTGCTTCCTTTGGGGTTAACTTTACGTCCGTGAGTAAGTAACCGAGCATGGTCGCCATGTTCGGATGAATCATGCCGGAACCTTTGCAGATTCCTGTGATGCGAATCGGCCCCTCTGACAATTCAACAACGATTGATGCCGTCTTTGGTACCAAGTCAGTTGTTAAAATCGCCAATGCGAAATTTTCCGCCATGTCGCCTGCACGAACCACAAGATCAGGCACCGCGGGCAGCAATTTTTCTAGATCCAGCTGCGGGCCAATCATGCCGGTCGACGCAATTAAAACTTGCGCTGAATCGCACTCGAGCTCCTTCGCAACAGCATCAACCAATGCTTGGTTTGCGACCACACCCTTTTCACCGGTCGCGGCATTCGCTTGTCCACTGTTCGTCACAATGGCTCGAATGTTATCCGCCGGTAAAAGTGCTCGGCAATAGCTGACAGGTGCGGCTACCATTTGGTTTTGCGTGAACACACCGGCCGCCGTGGCTGGAACGGTGGACATGATCAAACCAAGATCCGGACGGTAGCGACGTACGCCACTGTTAACGCCTGAAGCGAAAAATCCCTCTGGCAACTGTGTCCAGCTGATTCCAGGTCCTAGAGTCATATCACTGCCTCCAACTGATCGAGCCCCTTATCCAAAGGCTGATCATAAAGAAGGTTAAAATTCTCTACAGCTTGTGAGGCTGCGCCCTTTAACAAATTGTCCAATAGCGAAAACATATAAAGCTTATCTCCGACTAACCGGTAGCTGATTTGCGTTCGGGCGGTGCCTACCACCCGGCGAAGATTCAACATGACGTCGGCACCGGATTCCTCGAGAGATCGAACATCGCATAATGGATAATCTCCATAGGCGACATTAAAAGCATGTTCGAATCGGGTTTGAATTACGTTAGGTTCCTCGCCCTTAAAGCGATCACTCACGCGCGCATAAATACTCGCGACGATCCCTCGACGTACATTTAGTAGATGGGTCGTGAAGAACGGCTCGACCTTAACGCCTGCGAACTTCTCTGCTGCTTCCGCAATCTCCGGCTCGTGCTGGTGGCTACCGATTCGGTACGGTAAACAAAGTCCATCCACCATAGAGTGCAGCAACCGCTCCTCGGGCTTTCGTCCTGCTCCAGTCGTTCCCGACTTCGCATCGATAACCAGGGTCTCGGGCTTGATAAGCTCTGCCTTTAAAATAGGCAGCACTGCCATGAGCGTCGCTGTCGCAAAGCAACCAGGGTTCGCAATTAGCCGAGGACCGGAGTGAGGTTTCGCCGTAACATTCCAAGGCACCAAACCAAATTCTGCCTGGTCAAGCAGCCCCGCGGACGAGTGGTTCATATGATACCACTTCTTATATGTATGCTCGCGGTGCTCATGAGAGCCCTTGTTCAAACGAAAAGCTCCGCTCAAATCGATAACGTGGCTGCCAGCTTCTAAAAACTTCGGCGCCAAAGTCATAGAGACATCCGCTGGCGTCGCCAGAAACACGACGTCCATTTCCCCAGCTTTTGCCATTTTGAGTAAATCTTCTTGTGGACGAACGGCTACGAGGCGCGCACGATAATCACCGAGGTAATCTTCAAGGCAAAAGTCGCCAGTCGCTGCGCATGCAGTGAATTGAACTAAAGGATGCTTCAACAAAAGACGAGAAAGTTCGAGCCCCGAAAAACCTCGGGCGCCGATGACTCCTACTTTTACCAATGCTTTTTCCCCCATGTCCCCTAATTCCACTATGCACATAATTATGCATTTAATTGCATAATTATTTGCATTGGTTTTCGCTGTCAATGTGTTTTTTTCTTTTCAATCATAAAAAATGCGCATACATATTCATCTAAGCCTATGAAGGGGGTTTTGCTGATATGAAGAAAAAGGTCGTTCTTGTTTATTCCGGCGGTCTCGATACTTCGATTTGTATTCCAATGATGCGTGAAGAATACGGCTACGACGAAGTCGTGACAGTGACAGTAGACGTAGGTTTACCGAAAGAAGAGCTGGCGCAAGCTGAGTCAAAAGCAAAGCAAATGGGTACTACTCATTTTACGGTCGACGCGCGCGAAGAGTTCGCGAAAGACTATTGCTTTCCGGCGTTAAAAGCTAACGGCGACTACCAGGGCTATCCGATGAGCACATCCATCGCTAGACCATTGATTGCGGCGAAAGCTGTCGAAGTGGCGAAAAAACTGGGCGCTACTGACTTTGCCCACGGCTGTACGGGCAAAGGCAACGACCAATTCCGCATTGAATTCGCGATCCGCTCGCTTTTGCCTGAAGCGGTGATCCATGCGCCGATTCGTGAGCGCAACCTAACTCGTTCTTGGGAGATCGAATACGCTTTAAAGAAGAATATTCCGGTCCAGCAAAGCATCGCAAAAATCTGGAGCATCGACGAAAACCTTTGGGGACGCTCAATTGAGGGCGGCAGACTTGAAGAGCCAAACTACGCGCCTCCAGAGGAAATCTTCCAGTGGACAAAGTCTGCCGAAGAAGCCGCCGACAAACGCCGCGACATCGTCATCTCCTTCGCTAATGGCGCTCCCGTGGCGATTGATGGCGAGAAGATGTCCCCGGCCAAACTCGTTATCGCGATGAACAAGATCGCAGGCGAGAATGCCATCGGCCGCATTGATATTATGGAAGATCGGTTGATGGGCCTAAAAGTAAGAGAAAACTACGAATGCCCAGCTGCGACCGTACTTTTGAGGGCTCACGTGGCACTTGAAGCTCTCGTGCTAACTCGTGACGAGCTCCGCTTTAAAAAGACGATCGATCAAGAATGGGGCCGCCTGGCTTACGAAGGTCTTTGGTTTGATCCATTCAAATACGACCTAGAGGCGTTTATTAGTAAAACTCAAGAGCGAGTAATAGGCGATGTTCGCTTAAGCCTCTTCCGCGGGAACTGCCAGGTGACGGGCCGAACCAGTCCATGGGCACTTTACTCAGAAGAGCTGACGTCGTTTGACACCACCACTTTCGACCAGCGAGAGAGCACCGGCACTGTGAAAAACTTTGGTCTTCAGGCCCGTGCTTATCACCGTTTGGCAGAAAAAATGGGGAGCGCACAGAAATGACCTCTAAACCTCTTTGGAGCGGCCGCTTCGACGTGGCCCTCGACAAACAGGTGTTAGGATTTACCACTTCGCTTGGCATTGACTCACGTATGTGGGAGGCCGATATCGACGCCTCTATTGCGCACGTGAACATGCTTGGCCGACAAAAGATTTTGTCCCACGACGAGGCCTTGGCAATTAGCCTGGGCCTTGCTCTTATCAAGTCCGAATTGAAATCCACTTTTGAAGCTGGCGGAAATCCATTTGCCGGGTCTGACGCGGAAGACATTCATTCTGTCATTGAAGATTTATTAAAAGAGAAGATCGGCCCGGTCGCCGGCAAGCTTCACACGGCTCGCAGCCGCAACGACCAGGTCGCTACCTCTTTTCGTTTGCACGTTTCGCGCGAACTGACCCAGTTCGCCCAAGAGCTTCGCGATCTCCAGCAACATCTCGTAACCACTGCGGAAAAACATATTAATACTGTGATGCCAGGTCGAACGCATTTTCAACATGCTCAGCCTATAAGTCTGGCGCATCACTTGCTCGCTTACTTTTGGATGTTTGAACGCGACTTTGCGCGGCTAGAGCAAATTCGTGAGCGCACTTTATCTTTGCCTCTCGGGTCCGCAGCTCTCGCCGGCACTTCATTTCCACTAGATCGCGGATCTGTCGCCGCAGAACTTGGATTTCACGAACTTTGTGAAAACAGTCTCGACGCCGTCTCCGATCGAGATTTTGTAGTGGAATTTTTAAGCGCAGCCGCCCTGGTAATGACTCACCTCTCGCGGATGGCTGAAGAGTTCATTTTATGGACTTCACCGGAGATGGGTTATCTTACGCTTGCGGATTCAGTTACGACCGGTTCGAGCATCATGCCGCAAAAGAAAAATCCTGACGTTGCAGAATTGATCCGTGGCCGCGTAGGCCGGGTCCAAGGTGCGCTTGTTGGTGCGCTTACGATGCTTAAAGCCTTGCCGCTAGCCTATAACCGCGACCTTCAAGAAGATAAAACATTCTTCTTTGATGGACTGGACGTGGCGCGCTCATGCACTCGGCTCACTAGTTTGATGCTGATGAACGCGACATTTCATCCCGAAAAATTGTCGGCATCTTTAGCGGGAGATTTTTCTAACGCGACTGACTTGGCCGACACTCTAGCTAAGAAGGGCGTAGCGTTTCGTGATGCCCACGAAATCGTTGGCAAACTTGTACGCGATTGCTTGACCTCAAGGGAAGTCTTAGAGAGTTTAGATTTGGTCACCTTGAGGACCTACCATAAAGCTTTTGATGAAGCCGATCTGAAGGCGCTCGCACATGAATCCGTGATGGCCGCCCGCACTTCAGAAGGCGGGACTTCGCCTTCGTCGGTAGAGTTGCAGCTGGAGAGAGCTCGAATTCGGCTCAAGTAGTGCCACCTAGAGTCTAATTCGCAAGACGCCCGCATCTTAAATCTTGGACGAAAACGTCCGAAATCCGGACGCCGACCGCTTTTAATCGAATACAGCGAGGACTGAGGCTTGCTCATACCCTCCGGCAAGAAACGCCAACAACTAATAAGAGGAACTTAGAAATGAACAAATGGATAAAACAAGGAATGGCTGGATTAGCTCTTACATCGCTCGCCTTAACTGGGTACGTCGTGCCGAAGGAAGACGATGATTCCTCACGTATTGAGATCACTGACGCCACCTCAGTTGATGCCATCGACTACGCCGGCGGATCAAAATTGAAAGATCGCCGAATTTTTAATTCCGCCGCTGAAATTGAAATTGCCGTCGTCCGCGCTCTGCTGGACGCCTAACTTAATCTTTTCTCCTTCTTCTTACCTCCCCTTTTTCAGGTCGCCCGGTTTCGGGCGACCTGCCTAATCACTTTAAAAAAAGCGAGTAAGTCATGTTCAAAGGAAATGTCACTGACGACTTCAAAACTTTAATCCACTCTCTTAACCTCGAATCGAATTTCGACGATGCTCAATATCTAATCGTAGGGCATCTTCGGCTTGTCCAAAATCTGCTGGGCGAATTTCTCGCAACGGACTCTTTAGTTGATTCAAGTTTGCGCCAGGCCCTCTACTCATTGGCGCAAGACGGAGTACTTCGCCTTCTCTCCTCACCTTACATTTGCGAAATGCTAATGATCGCAAAGGCGCGAGCGACAGATGACCCAGCGGGTGTCGTGGCCGTTAAGTCTCAACTATTAAAATCTCTCGTTGCGGAAGTCCGCTTGCTCGATCCAGAGTTTCAACATCCCGTGAAGGCCACATGGACGGCAAACGGCGACGTGGTGCTTGATCCAAAAATCGCTGCGCAATATCCGGCAGTGCAAACCACCTGTGGAATCAGCTTAAATTATCAAAGCTATGCTCACAACACTGGGCGCGCCGGCATCGGTGGCTATGATCTGCAAACTGCCATTAAGCATAAGGAACGGATCGAAACTGGCCGCGAGATCGTTCGCTTCGTATCGGCTTCCGCCAACTCTCTTATTGAAACTTTCACGACCGTGATTCAATTCCGCCAAAATCAATTGCGTCCCAATGTCGTTAACAGCAGCACTCACACTTCCATCGGCCTCATTCGATGTGACAACTTCCACAAGCTCCACACCGACATGCCTGAAATTGTCGATATGCTGGTGCATGAATCGATTCATCAATATTTACATCTCTTTGAGGAGCAGCTCTTTGATTTCGTGAATCTTGAAGTGCTTCCGCAAAGTATACTGGACCAGTGCCTCTTCGCCTCTCCATGGTCGGGGAATCTTCTTGATATTCGCTCTTACACTCATGCGATCCTGGTTTGGCATGGACTTGTCGGTTTTTGGCAGAAGTTTCTCGATAGCGGCTATATTCACAATGAAGTGACGCGCAATCATGCCCAAACTAAATTAAATGAAGCGCTTTATGGCTTCTTGAAGTCTCCGTCCGTGCTCGATAACTTAAAGGAGGCGAAACAGTATTTGAACGCAGATTACGTCGCCCAAGTGCAGAGCCTACAAAAGCAGTTCAAAGTTCGCTTAGGAGCATGAGTACGATGGCACCAAAATCCTACTACCACCTCTGGTCGTCAATCTTTGGTCTGAACGAAATTGATTTTGAGAATGCCACACCGCGAATTGTTTCGACTGGCCGTTACATCGAAAAGCACCAAGACAAGTATGCCTTTTTCTTTACTGATCTCACCTCCGGCAAAAAGATTTTCGCGGCTTCTCGGAAAAATCTAGCGCGACTCGGCGGCGCGGTGAATGAATCTGATTTGCAGAACTTTGAATGGGAATCCGTGAAGAATCTTCCTTGGTCAAAGGATTTGCCAGTGGCCTTCGCTGATTTGGACTATGGCTTTGTAGATGCCAAAAACTTCCGAACTGTCGCAGCTGACAATCTCAAAAACCGAGGCTGTAAACTAAGTAATTTAACACCATCTGAAACTTCCAGAATTGAAGAATTTTACAGGGACTGCTCTGAGGATGACCGCGACACGCTTGACCTTACCTTTGAAAATGAATTCGCCCTGGCAGTAATGAAAGATGACGTTCCTCAAGCTATCGCAAGATCTTTAGATGTTCGCGACAGCAATATCTGCGACATTACGGTTGTCGTAAGAAATTCCGCTCGAGGAAATAGCCTGTCCGCACCATTAGTGTCTAAATTAGTAGAAAGAATCCTCGGCAGCGGTCGATTGCCGAAATATCGAGTTGCGGAAACCAACTCGCCCAGCATCAAAGTAGCTGAACGACTCGGATTTAATCTGATGTTTTCGCTGATCGCATGGGAAATGAAGAAATAGGTTCTTGGGTAGAAAACTAAATCTACTATTTATAAACATATTTTATTTTAACTTGGTTACGCGCTGCTTCTCCGGCGCCGGAGGAGCAGCGCGTAACCATTTTAGGGACAGCCTCTCCGCATGGACCTCAGAGTCACAAACTTAAAACGCCGACTGGAGAGTCGCCGCTAAATCCGGTGGTGGCGCATGTCGCCAAAGACTTAAAGCATAACCTCCACCGCCTGAACCAGTCGGTTTTACGGCAGCCGCACCATGACCACGGAGCCATGACAAGTGTTCGCCCATGGTGCCGTCACTTAAACCCCAGTCGCGAAAACAAGATCCCGCCATCTCGATGGCTTCGGCTAATTCCCCGAAGCGCGACTCGCGATCAGACGTCATCGCGCGGCCCGCTCGGTCGACCGCCATGCGCATGCGATTGTCGATATCATTACCGAGAGATGAATTCACAGAGTTCAACAATTTTACTTTAGCTACACATTCTGAAGTCACGCCACGTGCTCCAGAGTATGATAAATAAATTCGCGGTGACCAAGTGGTGAGAAGTGGCTCACGCTCACCGCCTCGAACAAATCGCAAGCCCTGATTACTTAAAGCAACTGCGATATCCACTCCACTGCTCTCGCCATGAAACAAATCTTCTAAGCCACGGGCAAATTCATAAAGTTTATCAGAATGAATCCAACCCAAATGCTCAAACCATCGCGCAATGACCACACATAAGACCGCTGAAGCACCAAGTCCGGCACCAATTGGCAAATTTGAACTTAAAGTTAGATTTCCAGTCGCTTCAACTAGGTTGTGTTCTAATCGTTCCGCCCCGTTTTCTACCACGCCCCAAGCGAGAAGTTTTAACTCCTCGCCACGCTCACCTTCGAGTTTCAAGTGAAGGGGATGAGAGCTTGCCTCGTACGATAGTGTCATTCCACTTTTAGCGATCGGAAATACAAGGGCCGGGCAACCACGCAAAACCGCGTGCTCCCCTGCTAAAATCCATTTCCCTTGGGCAGAAAAACGAGCGGAGTTCATCGTGATTCTCCAGACAAGCTTGGAGAACTGATAACATCTGCAAAATCCCGAACGGTGTTTTCGATTTTTTTAGCAAGTGCAGTTTGGTCCATACGGTAAAGCAAATGGACATTCGCACCTGCGTCCATCGTCGCCAATGGCCCGTCGCTCTCAGCGATCCAAATCTTGCGAACGACATCCAATGCCTTCATCGACTTAGGCGTCATGTAACCAAAAGACGGCACGCTGGTTTCAAATAGCGCGTGCATGTCCCAAAACTCAGACCAGGCCAACTCGAAACTTTTTGCCCAATTTTGCTCCGACAAAGACGACATCAAATCCTTTAGGCGATTCTCTGCCCGGGCTACGCGACCCTGAAATAAAGCGCTGGAGGTCACTCGGCTATGCGCTTCACTACTAGACACCAGCTTCTTTTCTTTTTCTAACACAAGAACCTGGTGGTGAAGCCGAGTGTACGGCAGATGAACTTCCTCCGCCGCTTCGCCGCGCCACAAAGCCCAAGGTCGGAAAAAAGACCGGCAGCTTGAGCCGGATCCTTTGCGACTTAAGGCCGACAGATCTTCAACCTGGAACCCGTCGATTTCACTCTTAACTTCCCCACGCTCAAGCGCCAAATGATGTGCCGCTTTCGTTAAAGCCGCAAAACTTGACGCTGAACTGGCGAGCCCGCAATCGCTCGGAAACGTGTTGGCCGACCGAAGTTTGTAGTGACCTGGAATTTTGAACGCAGATTTTAAAAACTGAAAATGAGAAATAAAGCGCTCTTGCGATTTTGCGCTCAATTGGATGGGAGACATTTCTTCGCTCAGCAAGGGCGCCCAGAAATCGCGACAGCTCAAGCTCTCTTCAACCTCAACTACCGAAACCAAGTGGTCCAACGTGAATGATAAAGATGCATTCGAGGGTTGGTTTTGGGTAGCGTCCGTCTTGCCCATATATTTGATTAGGGCAATGTTAGAAGGCGCTTCGGCCCGCCATATTTTTACGCCCATGGTTCGCCATCGAATTGCATGCGAGGAGCAAGCATTGCCTCAAGAGTTAAACCTTGTTCCAATCGATCGGTGCTAGAAATTACCTCAAGGCCAAGCCCGTTCAGCATTCGTTCAGTCGAGTCGAGAGCTACTCTTGGAACTAACACCGCTAAAACATCCGCGCCCATAGCGCCGCAACCTTTTACGGCTAGAACGAATGAGTTAGCTGCCACTTGAGCAATTAGGCCTCTTGTATTCACGGTGACCAGCTGAAGCCTCTCAAGTTCGTTGGCGTAAGTTTGGCAAAGTCGAACGAACTCATTCTCTTGCGCAGACACGAATGCCGCCACGCCAGATTTTGCCAACTTAATCAGGTGATCGGAAACCGGCAGCCTCTCACGCAAATGATCATGAGTCGCAAGCTTTTCACCTGTTCGCGCTAGCACGACGACTAGATCTTTAAAGGGCCAATCAAAGGATCGCGCTTTAAATGGGGTGGACTCAAAAACAGTTACACCGCCAAGTGCTTGTGCAACCACATCGGCGCCGCTGGGTGCCTGACCCCGACCGTGATCCAAACTTTTAAAAGTGCGCCAAAGATCTTCCGCTGAAACTGAAAACTCATGCCACTTGCCCTCTGGCAATTTGCTCCAAGCAAAAACACCTACAAATTGAGCCGATGAGGCGCCAAAGCCGCCTTTACTTTGGTGAGGATCGAGAAATCGCAAATCAGCAGAGCTAAACTTGGCCAAGTTTCGTCTCATCCACTGACCGGCTGGACTCATTGGGTGAAAACCCTCTACAGCGCCATCCTCAGTCTTCTGAATGCGTAAGCAAAATCGCGGCGCGTGCGCCAGAACAATTGCCGGTCCACCATGCAAAACCGCGTACTCCCCAAGCAAAAACGTTTTGCTTGGAATATGTAGCGACAAACCAGAAACGCCACTGCTCATGGATTTCGCCCGCGAAGCTCTTTTAAAACCTCAATCGCATGTTGTAGCGAAATGCGTTTGTGAAGGGCGAGGATCTGCTCTAGCTTACTTTGGACGTGAGGACTTTCTTCTTCCGTCGCTCCCGCTCCTAGAGTGAGGTTGCGAATATGAAGTTTCATATGTCCTTCAATAATTCCAACCGTAGTAAGCGCGCGCAAAGCGCCTAGGTTTTGCACTAAACCAACCGCTGCGCAGATACGCGACAGTTCTTCCGCAGACTCGATATCCATTATTCGAAGACTCATGCTCGCCTGTGGATGAAGCGTCGTCACTCCACCCACAATCCCAACCACAATCGGCGCTGTAAGCTCACCAACTAACTTAATCCCGTCGACCCACCACTTTGTAATTGAACCGTAATGGCCACTTCGCGCCGCAAAGGCGTGAACGCCGGCCTCGACCGCGCGCCAATCATTTCCAGTCGCCATTAAAATCGGATCAATTCCGTTGAGAACACCCTTGTTGTTCGTTGCCGCACGATAGGGATCCAGTTGCGCGAACAATGACGCTTCGGCAATTTTATCGCAGAGCTGGGAATCGATCCCCGTCATCTCTACACGCGCGCGGGTGAGCCTTGTATCGACCAGATTTGAAAGTATGCACATCGTAACGGTTTCACCGGTCAAATCTTGAATCGGTCCTTTTAAAAACTCACAAACCTGATTCATTATATTCGCACCCATCGCATCGCAAGGGTCCGCGTACACATGGATGACCGCCATTAAACCATTATCAGGCCGAGCCAGATCCCGAACCATCATTCGAGTGACTCCGCCACCTCGACGAACCAGTCCCGCCGCCACTTCAACATTCGCTTGTTTAATTAATCGTGGGCCTTCGGTAGCGAGCACTGACTTTAACCGGTTCAAATCTTTAACTTGTGCTATCTGGATCTGGCCGATGATTTCAGAGCCAATGGCTTCAGTCTTTATCGTGCCATGCTCTTTCACCCATTTTGCCGTCTTACTTGCAGCAGCAATAATCGAGGTCTCTTCAACCGCCATAGGAATGACCCGCGCTTGACCGTCGATGACGAAATTAGTGGCCACGCCAAGCGGCATCTGGAAATATCCCAAAACATTTTCAATAAATTTTTCTGCAAGATCGGTCGTCTTAAGACCACCGGATTTTAAAAACGCAATGTCTTCGTCGTTGAGAGCACCAAGACCACGCAAGCGCTCAAATCGCTCGTCTTTGCTAAGCTTCGAGAAGCCGGCAAATGCTTGATCAAACATTGCCCCTAAGTCTTGCGCCACTGCCACACCTGTTTTTCCTCAAGTGTACTCAAGGACTTTACACCTGTGCAGAACATTGCGGTACGGAGTTCGTATTCTTTTGTCTCCATCCATTTTTTTAAAGCTGATTCACCGATCAACGCGGCTTCGAGGGCTGGCTTCGCAAAGCCAACGAGCTTTGCCCCTAGCGCAAACGCCATTAGAGCTTCAACTCCATTACGAATTCCACCTGAAGCCCATATCTCAAACTTCGGCTTAACTTCTCGCGCGGCAATCAGCGAATCCACAGTGCTAATTCCCCAATCGGCAAAAGACTCAGCGGCCATGTGCCGCACATCTTCTTTCGATGCCCTAGCACCTTCAATCCGGCCCCAATGAGTTCCTCCAAAGCCACTGACATCAACTGCGGCTACGCCAGTAAATTCCAATTTACGAAAAGTGTTCGAAGAAAATCCGCAACCAGTCTCTTTCAAAATAATTGGAACGGAAAGGCTTGAACAAAGTTTCTCAAGCGCTCTTATACCGCCCTTAAACTGCGGTGTGCCCTCAGGCTGAAGCGCTTCTTGAAGTGGGTTCGTATGTATGATCATCGCAATGGCTTGAAGTGAATCGACTAAGGCCTGAACTTCACTTACTTCCGACTGAATCGCTTGCGTTAAGCCTAAATTGCCGAGAAGTTTTACGCCTGGAACCATCGCGCGCAGTTCCAACCACTCGCGCTCGGCTTCTTTATCAAAAAGCTGTCGCCGCTGAGAACCAACGCCCATCCACCAACCACGAGATTCGCAAGCTTGTGCAAGTCGTCGGTTCAACACGTGACCTTTTTCATGGCCCGCAGTCATTGAGCTAATAAAAAACGGCACGAAAGTACTTTGTTTTAGTGCAGACGTGGTCAACGTAACTTCGGAAAAATCGCATTCAGGGAGAGCTTCATGAATTAACTCGACCCGGTCAAATCCGTTGCCACCGAGAGCTTGATTCTCAGTGGCTAAGGACAAACGAATATGATCTTGCTTACGCTTTTCGAATTCTTTGGTCTCTGAGTCCAAAGAAGTAGTCATATCGATTACGCACGCAGCTGTGGAACGACCTTGCTCACAAGCGCTGAAAATCC
Organism: Pseudobdellovibrionaceae bacterium; assembly: GCA_043720065.1. GTDB lineage: Bacteria > Bdellovibrionota > Bdellovibrionia > Bdellovibrionales > UBA1609 > JAIBAM01. The sequence continues at coordinate 32,027 of JAYSTF010000153.1, read as the reverse complement.
AGCAGCATCGGAAATCGCCATGTCAGAAAGGACCTTGCGATCCAAGGAAACATTAGCTTTCTTCAATGCACCGATCAGACGTGAGTAAGTGGTGCCGTTCAACCGGGCTGCAGCGTTGATTCGCTGAGTCCACAGTTTACGAATCTCGCGCTTGAACACTCTGCGGTCGCGATAAGCGTACTGCAAACCATGATCGACTTTTTCAGTCGCATGAATGAAGCATCGGCCGCCAGCTGCGTAATAACCTTTAGCGCGCTTTAAAATTTTCTTATGTCGACGACGAGTAACTATTCCACCTTTGACTCTCATGGGTCGCCTCCTAAAATACTAACTGACGGCGAACTTGATACATGTTCGCGTCGCTGACGTACGCTGGGCCTGCCAGATTTCGCTTCGTCTTGTGGTTTTTGTTATTGAGTAAGTGACGGCGACCTTGTTGCTTGCGCTTTACTTTCATACCGCCGGTCTTGCGATAGCGCTTCTTAGCACCCGAATGGGTCTTCTGCTTCATGAGAACTCTCTTTTCCGAAAGGGCGTCAGTCTGTCGACTGCTCTTGTAGGCCGTTTTCAGCAATAATTTTGGAAAGAAGGTGATATCGCGAAGCCCCATAAAAAACAAGGAGGAACCCAAGAGTCCTCCTTGCCCCAACCACCTCTTTAACCCTACCTACCTAAGTTAACGGAATCATTGGGAACCTACCGACAGCGGCGAACCTTCAGGCCGTACACTAGTGCCGCGTCCATAATCACAAGCGTCCTTCGCTCCTGCGCACCCGCTCGAGCAATGGCGCTCGTGTTTACCCGCAAAATAGTATCTTGACCACAATCCGACCAGCGCTCCGGCCCTTTTGGGAGATCCGACGTCACTCTAAATCGGCCGGTGAAACCTCCGCCGTACTCACGCTCAGTCACTACGCCTTCATTACCCGCTAAGAAGGACTCAATATTTAGATGCGCGGACGCTCCGCCTCTTGGAACTAAAACAAATCCGTTAAGTCTGGCTGGCGCGACCGAAACACTGTAGCCCGCCGGAACTGTCACAGGAATTGCGATGCTACAAGCTTTGCGATCAAGCCTTTTACTGCCGTCCGCCTCGACGACGAACTCATGAAAATCTATTTTTAATTTATCGCCCCCAACTGAGGTGCTGATATCAGCTGAGCCACCAGGACAACCCGATCCTCCATAGGTCGCAGCGCCAAACTGAGGACCTGCCGCATGTACACCGTGACCAATTACTAAAGCTGTAAGCAAAACAGTCCATTGCTTCATTTGATGCCCCCCTCGAGACGTTGGTGGCTTAATGCCCACGCCATTACTCTTTTACAAAATGCAGACCAAATGATTTTGCGACCAAAGTTATCGGTAGCGATATAGCTGGAGCTAGATGATCGCCAAAATCGGTGTCATAGAGACACTGTTTAGCAGCGAAGAATTAATATGTTTCACAGCTTCAGCCACCTGCGAGTGGCTGAACTTTGTTACACCCGCGACGTCGCGGGCAAACCCACTTCGGCTCTACCTGCACAAATCAACCGATGACCAGGCCTTACCCCATCGGTAGACTTTGCCAATGAGTTTCAAAATTGAAGAGGTCTCAGCCATTCGTATTTTTGCCACCGATATCAAAAAGAGCCGCGACTTTTATAGGGCTCTTTTTAATCAAGAACCGATGGAAGATTTGGAATTTTTCGTTTCCTTTAAAATTGGCGGAAGTTGTTTCGATATTACCGTCCCAGATGCCAAAAATCCTTTTTCTCATGGGGGATCAGTTGGCTACTGGCTCGTTGATAGTATTGATCTCGCTTTAAAAAAGGCAGAAGAGCTCGGAGGAAAACTCTACCGCGGCCCTTTAAAAGTTCCTGAAACTCAAAGGACAATAATGCAGATTCAAGATCCATGCGGAAATGTTATTGGATTTGAAGCGCCTTTTTAACCACGGGATTTCGACTCGAAACTTAGTCTAAATCGCTCGTTCATTGCTGACCAAATTGAGAGTTAAAGCCGCTGGGTTTATTGACATAGCATCAATCTATCTTTAACGTGGCACCTATGAAAATATTTTTACTTCTGGCAATGGGGACTCTGTTTTGTGGATGTTCTAAATCTCCTTCCGAACCTCCTTTATCAAGATTTAGTAATTGCCCACAGGAATTAGTGAAACCTCAAAGTTATTGCGCGTTCAAACGCTATTGGAATAAAGGCAGCATTGCGATATCCAACCTATTTGAAATCACTTTCCACTCGAACTGTACAGCCGAATATTCGTTTCACAACCTGATGAAAGACGGTTCTGCTTCTCAAGTTACTTGCGGTAAAGCTGAGTGGGGACTTGATCACAATAATTTAGTTATTGACCCTGGATTCGCTTGGGTAGGTATTCAAAGTTTAGGAGGAATCACAATTGAAAATTCAAAGTTTTATTCGGCGGAAGATCCTTCTGTCGTTTTCGAATCGCCATGCTCTTTTGAAACTGTAAATAGACTGTGTCAATAGCACTTATTTTTAGCAGTCAGCACGCCTCGAATTTCAAGCAGCTACGGAACATGGGAAAAGAGCCAAGTTCTTAGATACCCCTCAAAAAAGTTGTGTCCCCGATTCGGAATTCCACCATCCAGTCCGCATATATTAATCTTTAGATCGATCAACGCTGTGCCCTTGGATGAAACTCCAAATCGGGAACACAACTTTTTTGGAGATGGTCGGCAGGTCGAAGGCCACTAATCACCCGCGAGGGCGGTACCTATCAAGAAAGATGTCGCTTAATTAATCCTCCGGAACCTGACGCCCTCGAAACTAGGCTGCGTCGGTGGGTTTTACTCCAAGGCTGAGCTTCAACGGAGCCAGGAGCTTCTCAAGCGTCAGCTTGGTCGGGTTGTGCTCAGGCGAAATTGCTCGCTGTACTGCCGGTGCATCCATCCTCAAAAGGGCGGCATACTCTTTCACACCGTACAGACGAATGAGTCGTCCAAGGGCCGTTTGCAAATCGTCGCCCTCTTCCAAAAGTGCTGACAAAAAGCTCTGGGCGTAATCCAGGTCCTTGAGGTCCTGAGCTACGTCTTCGCTCCAATCACGACTTCTTGTTGGCATTCCGGTCCTCCAAGTATGACTTAAAAAATTCTTTTGCCCGCTTCACGTCAGTAGGTTGCGTGGCCTTATCACCGCCAATCAAAAGCAATATCACTCGGCACTCGTGAATCGCGAAGTACACTCTGTACCCCGGCCCCAGAAAGAACCTCAATTCAAAAATTCCACCGCCCAAAGCCCTGTGGTCACCAAAGTGACCATCTTCAAATCGAGCAATACGGGCATTGATCCGCACCCGCACTGATTTATCCAAAGTGGCTATCCACTCACTAAAGGGGGCCCGGCCATTAGACTGAGGATAAACTCGAACGCAGTATCGTACACATTTTATATATACCATATATGTTACTCATTCGTCAATGGCCACGGAGGGGGAGACGCGGCAGAACGCTCATTGCAAACTAATCCCCTCTCCTATGCTGTTATCAGAGACAATTTGGTGCCCGACCCGTCCGCGCCGAGTTCGATTGTCGGACGTGTTAACCTTGAGGCGATCGCCGCGCTGGAAGATGAGCCAAGTTCTAAGCCTTCCTCAAAAAAGTTGTGTTCCCGATTCGGAAATTCGTCCCAGCGCACAAATATGATCGATCTAGAAATCAATATATGCGGGTTGGATGGGGGAATTCCAAATAGGGAACACAACTTTTTTGCGGAGGGTAAGAAAAAGACGACCGTCAATCACCCGCGATGTCGCGGGTGGAAATTAGGGAAAGTAATAGCGCACGAGGTTGGCGCCGATCGTTAGAGTCGCAACGAAAAGTGTGACGGAGAAAAACATCGTTAAGGGGTTGAACACAGCCTTATGCTGGATCGCGCGGCGTAGGTGATAGAGCGCCATCACATGCAAGAAGCCTGGGAAAATCACCGTGAACAAGCAGCTCAAATAAAATTTATGAGCATAGTCGACTGGTCGCGGATCTGGGTTCAAACGCATTCGTGATTCAAATGTTTTTAGCAGATCCTGGGCGTCAGAAAACTGATCAGGCCTAACGTAAATCGCGAATCCTTCGAACACGGCAGAATAGCCGCCATAAGCAAGATCTACTGTTGTTGCTGAAATTTTACGGCTCAAATCGCGTGCTGGAGACACAGCTTCTATGCCGTTGGCCTGCAGATACGCCAACAGACCATCGCGCTCAATCATGCCGGGGCTTGAAGTTAAGTGCTTAAGGCCTCCGGGAGCGTCGATCACTCGTCGCTCTCGTCCGCCTCGACTTCTTCTTTTTCTTTTTCTTTTTTAGCTTTGTCTTCCTTCGGCACAAGCGGATTCGCTTTCAGATATTCTTTAACCTTTACCGGATCCGGAGCGTAAAGAGCGAAGAGCTGTTTACCTTCCATCTTAGGTGGCGATTCAATAACCGCGACGTCGAGTAACGACTCACCGACTCTTTTCAAAAGTCTATAACCAAGCTCCTGATGCGCCAGTTCGCGACCCATGAAACGCATGTTGAACTTTACTTTGTCGCCTTCAAGTAGGAATCGGCGAGCAGCGCGAAGTTTTACGTCTAAGTCATGTTGATCCGTGCGCGGGCGAAGCTGAACTTCCTTAATGGAGATTGTGACCTGTTTTTTCTTGGCCACTTTTTCTTTCTTCTTCGCTTCGTACTTGTACTTGCCGTAATCCATGATTTTGCAAGTCGGAGGCTTTGCCGTTGGCGCGATTTCGATCAGATCCAAGCCTTTGCCTTCAGCGATAGCGAGTGCTTCACGAGGCGACATCACACCAACCATAGTTCCCTTATCGTCGATCAAGCGCACTTCGGGTGCGTTGATCTCATGGTTCATGCGAAACTCACCTTCACGGCGTGGACCACGTCGTGGAAATCCTCCGGTATCTCTTCTAAATGGGCGAATGGGCTTCCTCCTGGTTAATTAATTGTCGTTTCGGGAGCCGCCGTTGTGACCGCCCATGGGCTAGTCAGACTGCGCTCGCGAATTTCAGTTTTTAGCTTTGTAACAAAGTCCGCAATTCCAATTCCATAAACTACCGCGCCAGTACGAAGTCGTACAGACACTTGCCGCGCCGACTTCTCCTTATCACCAATCGTGAGCATATAAGGCACTTTTTGCATTTGTGCCTCACGAATCTTATATCCCAGCTTCTCGCCCCGACTGTCGAAGTGGGCGCGAATGCCCTCTTTGTGAAGAGCGTCGGCCAATTCTTTACAATAAGCGGCCTGATCATCAGTTACGTTTAAGATCGCTACTTGAACCGGCGCCAACCACGTCGGGAAATGTCCCGCAGTGTGCTCCAGATAAACGCCAATAAATCTCTCAAGCGACCCAAGGATGGCCCGATGAAGCATTACTGGCCGATGCTCTTTATTATCTGCACCGATAAATTTTAAATCAAAAGCCTCAGGGAGGTTGAAATCCACTTGAAGCGTTCCCAGTTGCCAGGGGCGCTTTAAGGCATCCACAAACATAATGTCGAGCTTAGGCCCATAAAACGCACCATCACCAGGATTCACAGTGAATGGCAGATTCAATGTCTTTAGGGCCGTCTTTAGAGCACCTTCCGCCAAATCCCAAACCTCATCGCTTCCCATGCGCGACGCCGGTCGGGTCGAGAGATAAACCGTGTAATTTTCTAGGCCCAAAGTTGAGTACACGTCATTGAGCATGACCATGAATGACTGAATTTCGCTCTGGATCTGTTCCATCGCGCAGTAAATATGGGCGTCATCCTGGCAGAAGGTTCTGACACGAGTTAAACCATGCATCACACCGCTTCGCTCATAGCGATGCAAGCGCCCGAAATCAGCAATTCGCCAGGGAAGATCACGGTAAGACTTATGCTCATTCGTATAGAGCAAACAATGGCCAGGGCAATTCATCGGCTTCATTGAGAAATCGCGCTCGTCCACTTTAGTGAAATACATGTTCTCTCGGTAATTGGCGTAATGCCCCGACTTATGAAAGAGCTCGAGATCAAAAATCTGCGGCGTAATCACTTCTTGATAACCATACTGGGAGTACTTCTCTCGCATCAGGCCCTGCAAGCCATTATAAATGGATGCGCCCTTTGGCGAGAAAAACGGTCCGCCGGGAGACATCGCGTGGAAATAAAAAAGCCCAAGCTCTTTGCCAAGTTTTCGGTGATCGCGTTTCTTGGCTTCTTCTAAATTCTTTAAGTGCTCAGCCAATTCTTTTTTGTCAGTGAAAGCGGTCGCGTAAATGCGCTGAAGCTGGGGATTCTTTTCGTCTCCCCGCCAGTAAGCGCCAGCGAGGCTTAAAACTTTAACGGCCTTAATTTGACTTAAGCGCTGTACGTGAGGGCCACGACAAAGATCAAACCACGGACCTTGTTTATAAATACCTACTGTTTGCTCGCCAAGATCGCGGATGATTTCTGTTTTAAAACGTTCGCCCATTTTCTCGAAAGTAGCGATGGCTTCAGAGTGCGACCAGTCCTCGCGCACCACTTCGTAGTCGCGGGAGATCACTTCTTCCATTTTCTTTTCGATTTTTTCCAAATCCTCAGGCGTGAACGCCCGGGGGGAATCAAAATCGTAAAAAAACCCATTTTCAATGACGGGACCGATCGTCACTTTAACGTCGGGCCAAAGTTCTTGCACAGCTTGAGCTAAAACGTGAGCGCCTGTGTGCCTAACGACCTCGACGGCTTCGGGCATGTTGATAGTAACAATTTTAAGCTTCGTTCCGTCTTTCAGCTTGCGGCGAAGGTCAATCACTTCCCGCTCATCGTTGAGCAGGCCACCGACGGTGTCGCGGGCAAGCTTAGGACCAATACTTAATGCGACCTCAAGAACCGTTGGTTCGTGATCGAAAGACTTAATAGAATTATCGGGTAAAATGATTTTAACTGCGGCCATAGGGATTAAAACGTAGTCATGGGAGAAAACGAGATTTGGCCGCGGTTCATCATAGACCTAATTAACAACTAAAGCCGCTCCCAGTCAATATACGACGTGATGATGCAGGGACTCCTCAATTCTCGGGTCTCCGACTGGAACCAGCTCATTACGGCTGAGGAATCGGGTGACCGAGAATAGGAAGAGGCCGAAAAACAAAGCAAATCCGCCGATTTCGGGCAGTCCAAAGACTGCCTTCTTAGCGTTAAAGTTGGGGTAGACCAACCAGTATAGGTCTACGTACTGCATCACCAAAATCAACACGGACACCGCGCCAAGGTGGCCCGGGGTGCGCTTAGCCCATCGCGGGAGCAAAGCTAAAAAGGGCACGATAAACTTAAACAACACTAAGGAAATCGATACCCATACCCAGCCCGGCTCAAGGCGCGGAATATAAAAGAACGTCTCTTCCGGCAAATTCGCATACCAAATAAGCATGTACTGGGAGAACGCGATGTAGGCCCAAAAGACAGTGAACCCGAACATGAGCTTACCTAAGTCATGTAAGTGATTTTCATTTACGTAGCCAGCCAGTTTTCCCTGCTTCTTCAAGTAAAGGATGACGAGAATCATCGTCGCCATGGTCGACTGAAAAAGGCCGGCGAAACAATAGACCCCAAAGATCGTGCTAAACCAACGGGGCTCAAGCGCCATCAAAGTATCAACGGCAAAGAATGAGTAGGAAAACGCAAACACCAAAATAAACGCGATCGAAGTCCCAACCGACTTTACTGTTAGCATTGGATCCTTGGATTTATCTTGCACGAGAGAGCGACCAACGAGAACCTTCGCGAACCAAAGCCAAAGCGAAACGAATAAAACCAATCGGACCGCGAAGAAGCCCTTGTTCAGATAACCCGCTTTGTGCGCCAAAAGTGCATCCGCTGCAACCGCGTCTGTGTGAAACCATTCATAGAGCTTGGGACCACCAAGGAAAACACCGACTGCACCTAAAGCGACAAATGGCAAAAAGGCTGTAAACGACTCAGCGATCCGACGAACGTTTACGCTCCATCCCGCTTTGGTGATGTGCTGAATCGAAGTAAAGAAAAGACCACCAAGAGCCAAAGACACAAAATAAAAATACCCAGTGACATAGGCATGCCAAGCGCGATCAGCACTTTTCACCATCGATGCCGCAAGGATCACGATGCCAAGGAAGATTGCCACCGCGTATACAGTTTTAACGGCTGGAGTAACCACCATACTGCCCGGGGCCTGTGGGTGCGTTGATGCCATTGGTCTTCTCTCCCTTAGTTCGCTTGGCGCCGCAATGTGCGCACGTAATTGACGATCGCCCAGCGGTCGGATTCATGATTGAGCTGGGAAGCGTAGCTACCCATCAAACCCTGGCCATCGGTAATAATGTGGAAAATGCGCCCGTCTTTAAACGCTTTCACTTTGTCTGAAACCAAAGCCGGAGGCTTAACAACCATTTTAACACCGACTTTTCCATCGCCAAGCCCCGTGGCCCCGTGGCAGACGCCACAGTAAATGTCGTACTTGGCTTTACCCTTCTCAAGGACGGTAGGCGCAAAATCACCAGCTAGAGGATTGGTTAATCCCGCCTCGGCTTCAATCGCCTTGCCTGAGAATTTATAGGGGGAAAATCCCCGCGGGATTGTATTCTCAGGTGGCACCATGTTGGCCCGCTTGTCCACTTTGTCCACGTCGTAGTCTTGGGCCTTCACGTTGACCTGATCCATCATGTCCTGGATCAATTCAACGTTTGTTTGGTTTTTGCCCGCATTGCATCCCACTAATAAAAAACTTAAACTGATGAAAAGAGCGCTACGCATTTTCATCTAGAACTCCGTCCTTTTTACTTCAACCGCACCGAGTTGCTTAAACATCGTTTCGATTCGGCCTGAGTCAAAGCCAGGCTCGTCAGAGGCGATAAATAAAGCGAATTTATGACTGCTTAAATCAGGGTCAATTACCGGTGGCTCAACTTTAGGCAAGCCCGCCATGTATATAAGTGCGCCGACGGAACTTAGAGCGCCAAAAAGAATAGTGCACTCGAATATAACTGGAATAAACGCAGGAATCGACCACATAGGCTTTCCACCGATGCGAACGGGCCAATCAGTTGTCGATGTCCACCACGTGAACCAAAGGCCAAAAATAAATCCCGCGAGTCCTGCGATAAACGTGACCCACGGAATAAATGAAAACGGAATTCCCATGGCTTCATCGATGCCGTGAAGTGGATATGGGCTAATCGCCTCGAACTTCTTAAAGCCTGCTTCGCGAGTTTTCCGGGCTGCGGAAACAAGCGCATGTTCATCTAACCAGATCCCAGCAATCCCAGGTTTGCCTTTGGCGCGAACGGCGTTGATGACTTTATCAATGAGAGCCATGGTGACCTCCGTCGCGGCCGACGCCTAAGACCGGCTTCACTTCTGCAATTGAAATCGCTGGAAGTGTTCGAATGTATGCCATGAACAAGAACAAGAACATACCAAATGATCCGAAAATCGCGCCGTAATCCCAGAAGGTCGGATACCACATGCCCCAGTTCGCTGGCAGGAAGTCCCGATGAAGTGATGTGACCACGATCACAAAGCGCTCGAACCACATTCCGATGTTCACGAAAATGGACACCACAAACATGATTGGAATACTTCGCCGCGCCTTCTTCCACCAGAAAATCTGCGGGATAAACACGTTACAGCTCACCATGATCCAGTAAGCCCACCAGTAAGGACCGAACGCTCGGTTCATGAAGACAAAACCTTCATAAGGATTGCCTGAGTACCACGCGATGAAAAATTCAGAACCGTAGGCGTAACCAACCATCAGGCCCGTGGCCATGATGATTTTGTTCATCGCCTCCATATGATCAATCGTGATGTAATCCTTAAACTTAGGGACGAAAATTCGCACCAAAGTCATCAGTGTCACAACCATTCCGAAGCCGGAAAAGATCGCGCCCGCAACGAAGTACGGTGGAAAAATCGTGGTGTGCCATCCAGGAAGGCTTGAGACTGCGAAATCGAAAGATACGATTGAGTGAACGGAGAGAACGAGAGGTGTCGATAGCCCAGCTAAAATCATGTAAACCATTTCGTAATGGTTCCAGCTGCGAGCAGTTCCCCGCCAACCTAAAGAAAGCGCACCATAAATACGGCGGCGCCAAACGTTCTTCGCACGATCTCGAATAGTCGCTAGATCCGGGACCATTCCAATGTACCAAAAAACTATGGAAACAGTCGCGTAGGTGGAAACCGCAAAAACGTCCCAAACTAAAGGAGAGCGGAAGTTCACCCAAAGTGGACCACGCTGGTTCGGATATGGCAGCAGCCAATACGCAAGCCATGGGCGACCCGTGTGAAGGACTGGGAAAGTTCCCGCAACCATCACCGCGAAAACAGTCATCGCTTCAGCGGTTCGTGCGATCGAAGTACGCCACTTCTGCCGGAATAGGAAAAGAATCGCGGAAATCAAAGTTCCCGCATGTCCGATACCGATCCAGAATACGAAAGTGATAATGTCAGTACCCCACATCACCGGATGTGAAATACCCATCATTCCCATACCGACCGCAACGATCACGCCCTGTGAAAATATATAGAGGAGAAATAGGGTCTTCGCGCCCAAAAGACCGGCGAAGTACTGCCAGCCCGGAACGCGCTCCACCAATTCACAGATGTCGTCGGTGACGTCCTTTAAACTTTTATTTCCTAAGACTAAAGGTGAACGCTTAATCATGAGTGCTTACCATCGTGATTGCCGCCCTTAAGAGCCGTCGTGTTGCGAACCTTTGATGCGTAACGAACCGCCGGCTGCGTGTTGAGTTCCTCGAGAAGCGCGTAAGTGCTTTGTTGTTCAAAGGCCTTACGAACTTGTGAGTCGCTGTCATTCAAATCGCCAAATACGATCGCATTGGTCGGGCAAGACTGTTGACAAGCTGTTACGACGTCGCCGTCTTTCAGCTGACGATCCTGAACTTTCGCTTGAGCTTTCACGCCGCGGATTCTGTGAATGCAAAATGTGCACTTTTCCATGACCCCTCGAGATCGAACGGTAACATCAGGGTTCATGGCATAGTTTCGGGGTTTCTCAACCGGTTTGACAAAATTAAAGTAATTGAAACGGCGAACTTTATAGGGACAGTTGTTCGAGCAGTACCGCGTTCCGACACAACGATTATAAATCATATCGTTTGTGCCTTCGTCGCTATGAACGGTTGCGATTACCGGACAGACCGTTTCGCAAGGCGCATTATCACAATGCATGCACACAACAGGTTGATGAACAACATCAGGTGAATTCGCATCACCGACATAGTATCTGTCTATTCTAAGCCAATGCATTTCGCGACCCATGAGGACGTGCCGCTTACCGACGGTAGGAACGTTGTTTTCTGATTGGCAAGCCACCACGCAAGCTCCGCAACCAGTGCAAGTGTTCAGGTCAATGACCATTCCCCACTTGTTGTTCGGATACTTCTGGTCATTCCACATAGAGAAAATCTTATGGCGATGAATATTTGCCGATGGATTTTCCATGAACTGGGCAAGAGTAGCCTCAACCACAATCTGTCGGCCTTCCATCGAATGGTGGCCTTGAGTGCAAGCGAGCTCGTAATGTTTTCCAGTTTTCTTTGCGGTCACATCTATACCGGCGCTGATGGGGTTGCCGTTTTCCGACCAGCCCACAAGAGAGAATGCGTTTTGACCGACGTTGTTCGCGATTTTCCCAGCGCGAGTCCGGCCATAACCAACGGCTAAACCAAATACACCATCTGCTTGGCCCGGCTGGATGTGAACTGGGACTTCAAGCTCTCGAGCTCCCGCTTTGATTTTTACCACTTCGCCCTGACGCCACTTTTCTTTCGCGGCATCGGCCGGGGAAACCGTTAGGTAGTTGTCCCAGCATATTTTTGTAACTGGATCAGGAAACTCCTGAAGCCAAGGCACATTTGCTAAATTTCCGTCTCGTAGTCCAACGGTCGCATAAAGTGAAAGTTTGTAAGATTCTGACTTCTCAGATTTTGACCCTGAAAACGACGAACCCGCAGAAGCGCCCACTGGCGCTAAACCACGTGAACCAGCCGTATCAAAGACGCCAGATTGCAAAACACTTTCCCAGAAGAGATCAAACCCTTTGTCAGCCGGTGCGCGACCGCGATTGCTGCTGTGAAGAGAGCGCCAGTTTCCGACTAAAAAATCGTACCAAGTGTTCGCTGACTTGGCGCGGGCTGGGGCGGCCCCGGCCTTCATCCAAATTAGTAACGAATCCTCAAATGCCCTTGTTTCATACAGTGGACGAATCGTTGGCTGCTGAATTGTGTAAACACCTGGAAGAGCCTCAACATCCCCCCAGTTCTCAAGCGAATGATGATCCGGGCAGAGGTAGTCAGCGAACAAACCGGTCTCATCAATACGATCACCGGTATAAATAACGGCCGTAGCCTTTTTCACGGCGTCAATAAAACCGGAATTAGGAGCTGTGTAGGCCGGATTACAACCGTGAATAATCAACGTCTTTACTTTGCCACTGTTTAAATCAGCGATGAGCCCGCTTAAACCAGCTCCCGTTTGCGCCGCACGAACGCGACCAACAGTCACTCCGTCATTTCCAAGAGCGGAATTCAATGCTTGCGCTGCGGCCCTAGCAACACCGGAAGTGTTGCCCTGTGACCAGCTTCCGGCGAGGACAAGTGACCGGCCCCGGTTTTCAACTAACTGATCACCGATTTTCTCTAATGCACCTTGGGAGAGTCCAAGCGACTGGATTTGGTCATCGTATTGCTTGATTGCGGCTTGCGCTTCACCACTAACGGATACGCCTTTGCCACCGAGATATTTTAACAGCGCGAGAAGCACCACTTCTTCTTGGTGAGCCCCAATTCTATGTCGCTCATCCGCGTTGGTTCCCGTTAGCGACATCAAACTTTCAAACACTACGAGTTTGCACATTTCCTTGCCCGGCTTGCGCGCCAGACCAAAGCTTCGGTTGTTGGCGACAGCGAAGGGACTGACGCCCAAGAAGTCGTTACCGACGGAGACGACCAACCTCGCCTTTTCGAACTGATAGCGAAGTCCGGCGTCTGGGAAATTTAACGCTTCATAAGTATAAAGCTTTGCGCCGTAGGTCGAAGCGAAATCGCCAATCACTTGTTGCGTTGACGGCGAATAGTTCGGCGATGAAAGCAGACCGACAGAGCCTTTTTTCAAAAGCTCGATAACGTCTTTATCCAAAGTCTCGTATGTCAAAGCAACGGTCTCGCGATTGGTTTTTTTCTCGTTTAGCAGATTCTTCCGAGGGCCACTCAATCGATCTGGATCGTAAAGCGAAAGAATATGCGCATGAGCGCGAGCCGACATACCACCGCGATTTAACGGATGATCGGGATTGCCTTCGATCTTCACCGGCCGGCCATCGCGAGATGTTACTAAGATTCCCAAAGCTTCCTGACCATCAACAAACGCGGAGGCGTAGTAATTGGCGAGGCCGTGAATGACTTCAACAGGTTTATTTGCGTAAGGAACAATTAATTGCGCTGGCCGTCGCATGCAGCCAAAAGTCGTCAGTGCTAGACTCGCACCCATCAATTTTAAAAATTCACGTCGGGCCCAGCCACCTTCGGAATCATTTTCCTGCAAGGGGCTAGAGAGAAATTCTTTCTCCGCCATGGCGATGAACTCAGGATCTTGCCGCCACTGTTCGAGACTTAACCAGTATTTCGAAGTGTTCGTTTCCATTTCACTCATGTCCTTCAGTAGTGACAGGTGCTGCAGTTAAGAGGCGCGTTGTTTTCCGGTTGCTTGTGGCAGTTCACACACCAACCCATTGAGAGACTTGACCACTGATAGAGGACTTTCATCTCTTCCACGGGCCCATGGCACTCACGGCAATCCTTACCGGCCTTGACGTGAGCCGCGTGGTTGAACTTCACGTGATCCGGGAGAAGATGAACCTTCTGCCAGGCAATGGATTCCCCCGCCCCATAGGCGGCCTGTATTTTGTCGATGAGCGGCTGCGCTTCCGGCCGAACTTGCACACCAAGGTGACAGTTCATGCACACGTTAAGCGACGGAACCGTGGCATGGCGAGTTTCCGCGACTTGCGAATGACAGTACTGGCAGTTGATTTCGTATTGGCCAGCATGCAAGTCATGAGGGAATGCAATTGGCTGCTCAGGAGCGTAGCCTTGGTTATAGCCTATTACGACCTGATTGCTCGTAAGCGCATAGATGAACGTTGACAGCCCGCCGCCAACTAAAATCAAGACGGCAAGTCCTACAACTTTTTTAGCCATGAGTGTCCTACAAGGTTGAATGACTAACGTGAGTGATCTTTATAATTCGAGGGAAACCTTACCTAGAAGTAGGCTCTCGCACAAACTGATTTTAAATCGGCGAATTAATAACTGAATAGATGCGTCAAGACCCTTTCAGCCGGCTTCGTCGAACCGCCATCGCAAATGCAACATACAAAAGATGCACCATCACGAATGCAGAAACATACTCCACACCACCGGCTCCGAAGCCGTAAGAGTGCAGTCCTGCACCTAGAACAAAGTTAACTCCATACCACGCCATGATGACGAGAGAGAACGCAACAATCGCTCCAGCAGCGGTTCCAAAGGAACGCACCAATCCCGTTAACCGAGCGTGAAGTAGTGCCACGTAACCTAAAAAGGCGATTAGAGCCCAGGTCTCTTTTGGATCCCAACCCCAAAACCGTCCCCAGGAATAATCCGCCCAAATCCCACCTAGAATAATTCCAGCCGCGAGCAAAACCGCGCCGATCTGGATGGATCGATAAATCGCCTGAACACCTTGACTGATAGACTTTGCGTATTTTTTTTCGTCCTTCAAATAGCAAAACAAGACCCAGTCCCCGATGGCAAAGGCCAAAAAGAAAGCCGCATAGCTGATCGTGATGATAGTAACGTGAGTGGAAAGCCAAAAGGTCGAACGAAGGACCGGCTCAAGCGGTTGAATACTGTCATCAAGGACGGTTGGCGCCAAATCAGTTAAGATTAAACAAAGAACTGAAACGACTCCTGCCGCGATCATGGGAAGCAGACTCTTTTGAGTTCGATAAATAATCGTGGCGAAGATCAAAACTCCCCAGGGGACCCATACAACCGTTTCATACATATTAGATACGGGAGGACGCCCAGCGAGATAAACCCGGAGAGCCATGCCATAAGTATGGAGTAAAAACCCCACTCCCGTCAGCGACCATCCTATGGTTTGCCAAAGTTTTCGTTCGTTCACCAAGAACGCCGCAAACGCCAACACACCTAAGAGATACGCGATCCAAGCCCATTTTACGGGGTGAAATTTATTGTAATGAACTTCCGTCTTAATGGCGAGATCACTTGCGTATTTTTCGGGCGCAACGGCGCGCGCTGCGGCCACAAATTCCTCAACCGCCAGCGCCAAATTCTGTTTCGCCTCTAATTTCTGTGATTCGGAAACTGAGTTCACATCCACAGGAGCTACGGCCGCAATCACTTGGACAAAGGCTGAGGCGATGTTCTTAAATTTTAATAAGTACGGCTCTTTAAGCTCGCTGACATCCACCCAAGTTTCGGTCTCCGGATTGGGTAGGATGCGCAAGGCTTTGCCCATTTTAATCGTTTGATATGTGCCGATCTGGCTTTCGAGGCGCTGAACGGCTTGAAAGTAAGGGTTTAACTTCTCTTTGGCATCGCGTCGACTTCGCATTTCTTGTAAAACAAGTGGGAGCCTTGCATTGGTCATCAGCTCTTGCACCGAAAAATGAATTTTTTTGTCGTCGATCTTTAGGGCATCCCTCAACCCCTTATGCCGGACCTCAACAAGTTCTATTTGGTCCCACTGCTCAGGAATAACCATCCAAGTGGTTACGACTTCGACGGCCTGTTTGCCTTTGAATTTAGTCTTGCCATAAATGAGTTCTAACGATTCTCTCGCGAATGTGTCGTAGGGTTTTAAGCGGCCAGAATCTTGAACCGGCAGATAGCGGAGCGGTTCGGCCAAACTCGCCCATGCTTGCAGGTTCCAGAACACCAACAAGCCGGTCAAAAATATTTTTGTCACATTCCCCCCGAAGCCGGCCGTGGTTTGCGCCGGAAGTAAAACAGCATGATAGACCCTAGCACGATGAGAAAAGAACCCAGGTACTTAATCCAGCGCCCCGGATCATAATTGACCGACAAAATAGATGCTGTTGGGTTTCCCATTTCATCTTCCTGAAAGCTCGATTGATAAAACGTAAAACCATTATGTTGCAGTGGCTCGTTCATGGAAATGAGCCGCTGGCCAATACCGGGCACTTCCACTTCGCTTTCATAGCTCGCAGCGCGGTTCGTGCCTTGATAACGGCCAACCTTAAATTTCGCTAATGTCATAGGAAACCCAATATCAATGCGGCGATTGGCGTAGCTAAGCCAAACCATGCTGTCTTGCGAAAAAATCTTAAGCACGGAGTTTAAAGCTAGCCAATATTCTGAGCCCCCATGCTTCACTTTCACCGCCGGCACCGTGAATGGAGTCGGCTGCTCGCGTTTTACAAAATCCACTTTCTCACGGGCGTGGTCATAGGTGCGTAGTACTCTAAGTTCAATATCCATCCAACCCGTGGGAAGTGCCGAGCCCTCTTGCAGGCGACCTGAACTCGTCATGCCACCTTTGCTCGCGGTAAAAATCTTGTAAGCCCAGTCCCCTTTTTCGGGAGTGAGAACCAAAACGTTGCCGCCGTCGTAGGCGTAATCGCCCGCAGTCAACACCACTTTCGCCGGACCTAATCGAACCTCGGCAGGTTTTTGGTCACCCTCCATCACGAGCCACTGGGTCATGTTCACGCGGGAACTTAGCAGTTGAATTCGAATGGCAGGTCCATCCGTGTTTCTCTCGCTCCTTACGACCTCCGCTTTTCGAAGTCCGTAATGTATGTAATCAATCAATTCGATATTTCCACCGCTTAAGGGAATAAGATAAGGCTTCTCCGGTGATGGTGGTTGCATAAAAAAATCCACCGGTTTTTGAAAAACAGGTTCAAGCTTTGTCCCCTCAGTCGCCGCAAAGACGCCCATCTCGGTAGAGTCCACACTGACGTAACGATTGGTTTCTCCAACCCCAAAAGCGATACTCCCGTCGATGCCGAATTTTTGCGTGATTACAGAGCCAATCAAGAGGGTGATAATTCCAATATGGGCCAAAACGAAGGAAAGGTGGTTCCGTTTCCAAGGCCAGCGATCAATCATCACCGCGAGCAGGTTGATGACCAATGCCCCCATTATCGCGTACATATATATAGATTTATAAATAAGCTTTTGGGCCGTTTGGGCGTCATAGCGTGCCTCATAGATCGTGCCGACGCTTGAGATAATGCCAATTCCAATAATAATTAGAACCGCTAACTTTAATGAGCAAAGAAAATCAAAAACCCGCGCCAGAAATGCCACTTGAGTACCGCTCTTCTTCAAAGGTCGATGTGCAAACGCTATCATGGGCTGGCGGGAAAGGTCATCTTCTTAAAGGCGGGAAACTCCGGCGGCGATTTCGGCAATTGCCTGACTCAAGCGCACCTTTAAAAGCTCCGCGGAAGGCTTTAATTTTTTAGAGTTTTCGTCCATGTACAAATCCCTGCGAAGTTCAACTTGGATAGCATGTTGGCCCTTCTCCGGCTTGCCATATTGCTGAGTTAATCGGCCGCCCATGTACGGCCAGTTGTACGCCACCTCAAATCCTGCGTTACGATAGGCCTGGCCAACGAGATCTTTGAACTCTTGGCGGCAGCTCTTCCCGTTGCAATCGGAGACTACAATTTCCGCGCGTTTTTCGCCCGGATCACGGTGGGCACTTGTTCCCATGGTTGGCATGCTGTGGGCGTCCAAATGATAAATAGTTTTGACGCCGGAATCCCTCATCTTTTTATAGATGCCCTCAATTTTGCCATGAAAGGGTTTGAAATAGCGTTCAATAAGTAGCCCATGAAGTTTAGGCGAAATTGGTTTTTTCATAAGCGGAATTCCGGTGGTCGTCTTCACCCACAAAAGCCCAGTGGTGAAGGAGCCTGGCGGATTCTTATGCCCCTCAACGGAGTCCGCATCCACGTCGTCGCTCAAGCGATTGAGATCCACCACATAACGATGCCAATCGGTGATCACATGCTCAATTTTTAATTCACCTATCACTGGCAAATACAGCTGGTCGACGTAGCGATCTATGTCACACATGACTACTTCTTCGGACAACCCTTCAAGCCACGTGACTTCGGAGGGGATCTTTTCGCCAGAATGGGGGATCGTAATTAAAAAAGGTCGCATAAGCGCAAGTTACAGCAAATTATTGTCGCTCCAGTCAAGCCGTGTCATGATCGGGAATGGCAAAGATCTACACCAAGCACGGCGACCAAGGGAAATCCTCTCTTTTTGGCGGTCAAGCCGTAGACAAATCCGACCAGCGCCTGGAAGCGTACGGTACGCTTGACGAACTCAATTCCATTTTGGGGCTTGTACGCAGCGAAGCGCAGAATATGCTACCCGCCTTAGATCAACTTGATAGCGACTTAGAAAAAATCCAAAATTATATTTTCAACGTGGGTTCCCATTTGGCATGTGGCAGCGAAGAGATGAAGTCTCACCTACCAAAACTTGAAGAGTTGCAAACTGTTTTTCTTGAGAACCAAATTGATAAAATGGAAGAAACTTTAAGCCCATTAAAGAACTTTATTCTCCCCGGTGGTTCAAAAGCCTCAAGTCTCCTTCATCTCGCAAGGACTATCGCGCGTCGCGCCGAGCGCTCGACGGTGGCTATCGGCCCTCAAGTGGATGCCATAGTCTTGATTTATTTAAATCGTTTGAGTGATTACTTATTTGTAGCCGCGCGATTTGCGAACGCCCGTCTTGGAACTCCAGACGTGCTCTGGAGTAAGAACCCTAGCGCATGAGAATTATCAAAGCCGGTCCCCAGGACAACGATCGAATCTGTTCCTTTTTTAACAGCATCGAACTGCCCGGCGACGTCGATTTAAGGCTCGAACGGAAGGATTTTTTCCAGCCCTATCGTTTGCAGAGTGAGGATTATTCCACTTATCTTTTAATTAATGATGCCAATGAAATCGAGGCTTCCGCAAGCCTCGTGTTTCGCGAAGGGTTTCTCGGCGGCCAACGCCAGACTATCGGTTATGCGACGGACTTAAGAGTTTCCAACTCGCGGCGGGCGATCTTAAGCTGGGCGCAACATTTCATGCCTCTGCTTGAAGCGGAAAAGCAGGAGCGCGGCTGCCACTACGTATTCACTGTGGTGGCACAAATTCAAAAGCAAGCTTACAACGCGTTCATTCGGCCGCGCCTAACTCGGCGGCCCCTTCCCCGCTACCATCTTTTCAGAAGTTTTCGCATGGTGAGCGTTCATGGAATCTTGCCGTGGGCGCCAAAACCACTGAACACGATTTTTCTGCGAGAAGGCATTGATTCCGATCTGCATCTCATCGCGAATTATCTTGCCAGCCGACAGAGCAACGGCGTTTTGCATTTTTCCAACGACGAAGCGGGAGCACTAAGTAATCTCTCGCGTTGGCCTGGGCTTAAGCCAGAAAATTTTATTTTAGCGTTTGATTTTCACCGCCGACTGGTTGGCTGCGTGGCCCTTTGGGATTCCGATAATTTGCAAAAGGTGTATGCAATGGCTTATCACCGGCGGGCGAAGGTATTGTATGACTCGGTAAAAGGTCTTTCTGTTTTGCGTTTGGCTAAGAGTTTGCCCAAACCCGGCCGAGCCCTTCACTTTAGTTACCTCGTTCATTTTCGCGCGGACAACCCGGATATTTTTCATAGTTTGCTTCACGCCTCATACAAGACGAGCCCGCACCAGTTTGTCTCTTATGCCCATTTTGATGGCGATTTGGCCTTCACGCCGCCAAGAACGATGATCACAGCAAGTTTAAAAGCGGGGCTCTATTGCATTCAAGATCCCCAGCAGCTTTCACCAGACTTCCTGGCGTGGTCACGTCTGTCCACGCCGCCGGAATTTGAACTTCCCTTCCTCTAAAAGTCTACTGAACCGCTAAAGCTAAAGTATCCGGTGCCGGCGCATAGAACCAACCAAGTACGGGATCCATAGCGACGGAGTCCCCGACTTCAATTTTGCCGCCGCCAAGCTCCTTCATTAAGTGCTGGATGTGACTATGGCCCGGCCCAAGAACAACGACTTTCTTGGGTTTTGCACCGTCGATCAATGCGGTAAGCGCGCGACGCAAATCCATTTCGTGCTCGATCACAGGTTTAAACCCATTTTCGTCTTTGTTTAGCACGGTGAATTCCGCAAGCGATACACCGGAAAGAAGCGGAAGACCGGAGAATCCAAGTATTTGCTGAGGCCGGATCGAGTTCAGTGCGTAGCTGCTACGAACCAACTCATCAAAGGACGCTTCGCGCGACGCGACTCTAATCGGAGCATCACCATTGCTTAAGCCAAGTAACCATCTCGGCAACTCCTCCGTCTTAAGAAATCGATCAAGCAAACCCAAATGAATCACCGCGGTTGCGAGATTTTTGAGTCGAAGATTTCCTAAAAAAACTTGATCGTCGGAACTTATAAAGTTCACTAGATCGAGATTGCGGTCGGTGGTTTGATCCCAGATGGTTTGCGCCTCGCGAACTCTCGTGATCACTTCTGGTATGCGAATCACGTTGCGCCGAACTTCGCTGAACTCAAGAGCGTTAACGGTACTAAAAACCAGTGCGTCAAACATAACCCCTCCTCGGTTTGCCGCCCATTCGATCACCCTGACTTTCATTTCCTGTCGTTCGCCCCCAGCGATTGACAGCCCCTAGTCAGGAGTCCCTTTTAGAGAGAGCAATTCCTATGCCCGTAAAAAATTGACAAGGCGAGCATTCCGAGCCGTTACCACGTTGCAATATGGACGTTTGTCCGTGAAAAAAATCTGAATGATTTTGAAAATGGCGGAAGTCTGAGCGCATAAGTGTTTTACCTCCCATAACAGAATCCGCTTTCAAGGCGGGGACCCCGGCTTAAGTCGGGCGAAAGACTTTAACGCTGCTCACAAAGTTATTGAATCGACTGAAGGAACTGCGGTTTTTGCTGCTCTGTTAATAACCCTTTGTTAGAATTTTTATCAATGGCAGCATTTGGACGAAGTTCTGGGATGATTAACTCATTTCGTGGCGGTGGCGATCGGCCTCCTTTCGAGGGCCTATACGTCTATCTGCTTTGTTTTCTACTTGGCTATATCATCGCCGATTTGAGCCTGCTTAAGGCAAGAACCGAAATGCTTCCTAGAGATCCACCGCCGAGCTATGCTCCTCCCACGAGGCAAGAAACTATCAAAAGTCGCCCTGAGTATACGGTTGTGTCAGACCGGAATCTTTTTAACGCTGACGGTATGATTCCCCCGGCACTTTCCGCTCAGGACAAAGGCGAGGGCGTTGATGACACGGCTCCAGCTGTTTTGTCTCAACTACCGCTTAAGCTTGAAGGAACCATTGTCCACGTAAACCAAAATCGTTCAGTGGCGACGATCGTGGTTCAAGCAAAAAATGAAACGCAAGCGTTTATGATCGAAGATGAGATCGAAGGCCTTTGCAAGATCACGAAGATCGAGCGCCGCAAAGTCACTTTCCGCAATCTCAATAACAATCGGCTTGAGTATATCGAAATCCCAAAGGATTCCGTTATTGCTTTCGGTCTGCGTAGCCAAGAGACGGGCGGCGACGACGAAATCAAAAAGGAGGGCGAGTATGACTTCGCCCTTCGGCGCGAGGACTTGAACAAGTACACCTCCGACCTCTCCTCGATTTTGAATCAAGCACGGATGGTTCCCAACATTGTTCCAGGCTCCGGTGGACGAGTGGAAGGTTTCCGCTTCGTCTCCATTTCGCAAAATAGCATCTACGAAAAGCTCGGGTTCAAACCGAACGACGTGATTAAGTCCGTCAACGGCGAGCCCGTGAACTCACCAACAAAAGCCATGGAACTCTATAATGCCCTGCGAACGGACTCGCGCATTAAGCTGACCGTGGAACGCGATGGTAAGGAAGAAAACTTTTCGTACGATGTTAAAGACTGACCACCAAGGAAGGTGTCAACATGATGAAGCGATTACTGAGCATAACGCTCTCCCTGCTAATAAGTTTTCCGGCGCTGGGTCAACCTAGTCCGCCCCCACCTCTAAAGACGGGTACGGGAACTCCTCGCGATGCAAAAGGTGGCTTCGTCAGCGATAAAACGAAAATGAAGTTTTCTGACGCCAACACGGAAGACATCACGAATGAAAACTTCCCTGACCTTATTGAGAGTTTCGATTATCCCAACGCGGATATCGCGGATGTGATCAAGGCGATCTCGGAATTGACCGGCAAGAATTTTATCGTCGATCCTTCAGTTCGGGGAAAGATCACGATCATCGCGCCCTCGCAGATCACAGTCGCTGAAGCATACAAAGCCTTCTTGTCGGCCTTGGCAATCAACGGGATGACCGTGGTTCCTGGTGATGGCTTCTTGAAAATTAAAACGGCGCGAAACGCGCAACGAGATGCGATTGAGACTTACTCAGGCGCCTACTACCCCACCTCCGATATTATGATCACTCGAATCGTAAAGCTTAAGTACATTAGCGCCGACGAAGTAAATAAGAACTTGAGAATCTTGGCTTCCAAGGACGGTGAAATCGTCCCGTATCCGCCGACAAACTCTTTGATTATCTCTGATTACGGCTCAAACATTGACCGCATTATGAAGATCATCAACCAGTTGGACGTGGCTGGCTTCGAAGAGCAGCTTGAAGTCATCCGTATTCGCTACGCCAAAGCTAAAGATGTTGCCGAATTGATCGATCAGATCATTACAAAAGGCGAAGGCCGACAAAGCGGAGGCGCGTTCGGTGGCGTTCCGCGGTTTCGTCGGGCCACGTCGCCTGACGGCGGCACAACAACCTCAGGCGCTGAAAACTATTCGTTAGTTTTACCAGACGAGCGAACAAATTCCGTTATCGTGGTCGGTAACCAAGCCGGGATCGAGAAAATTCGAAAACTCGTTGCCCGCCTGGATTTCCGTCTTCGCCCTGAAGATGCTGGCGGAGTCTATGTTTACTATGTTCGCCACTCGGAGGCCGAGAAGATCGCCGATACCTTAAACGGCATTGCTGGCGAATCCAGAAAGGCAGCAGATCAAGGCGCTGCACCAAAAGGGGGAGCCGGCGGTGCCGCACCCGTTGGTCCATCAGCGAATGTGATATTTGGTGGCGATGTTAAAGTGACTGCCGACAAAATCACCAATAGTTTGATTATCACCGCCAGCAAGCCTGACTATGAAGTCGTTAAAAGCCTGCTCGGAAAATTAGACATTCCCCGCGACCAGGTTTTCGTAAAAACCGTGATCATGGAACTTGGCGGCACCAACACTACCGGATGGGGCCTTAACTACTATCAATTTGATAAGAATAGTGGTGGCGTTGGCCGAATCGGATTTCGCGGCGGGGGCTTAGAAGGCATCACCGACGTCACCGGAGACCGCGGCGCGATTCTCGGCTTTGGTAGCGGAGGAACATTCCAGCTGAAAGGCCCAGGCGGAGCTGTCATTGCGGAAGTCCCGAGCCTCGTCGGCCTCTTGAATTTCTTTAAAACTACAGCCAATGCCAACATTTTGTCGGAACCGACGATCATGGCCCTAGACAATGAAGAAGCCATGATTGAGGTCGGAGATAAAGTTCCCGTGGCAACAACCACTACTGCAACTTCAGGTGCTGGCGCCCAAACAAGCGTCAACCGGGAACCAGTGACGATTAAATTGACGCTCACACCTTATATTAGTCCTGACTCAGATTCAGTACAGATGAAGATCAATCAGGAGGTAAACCAGATTGGTAACAGCGCTGCGATTCAAGGAACGGATTTGGCTAAGCAAGCTATCGTCACTTCCACCCGAAACATCAAAACCCAAATCGTCGTAAACAGCGGCGATACCGCCGTACTTGGTGGGTTGATGCAGGACAAAGACGATGAAACAGTGACCAAGATCCCCGTCCTTGGCGACATTCCAATTTTGGGTTGGCTGTTCAAGTCTAAACGATCGACCAAGGAAAAGCGTAATCTCCTCGTGTTCATTACTCCAAGGATCGTGCGCAACTCCGACGACAATGCCCAAGTGCTCAACAGTAAGTTAAATGAGCGCATCGAATTTATTCAGCGTCACTTAAATGGCCGCGATCCTTTTGGCGAGACTATCGACACTCTCCCCCGCCGCGCGGTGAAGGAGCAGTCGGTTGAGGAATTCAACGAAGAGCCCGCGTCCGAGTCGTTTTAAATTTTGAGCCGAGACCCTGTCTCGCTTTTAAATCTTTGTTCTGTCGGAAAATGGAGCAGCTGAAGGAGAACTGAGGCTGCCCAAAACGGATAATAAAGTTCAGTCTTTATCATGTATCCCGCTAAAAATCCGATCACCGCAACCGCCTCAAAGAGTGCCCCTCGAATGACGATGGCAACGAACCACGGTGCCAACTTTTGCTGAGGGCTCCCATCCTTTGGGATTTTAGCCATCGCAACTCTCAACAGAATTTTTGGCACGAACAAACCCATTGCACCGATCGTGATTGCGAATCCGATCAGAGGTTGAAAAATGTTTGCCAGGTTCACCTGAGGCGCTGGTGCCGTAGTTAGAACGACAGCGTAGAGGAACGTGGAACTTACAAGCACGGCAATTACGATTTTGGGCACGAATAACATCTGACTAAGCGTTACAGGCTTTGTCGTCGCTGAATTTTGCATGATGAAATCATTGGCGAGATTTTATTTTTTGTAAAGCACGCGCGAGAGCAAACCATGGTCACACTGGCATGGAAATTTCGCAACGCAGAGCGACCCCGGCGCCGGGGTCGCTCTGCGTTACTCACCTCACGGTAAATCCACTCCAATAATTTGAGAAAATGGAATTTGCGCCGAAGCGATGCGCCGACCCTGAACTTCAACGGACAAAGCTTACCTTTCGCCTCTCAAATTTTTCTAAACACCTGTCGCATGAATAGACCCAAGTCTAGTTGCACCTCTGTCCCGCTGAAGCGGGACGGATTGACTATATAATGCCTTCTTGTGAACGACCCGGCCGTTAGGTTAGAATAATCGGTATGTCAGCCAGCTTTGAGTCACTGCTTCTTAAGGGCACTTCGCTTTCAGCGGAAGAGATTAAATCTATTCTGCGGACCAATGATTCTAATGGCGTACCGCTAGAGGAAACGGTTGGCAAAAGTCAGTTCAACACTCCGGAAGAAGCCTTAGCGGAACTTTGCAAATTGCTGCGCTTGGACTTCATGAAAGACATTCCGGTCAATGACATTTCGGCTGAGATGGTGCGCGACATTCCGATCAACTACGCGAAGAACCATGAAGTTCTGCCCTTTAAACAAGAGCAGGATAAAGTTATAGTATTAACGACGAATCCACTCAATCGTAAGGCGATTGATGATCTCAGAGTGCGGTTTAATAAGCGCATTCACCCGCTGCTGACGACCTCTTCACGACTTCAAGATGCAATTAACCGTGTTTATGAAAAGAGCACGGCGGCGCTTGAAGGCCTCGAGGACATTGAGAGCGAAGAGTACGATCTTGACGATCCGGTCATCGATCTTCTTGAAGCGGGAGACGACGACGCGCCGGTTATTAAACTCGTGAACACTCTCCTGTTTAGAGCGGTGAAGGAAAAGGCATCGGATATTCATATCGAGCCGTTTGAAAAGGACATGTCCGTGCGCTTCCGCATTGACGGAATTTTATTTGAAATTTTCAAGCCGCCGAAAAAGCTGCAGAACGCCATCACTTCCCGCATTAAAGTCATGGGCAACCTCAACATTGCGGAAAAACGCTTGCCGCAAGACGGTCGAATTCCCCTAAAGCTTGCGGGAAAAGACATCGACGTTCGTTTGAGCAGCGTACCGACCGCCCATGGCGAGCGCCTCGTTATGCGTCTGCAGGATCGCTCGAATGTCGTTCTTGAACTTCAACAACTCGGTTTCTCCGAAGATACGCTTAAAAAAATTGATCACCTGCTCAGCAAAACTTACGGAATTTTTCTTGTTACGGGCCCGACAGGAAGTGGTAAGTCGACGACACTTTACGCGTGTATTTCGAAGATCAATAGCGTTGATAAAAACATCATCACGATTGAAGACCCGGTGGAACAGCGAATTCACGGCATTGGCCAGATTCAAGTCAACTCGAAGATCGGACTCACCTTCGCAAACGGCCTCCGATCTATTCTGCGGCAGGACCCTGAAATCATCATGGTGGGGGAGATTCGTGACTTGGAAACCGCCGAAATTTCTATTAACGCCTCGCTTACTGGTCACTTGGTGCTCTCCACTATTCACACAAACGATTCAGCGGGTGCTTTTCCCCGACTGATCGACATGGGTGCAGAACCCTTTTTAATCGCCACTTCTCTTCTTGGCGTGGTTGCGCAGCGCCTCGTGCGGGTTCTTTGCCCACATTGCAAAGAACCATATGTTCCGTCTGACGTGGAATTACGCTCTCTGGAAATTACTCGGGACCGACTGGATGGCGCTAACTGCCATCGCCAGGTGGGCTGCGCTGAGTGCAATCAAAAGGGTTATATCGGGCGAACGGTGATTCAAGAGATGCTTCTAGTGAATGACGATATTCGCAGTCTTGTGATGCAGCGTCTGGACGGTTCGACCATTAAGCGCGAGGCGATCCGCCACGGAATGATTACGCTTCGCGAACACGGAATACAAAAAGTCATCGCTGGAATTACTTCGGTTGAAGAAGTGATCGCCAATACTCAAATGGATATTTAGTTGGAAATTTAATTATGGCTTTGTTCGAGTACCGCGGCCTTAATCAAACTGGCAAGAACGTGCGGGGCACGCTAGAGGCCGACAACTCCAAGACCGCGCGCATGCGTCTTAAAAAAGACGGCATCTTCGTCATGGATTTAAAAGATAAATCAAAGACCGAAAAGAAAAAAAGCGGTGGCCGGGCCACAGCTGGCGGCCGATCCGTGAATGTCATGGATCTCTCGCAAATGACGAGGCAGCTTGCGACTTTGATTAAAGCCAACGTGCCCCTTGTTGATAGCTTGGGCGCGGTTGCGGACCAGGTGGAAAATCGTACACTCTCTGAGATCGTCAGTGACTTGCGTAGTATGGTGAACGAGGGCAGTACCTTTCACCGCGGCCTTGCGAAGTACCCCAAAACTTTTGATAAGATTTATGTTTCCATGTGTGAAGCGGGAGAAATGACAGGCACGCTAGATGTAATCCTGATTCGTCTTGCCGAATTTACCGAAGCGCAATCGGCATTGAACACCAAAGTTCGCTCCGCCATGGTTTATCCATTGGTGATGATGGTTTTCACCATGGCACTTCTTGGCGTCTTAAGCGTTTTCGTAATTCCTAAAATCGTCACCGTTTTTGAATCATTTCCTGAGATTCAGCTCCCCTGGTACACCCTCGCGGTTATCGACGGCAGCGAATTCATGGTAAACTATTGGCACGTGCTGCTCGTCGCCGGCATCGTCGCATGGTTTCTTTTTAAAAGCTGGAAAGCTACCCCGGCGGGCCGCGCCCAGTGGGATGCGATTTTTCTACAGCTGCCTCTGGTTGGAAAACTTTCCAGGCTTGTTGCGGTTTCCCGCTTTACTCGAACTCTTGCTACTCTTTTGCAAGGCGGAGTTCCGATGCTCTCCGCTATGGGCATTGTGAGAAACGTCGTAAACAACGAAGTTCTTGGCGCCGCCATCGACATCGGCCGCGACAACATCAGTGAGGGGGAATCCATCGCTGGTCCACTTAAGAAATCAGGCCAGTTCCCTCCCCTAGTTATTCACATGATCAGCATTGGCGAAAAAACGGGCGATCTTGAAAACATGCTTATCCAGGTGAGCGAAGCCTATGACTTCCAAGTAAAATCCGCCGTCGATGGCATTACCTCTCTCATGGAGCCGATGATGATCATAGTGATGGGTTGCGTTATCGCCTTCATCGTCTTTGCAATCATGATTCCTATATTTGAATTGTCGAGCATCGGAGGGTAAGATCGGCACTTCTAAATTAAGCGGAGGCCAAATGGTCATTAGAAACCGAAAAGGTATGACTCTTCTTGAAATCATGATCGTTCTCGCTATCGTGGCGAGCCTCATTGGTATCTTGGCGACTCAAATCCAATCTCGAATGAAAAAAGCAAAGATCAATCAAGCGAAAATTCACATTGGCGAGATCGGCAAAGCCCTCGACATGTATTACACGGATTGCAATTCGTATCCCTCAACGGCCGAAGGACTCGGCGCTTTGGTGACCCAACCAACCGGTTGCGCTCAGTGGGGACCCGATTCGTATTTGAAGCGTGCGCCAAAGGATCCATGGGGCAGCGAGTACATTTATGATTCTCAAGGAAGTACCTACACATTGATATCGTTGGGCGCAGATAAAAAAGAAGGCGGCTCAGGAGATGGTGCCGACATTTCAAGCCAGGATCTTTAATCAGCGATCCGGCTTTACTCTTCTAGAGATCATGATCGTGATGGGTCTTATTGCGGGCCTTCTCGTTATGGTTATGCCAAGAATTGGCGGCCAGAACAACCAAATGCGCCAAGCTGTACGCCGACTGTCCGCCGTTACCAGAGAATTGCAAAGCACTGCTAAACTTCAGGGAGCAATCTATCGCCTCGTTATCGACATGGGCGCCGGTGGCAAAGAGGCTGAACAGAAGTATTGGATTGAGAAGGCGACGGCTAAAACGGTCCTCACTCCCGATGAGATGAGCGACAAGAAAGACGAAGACCGCGACGAGGACGAGGATAAGGAAAACCCGCCCCGGGCACTTTTTGAGAGAGACACTAAGCTCATGAAAAACGAGGGCGTTTTACCCGGAGATTTGAAATTTGAAGATGTCGAACTGAAGCGCCATGATCAGCCGTATAAAGATGGCAAAGTCTATATCCATTTTTTCCCACAAGGCTTAGCCGATGAGGCGGTCATTCATTTGCGGGCCAGCGATAAATTGCGCTGGAGCCTTGCAACTCATCCGTTAACTGGAAAAACCAATGTGCTTACCAAGTACATAAGTTTAAAGGAGCTGTCCAACTGACTCGCAAACGTGGCTTTACCCTTCTCGAGGTTCTGATTGCCGTAACTATTTTAGTGGGCGGCATCCTTGTAGTTGCGACCTCATGGTCAGGCAACTTTCTTAGAATCAGAAAGGCTACACTTTATAATAACGTAGCCCTATTGCTTGAGCGTAAAGTCACGGAACTCGATGCCCAGTACCGAGGTAAACCTCTCACCGAAGTGGTCGATGCAGATGGTGACTTCGGCTCCGATCTGCCCCAGTACCGCTGGACATTCGCACAACGTGAATTCGTTATGCCTGACCTAAGCTCCTCACTGCTGGGTGATGAAGGCTCTAAGGACGAAATGCTACTGCAGTTCGTGAAGCAGACCACCGAGTTTATTTCTAAGTCTGTAAAGGAAGGAACCGTTACAGTCTTTGTGAAGGCCGGAAAAAAAGAAGTCGCATTTTCAGTGACGAATTATTTCGTCGACTACACTCAAGAGATGAATCTGCCCGGCCTTCCCGGAGGCGCTCCGGGTGGCGGTGGCGCGCCAAAACCTGGCGGTGGCAAATGAAACGGAGCCAAGGTTTTACACTACTAGAAATCATGATCGCAATCACGATCCTCGCATTTCTTAGTTTATTTACCGCGCAGTCCATCCAAAAGGCGCTACAAAATCGAACCAAGGTTCAAGGTGAAATCGAAAACGTCGGCGCTGTTCGCGACGCCCTGAAAGTGATGGAATCCGATATCAACAAAGCCTTTAACCACTCCGACATCAACATAAAATTGCATAACGAAACCGCCAAAGAGCGGAATAAAAAAATCGCCGAAGCGAAGGCAAAGGCAGGCGGACCTCCGCCCGCCGGCAATCCGCCCGATCCTAGTGCTCCCCCGCTACCTCCGGGTGGCGCTCCCTCCGCCGACCCTTACGCCAACATGATGGAAATAAAATTGATGGAAGAAAAAATAGTCACGCAATTCATGGGCGAAAAGGAGTCACTTAATTTTTCTTCGCTCTCGAATGCTAGGATTTCAAGTACTGATCGCACCAGTGACCAAGCAGAGATTGGCTATTCCCTCAAGGACTGTAAGAGCCGCGCCAATCGCGAAAAGACCAGTAAATGTCTCATGCGGCGAGTAGATACGGTGATCGACGCGGATATTTCCATCGGCGGGGAAGAAACAAATCTCTTGGAAGACATCACGACATTGGAGTTCCGCTATCTCGGTCCCGTGAGTCCAACGGAGTGGGTCGACAGCTGGTACACCAACGAACGTGCTGATGAAAAGACAAAGGCGGTCTTTCCCTATGCGGTCGAGGTGACGATCGAAGTTCACAATAAAAGCGAAAAACTGGCGAAACCCATTCGGATGACAATGGTGGCGGCGGTTCGAAATCCCAACAACCCAGAAAAGAAGGATCCTGCAGCACCTGGAACCCAAGGGCAGCCGGTGGGCCAATGATGAAGCGATTAAAACAACCGGTTAAGAATCAAAAAGGAATTGCGATCTTGGTTGTGATGTTCGCTATCATGATTTTGGTCTTCATCGCCACGGAAGTTTCATATGACACTTCGGTGGAGTACATCGTCGCCCGCCAGCAGGTGAATCGCCTTAAGGCCTACTACGCCGCTAAATCCGGAGTAGAAATTAGTCTTTTGCGGGTTCTCATTTATAAAAAAGCGGTTTCCGCGATCACTGACGCTCTCGGGCCCGACCAGGTGCAAACCATCCTGCCTATGCTTGATCCCGTCTGGCAAATGCCTTTTACTTGGCCACCCATTCTCCCCGATAATGCAGCGACGGGCGACAAATCCCAAGTCGAAGATGTGGTGAAGGAATCCTTTTTCGATTCGCAGTACCTTGCCACGATCGAAAGCGAAGGCGGCAAGATGGATATCAATGATCTTGGTTCCTTTTCTGAAGGATTGAGGAACGCCACTAAGGCTCAGATTCTAAAGATCTTTGCTGCCGAGGTGGAAAACAACGAAACATTTTCTCGGAAGTATCGCGATTTCAAGTTCGAAGAATTGGTCAACAACATCATCGACTGGGTGGACGCCAATTCGGAAAGCTTAAACGGCGGCGATGAACGAGATAAATACACAACCCGCAATGACTTCATTCCCCCCAATGCCCCGTTTAAGACGATCAAAGAATTAAACATGGTGGCGGAGATGAATGAGGACCTCTACGCACTTCTCGCGGCCCGAGTCACCATTTTCGGCACTAAGGGTGTGAACGTAAACTACGCGCCGAAGGAAGTTATTCAAGCCTTGGATCCCTCGATTACGGAAGATGCGATCGCAGGAATTTTGCGGCGCCGATCCGACCCAAAAGAAGGTGGACCCTTTAAAGACGAAAAGGACTTCTTTGCCGTGGCTTCGCGATACGGCGTCGACGTGAACGCGATTCAAAAATCCGGCATCCCGCTTATTTTCGGAGTGGAATTTAATTTTCGCATTAAATCGACCGGTCGATTCAGCAACGCCAATCGTGAAATTCAAGCGGTCGTTTACGACATAGAAAACCTAAGAACCCGATATTTGGGCCTGCTCGACAAAGAGGCGCAAAGTAAACTGCCCCCGGGGGCACCTCCGACACCACCCAAACCGGGCGATCCGCCCGCAGGAGCTCCTGTCCCCGCTGAAAAAGCGAAAATAGTTCCTCCCAAAGGCCGACCAACTGTGGTGTACTGGGAAGAGAGCTGATAATAGAATAAACTGGACCAAGGATGGGCGCCCAAAGATGATCAGCATTGGTATTGATATTGGTAGTTTCAGCGTTAAGCTGGCTGAGATTCAGGCTTCCTCAAAGTCTTACACCCTGACAAGGTTTCAGGAATTTCCCCTCTCGGCCGACCCGAACAAAGACAAGAAAATTGAAGTCC
Organism: Pseudobdellovibrionaceae bacterium; assembly: GCA_043720065.1. GTDB lineage: Bacteria > Bdellovibrionota > Bdellovibrionia > Bdellovibrionales > UBA1609 > JAIBAM01. The sequence goes on along the minus strand of JAYSTF010000153.1, from coordinate 144 downwards.
TTGATATCTTGCGCCAGATTGCGGCGGCGTATGATCCTGATCAAACGCAATTTACCCTTGCGTTGCACCAGCAAAACGTCGCCCTGCGCTTTCGCCATTTTCCTTTTAAAGAGCGTTTCAAAATCTTACGCAGTATCGCGTTTG
>JAYSTF010000152.1:0-7067 GCA_043720065.1 Pseudobdellovibrionaceae bacterium | reverse complement strand
ATTCTTCATGACGTTGACGTCCACTTTTTTGCCTAAGTTGTCAGAAAGACCTTTTAGTCCCGCCTCGATTTGAGCGTCCAAACGGGTCAGCGCCTCGTTCAATTGCTGGTGCTTCGCTGGATCGGCTTTTAATTGCGGTAGACTTCGAACCAAAGTGAAGTAGGAATTTTTCTCGTCGCGAAGGGAATTAAGGACACCCTTGGCAAGGCTGCGCTCAGATGGTTTTGAGCATCGATTAGTCGTGTACGTATTTTTAAATGCTTCGGGCCCTGCTTCGTTAACGAAGAGGTTTCTTGCACCAGTTAGACAGTTGTAGTCGTCGCGGGTCAGAGCCTTTTTCAACGGACCATTGATGATGGAAGAGTATTGCTGTTCGTAGCGGTCATAAGTGGTTTGAACGTCGCTTAAAACATACTTTTTCCACCAATCATCAAAGTGCAATTGGTGATCTGGTCCAATTAAGTCTGCGCGAATATTTTTTCTCGCATACTCGAGGATGTTTTTTTCCTGCACTTGGATCGGCTTTTTGCCGTCAGGTCCAGTTACAACGGCAACAACTTGATATTCAAGAGCAGGCACTTTGGCTTGAAGACCTAAGACGTTCTGGTTGCAGATACGCTCTTCCTGGTTAGCCATCGTTAACATTGGCGGGCGAAACTCATCCGCGCGACCGGTGTTTACAACCGAGCCTTTTTGGGGCTTGCGGTTAAAAACAAAATTCGAAATGCCATTCCATGGGCGGTCTTGATACGGCAACTGCACTTCGGGGCCGCAAGCCATTGAGCCTACGACATACTCTAAAAGACTTCTTGATTTTACATATTCCCAGTGGTCGGGATCGTCGAATTTGCCGTTGTAGCCGAGCTTGTCGTTCGCCAAATAATTACTAGTCAGATATTCCATGGTTAAGCGAGTCGGGTCGTTGGCCGGCAGGTTGGGATTCGCCCGTTCATTGGCGATTCGCTTCAACACGTCTTCATAGAGTTCATAACTTTTATTTAGCGTATGCTGGAAATTCGTAAGTTTCTCGACCCATTGGTCAGCGGCATATTTTGTCGGCTGTAGTTGGAGCATGCGCCACGCATACAATTGGCCAGAAAGGTGGGTTTGTAGGGCCACTGTTTTAACCGCATAATCCTTGTCATCGTACTTTGATTTTTCAAGTTGAGCTAAGTTAAAGGCCAAGTTGTTAAATGTTTGAGTGAGGGTTGCGCCCATCTCATTCTTTTGGAACGAGTATTTCATTAAAAGTTGCTCACGAATTCCGTCTTCAATGCCAAGTACATGTTTAGCGACGTGGTAAGCGCCAAGGAAGAGCATCATGTGGCCGGCCTGAATTGCGATCGTGGAAGCGAGGCTACCGCCGCGCGAGGTCCCGAACTTTGGGAGTTTGAGACCCATTAACATAGCCGGGACTCGCCACTTCGCGAGAAGATAGCTCGAACCCCAATACATGCCACCAGCGGCGAGGATAGTTCCAAGATGCGGGGCCATTTTATCGGCGATGACTGCGGGCTTTGTCCATTGTTCAAAGGCTTTGTCACATGAGCCCATATCGCGATCGGGCTTGGCGCCCTCGCCGATCTCAGTAATCTTATCGAGGTTCATACAAGCGCGAACATTTGGATCGCGGCCGATTTCAGTGATAACCGAAGAGACCAATCCGCCAACCACCAAACCCGCGGCGAAGCGAGGAAGATAGCGGTGGAGAGGTGCGTTTTTTGGTTTCGCCATTGAGCGGAAAAACGGATAAGCCGCAATCATGAACCCAGCAAGTGCCGCGTATCCTACGGGATCTGTCAGTGTGTCCATGTATCGCTTAATGGCCATTGGATTTGAAGAGTGAAACATAAAGACTTGAACGGCTGCAACGAGACCAAGAGCAACGTAAAAATATGCAGCGCCTTGTCCTAAGTAAGCCGCGCCGCCTTTTACCTTTTGTCCGAGACTCTTTGATTCCGCTTTACCGGCTTGGACGTCTTGAATTTGTTCCCGGACCTGATTCGACGAATCTGAGTTCCAGGCCAATCGCTCAGCCAATCGAGACGGGCGATCATTTTGATTTCCTGATTTTTCGGCCGCACTAGGAAGGGATGTGTCCCAACCTACGCGCCCGTTCTCAAGTGTGCCTTCAACAACCTGGCCATATTCAACGGCAAGAACGCGGACCCGACCGCTGTCTTCTGATGCGACGTAGACGGCATTACCGGCCGGTGTTTTTAAATTTGCTACGGCCTGACCCACTTGCAATCCTGGACTCTGTGCACCCGGAGTCGGGGGCGCCGCAGCGAATACTGACGCTGGGATCGCGAGCGAAAGCGCGAGCAGAAGGCAAGTGAAGCGACTGAAGGGTGAGTGTTTACTTCTTTGGTTCATATTTTACTTCCGCCGTAAATAAAAATTCATGTATCGCAGATTCGCGATATCCGAAAAAATAGAAGCCATTCAAGTACTCCTCAAAAATAGAAGAGTGAGGTGCAACGACCGCGATGTTTTGGGATTTGATAATATCAGGTGAGAAAAGACTTAAGATCGAGAGAGTGAACTGCATTAGGAAAGTCAATTTTTCCAAATGTTGATCCAGCTCTTGCAGTACATCTACGGGAGTTTTTGAAGGTCTCTTTTCGATTACACTTTGCAGTTCGTTATATTCAGCTTGATAAAACTCAATAGCTCGATTGGCTAACCGCTGCAGCTCAAGTTCCTCACTCTTAATTTCGGGCGCAATTAAATTTAGGTGCTGTTTATAGCGATCGCTTTCTTTGCCTCGGACGATCTCTAGCTCGGTCAACTGCTGCTGGAGAATAGTGCTATTCATGTAGTGGAGAAAGATGTTTTCATAATGGATGGTCATGATGTTGTTGCGCAGGTCCAATCGGCGCTTGAGGTAACCGCGAAGCTCGTCAATGTGGTCCGCTCGTATTCCTAATCCGCCGCGCATCGGGTCAGCATAGGATAAGATCCGCCGGATCTCCTGAAAATTGACGTGCATTTTTGAACCGGTAAAATTACTTCGAGCGCCGCGGAGAAATTTAGTAATGGGCTGTTTCACTTGCTTGGGAAGATGATGGGCGACGTACGCTCCCGCAACTCCACCGAAAAGAACGGTGACGAAGGAGACGATATGACCTGCTCCGGGTGCGACGGCTCCGACCACCGCGCTGGTTGCCGTAGCTGCAGCAGTCATCGTCATAACCAAAGTGACAAAATCGCCGGTCATCAGCGTTAGGCGCCAAGTGTTATAGATCCAAGCTTCAGTTAAATCGGGGTCACCATAGGTGAGAATCACCCAGGCATTTTGCACAATTTTGTCGAACAGGCGCTTCTCGTCAGGCGTAGCTGTTCCCGTCAAAACACTTGTGAACAGCAGTTTCTCTGCCGCAGCGATTTCCTCTGGTGTTTCGAGTTGAAAAATCGCTTCTTTCCATAGGTGGCGTGCAAGTTCCCAACCTAGGAAAGTAACAAGTGAGGTCGCGCCTCCACTCAAAAGTTGCGCGAAAATCGGCCGCGAAACTTTACTGGCGATCACACCGCGGATGTATTGCAGCGGAACAGCGAACGTTGTGCCGAAGACCGCGCCACCCGTCAGGCCGGCAAAGATGTCGAATTTATTGATGGACCGGTTTGTGATATCGAGAAAAGTCTCGTTGAGCTCGTCTTGAGTTTTTTTCTTACCAATGAGATTGGCCCGTGTGAACTCTTGCTCCACCGCCATGATCATCGATGAAATCCAAATGATCAAAAGAGTTTGGGTATTGTGTCCTGTGACTGAACCCGCAGACTTTAAAGTAGTGGTAGCGCCGCTACGGATATCTTTTAAAACCATTTTCGTGCGGTCACGCAGCACTTGGGACGACATGCGAGAGCGCATTTTGCTGTAGTAAGTTTTGAAACTCACAGCCTTCGATTGAATGGTTTGACTCATGACTTTCATGTTCGGCGCGCTCAATGCATTCGTAGTCGGCGCAGCAAGAACGGTCTGACCGCTCAGCAGTTGCAACACTAGTACGATTGATAGGAAGCGCTTGGTCTTCATGAGTCTACTTGCCTCGTCCTCGGATGGGAGCACCTTTTGAATCCACGATCTGTGATTTCGCTGCCTCTTCGCTGCCGCTCGCCTTGCGGTAGTTAGCCGCCGCATCTTGCGATAGAGACGGTGTCGGCAGTCGAACGGGCATGACTACTGGAACCGTGTGGAGAACTTTTCCGGCATGAGAAACAGTAAATTGACCGGCGAGATTTCCTATAGTGGCTTTGAAATCGATATCTAGCTGCCCGCCACGCTTAACATTGTTTTTTGGATCGAGAGCTTCCAGAAGAATCTGGTGGGTGATGATTCCTCGGCGAGACGTCTGCGCTTCGCGGCCACCAGCACTGGATTTCGTAACTATGTCTGCTAAGGCATCAACTGCCGCTTGGGTATAATTCATGCGAATACCTTGCTTGCTTTCAAGCGCATCCGCCTGCCGCTTGAATTCTCTCTTAGAGAGCTCTCTCGCTGCTTCCATATTGATCGGATTGTAATTCAGCTTTAAGTCGACGCGAGCCAAGAATTCTTTAGCAAAGCGTAGTAGTAAAAGTTTTTCGGTTACAGTTTTGTCGATTTGCTCTGATGTCAGTTTGCTAAGTTCGCCCTCGCGGTAACCGTATTTTTGTTCGATTTCAGTTGTGTTAAGAGCGATGCGATCGAATACCCATTCAGCCGTGATATTAGTCGTGATAATAATAATGCAGTTGCGGAAATCTATGTAACGACCGCTGTTATCCTTGATTTCACCCTTATCCATGATTTCTAAGAAAGTTGAATCGAGACTACGATGAGCTTTTTCATATTCATCGAGAAGAACCACTGAAAAGGGTTTGTTGCGAACGGCTTCGGTCAATATACCGCCTTTTTCAGCACTGACGTGACCCTGGACCGCGCCAAACAAAGCCCATGAAGCTCGCTCTGTATCATGCCCTCCCATAGGTATCTTAATTAAACCGCGCTCATCTGAAAGAATGCCACTTGCGATTGCTAAGGCGGATTCAGTTTTACCAACTCCCGTGGCACCGTTAAGCATGAATACGAGCGGCTTCTCGGTGTTGGGCTCAATTCCCATCTCACGGGCTTGAATGATCTTTTGAATTTGGTTTAGGGCTTCTGGTTGACCAAAAATCCTGGTGTTCCATGTGCTAATGAATTTCGCCACTCGCTCTTGCGCGGTGGAGCCGATGCCATCCATGGGAACATTTCGATCTGCGGAAACTGTGAGACGGACATCGTCCACCCCGATAGGTCGTTCGCGACCGATTTCCTTGGTCTCCGCTTCCCATGCAGCACGCATTTTCGGAATTTCTCGCTCTCGAATCGATTTCACTTCATTAACCAGTGCTTCAATCTGCTGGATGACTTTTTTGTCGGTGAGATTTCCAGTGGTCTTGAGCTTCTCAATTTCGGATTCCTTTTGGTGCATATCGAACATCACGATGCCGAGCTTATGTCCACTGGGGGTAATCCCTCTTTGCTGGATTTTTAGTTTGTCACTGTCGCTGTCAATCTGCGCCGAGAGAATATCAATTCTCTGTTTAGCCAGTTCACTTTCGGCGTCCTTCAAGTATGGAAGATCTGCTTGGAGCGAAGCCCGCTCGTTTTTATTCTGCTTAATCTGGTCTTCGAGGACTCGTGTCGTAAGTGCACCGTATTTAATGTATGAGCTAATCCGGGACATTGTCTCATCGACAATCTGTAGTGCACGTCGAGAGATTGGATCAGCCGCATAGTAACGGGCCGCAAGATCGACTGCGGTCTTCAAAGTGGCATCAAGGATATTGACGCCATACTTTTGCGACAAACTTGCTTTGCGCGCGCGGAGCATCTGCAGGGCTTCTTCTTTGCTTAAAGGGTCGATCGTTACTTTTTGGCCCCGCGAGGTCATCGCAGTGTCCTTCTCTACATGCTCGCGGTACTCGTCTATAGTGGTTGCGCCGATGAAGGAGATAGTTCCTCTCGCTAAAGCGGGCTTAAGTAGGTCGGCCATGCCCTCGATTTTCATCAATTGGTGAAATTCGTCGACAAACAAAATGTATTGACCGTTGGAGGCAATAAGCTTGCTCATTAAGCCGCGCATTCGGCCCTCGAAGTCGCCCTTATAATGAGCACCGGCCTGAAGCTTCCCTAAATCCAAATCCAATATCTCAACGCCTTTAAGTTCACGCGCGATGGATTCAACTAAAGCTGTTTTACCTGCACCCGCGGGACCAATTAGATAAACTACTTGAGTGCCTTGCTGGGAAAGAACCGTAAGTAGTCGAACTTGATCTTGGACTCTGCCCACAAATGGCGACACGCCAGCAGGATTGAGATTTGCTAATCGCGTGATGTTTGTGGTGTAGCGCTCAAGAGCTTCATCCGGTGTCGGTACGGGTTCAGGGTTAATTGACTTGTTTTCGCGGTCGACTCCCGCGCCCAGGCTAAGTGCGCCGATTAAGACCACTATAAGTGTATGTAAGTACTTAGTTTTTAGACTATTATGCCGTGTCGACACTGAAACCTCCAAGGTCCTCAAGGTAGGTTTTTGCAGTTTAAGTGCCAAATAAAGGTCCGAAATCACAAGGGAAGTCCGGGTCTTTGCCCGGCTTTCTCCGGAGTTGCCGTTTTTTGGTAGTCAGGTGCCAATTATCCCGGAGGCCACCCCATTGGGCGGCCCGCCAGCACATGGACATGTAAATGGTAGACCGATTGGCCCCCATCATTGTTTGTATTGATGACGGTGCGGAATCCATTTTCAGCGAAGCCGAACTCGCGCGCGAGGTCGCCGGCTTTGAGGAGAAGGTGACCTAAGATTGCGGCGTCTTCCGGCCCAGAATCTGCCAAAGACCGAATTTCTTTCCGCGGCACTACGAGAAAATGGTGAGGCGCCTGCGGCTGGATATCGCGAAACGCGAAGCAGATTTCATCTTCAAAAATAATATCGGCTTTGATCTCTCGATTTAAAATTTTAGTAAATAAGCTGGGCATTGGCATTCCTCCGAGCAAAAGGTACCACATGACTTTCTGCAACTCTATGCATCACCCATCACACCCC
>JAYSTF010000151.1:0-20497 GCA_043720065.1 Pseudobdellovibrionaceae bacterium | reverse complement strand
GCAACGACGCTTGGCTTATTCTTTCGTTTTTTCTGCTTTATAAACTGGGTGACAATATGGCGAGCGCAATGAACATCGCCTACATTTTAAAAATGGGCTTCGCAAAGACTGATTACCTTTTCATCGTCAAAGGGATCGGGATGATTGCGCTGTTTGCCGGGATGTTCCTTGGTGGAACGATCATGCTGAAACTCGGACTCTTTTGGTCGTTAATTAGTTTTGGAGTTTTGCAAGCCCTCTCCACTGCTGCCTTTGCCATGCTTGCTATCTTCGGCGACACCGATCCAACCACTGGGTTGCTAGTAAAGAATTATCCCATATTAAATGTTGTGGTCATTTTTGAACTTCTCACCACCGGCCTGGGCACAACTGCCTATGCCACCTTTATGGCTTTGCAAACCAACAAGCGCTTCACCGCCACACAATACGCGTTGTTCACAAGTCTTATGGCGGTGCCAGGAACAATCGCCGCGATGGTCACCGGCTACATCGCTGAAACCACGGGCTGGGTAGGTTTCTACATGATTTGTGCGGCCGTCGCCATCCCCGGATTACTAATAATTCCAAAAGTATGGTCGCGCGAAAAGGATGCTGTGCTCTAGGGTGCCCGCTACGAGTACAGCTTCAGCGCGGCTGCTCTTTGGACCTTGTGATCCACGATGGGCTTCGGATACGTGGCAGTGCCGTATTCTGGAATCCATTCTTTGATGTAGGTGAAATCGGGATCGAATTTTTCTTGCTGTGAATCGGGATTGAAGATGCGGAAGTAGGGCTGTGGGTCGCAGCCGGTGGAGGCGGCCCACTGCCAGCCGCCGTTGTTTGGCGCGAGGTCGCCGTCGAGAAGCATCTTCATGAAGTAGTTTTCGCCCCACTGCCAGTTGATCAATAAATCTTTTGTCAGAAATGAGGCCACAATCATGCGCACGCGATTGTGCATCCAGCCGGTTGCGTTCATTTGTCTCATTCCGGCATCGACAATCGGGAATCCCGTCGTACCTTCACACCAACGCTTGAACCACTGTTTTTTGTTTATCCATTTGATGTCTTTGTATTTTGGGTTGAATGATTCGGTTTCCACTCTTGGGACGTGATAAAGGATATGGTAGTAAAATTCGCGCCAGATTAATTCTTTTAAGTAAGTCTCGCCGCCCAGGCCACCTGCCTGCTTTTCCAAGCCCAACTTTAAAATTACGTCGGTCGTTGTCGCAGATCCGTTTTTTAAGAAAATTGAAATTCGCGATGTCCCTTCGGCGGACGGAATGTCGCGATCTTCCTTATACTTTTTTAATTTCGGTTTAAATTTATCAACACAGTCTAATGCTGCTTCTCGGCCCGCTCGCGGGATAGGTATAGTCACATTTTTTGAATTCGCGTCGAAAAAGGCATTGAACGCATCTTCATAGGGAGGGTTTTTTCCTGCGAGCGTTTTCCACGTGAGCTCACCTTCAAACTTAGATTCTTTCAGCTGTCCGCGTAGGCGGTCTTGAATCGCCGGGGTATTAAATTTTTCCAGCCATTTGCGGGAGAATGGCGTGAATACCTGATAAAATCCGCCGCTGTCTTTATTGACCTCATGGGGCTCAAGAACCAAATGATCTCGCTCTGTGAGCACCTCAATACCCAAAGTTTCTAACTGATTGGTTACGGTCTCATCTCGAGCTCTCGCGAATGGCTCGTAGTCGCGATTGAACGAAACCGTTTTTAGATTGAAGTCGCCGGTTTCTTTAAAATGATCGTTCAATTTTTTGAACGCGTCTTTCGGCTGTTCATCGATAACTAGAAGGTCGCTTCCCAACGCGCGCATTTGAGTTTTGAGATCATCTAGGGTCGCCAGAAAAAACGCGAAGCGGTGGTGAGAAAAATCCGGGCGCGAGAGAAAGCGCGAATCGAAACAAAAGAGACCTACGACTCGACCAAGGTTGCGTTCAAAACCGGCTTTTAGAGCAGGGTTCGCAGAGACCCTCAGATCCCGGCGAAACCAATGGATTCCAAAAGCAGTTGGAATCCCCACTACTGTTTTAGGCCTTCAGCTTTTAACGCGGCTTGAACCGCCGGGCGATTTTGCATTCTCTCCATGAAGCCAAGGATATTTCCGAACTCAGTCAGGTCTACTTTTAGGAAACTTGCCCATCTAGTAACGGTGTAAAGATATGCGTCCGCCACGGTGAACTGGTCGCCCATTAAGAACTTGCTGCCAGCCAGCTTCTCGTTCAGATAGGTGTAACGCTTTTTAAGGTACTGCTTAGCTTGATCCTTCGTTTGATCTGCTGCGGAGGGGTCAAATAAAGGCGTATAAGTTTTATGAATTTCCGCGGTTAGGTAATTAAGCCATTCCTGCAATCGGTAACGGGCCATTGACCCAGCCTTCGGGATTAAGCCTTTTACGGGCATTTGATCAGCCAGGTATTGCATTACAACTCCAGACTCCGTAATCACTTCGCCATTCTCTAGCTCTAGTGCTGGAACATAGCCTTTGGGATTGATGGCGAGGAAATCGCCGTCCCTGGTCCGCTTGGTTTGTAAATCTACTTTGACCGTCTCAAGATTGAGTCCTAGTTCTAGAGCAACAATGTGTGGTGCTAACGAGCACGCACCAGGTGAATAGAACAATTTCATATTTGCCTCCGGTAAGGAAATTTCTCGGCCGATACTCCCTCGGGAGACCTTGGTCGGTCACGCTCTGAGCGCTTTCAACGCGGTGCCAAAGCGGCGATTAGGACTAGTGAATTACAAGCCCATCTTTTAGTGTAGGGAACATGGAAAAACTGAAAAATCTCTTCAAAGAAAAGGCCGACAAACTCGGCGCCGAAATCAAAGATCTTATCAAAACTCATGGCTCGAAAAAAATGGGTGAAGTTCAGCTGTCGCAGGCTTATCAGGGCATGCGTGGCATCACCGGAATGGTATATGAGACCTCCTTACTTGATGCGAACGAGGGGATCCGTTTTCGCGGTTATTCCATTCCTGATTTGCAAAAACAATTGCCTACCGCTGACGGCGGAACCGAGCCACTTCCTGAAGGTTTATTTTGGCTGATGCTCACGGGTGAAATGCCTTCGGTCACGGAAGTTCGTGAATTGAGCGCCGATTGGCGCAAACGCTCGACAGTTCCGGCGCACGTATTTAAGACGCTTGACGCGCTTCCCATTGAGACCCACCCCATGACACAGTTCGTGATCGGCGTCATGGCCATGCAAACAGATTCTATTTTTGCGAAAAAGTATGCGGAAGGCGTGAATAAAAAAGAATATTGGGCGCATGCTTTCGAAGATTCGATGAACTTGATTGCTCGCCTACCTGAGGTTGCGGCTTATGTTTATCGCCGTAAGTACAAAGGCGGTAAAGCTCTCTCTCCCTCGAATGAATTGGACTGGGGTGGAAACCTCGCCCATCTTTTAGGATTTGATTCGGATAAGTTCCGCGAGCTCATGCGCCTTTATTTGACGATTCATGCGGATCACGAAGGCGGCAACGTTTCAGCGCACACGACTCACCTAGTAGGTTCTGCGCTCTCAGATCCTTATTTGTCCTATGCTGCTGGCATGAATGGTTTAGCGGGCCCACTTCACGGTCTTGCGAATCAGGAAGTGATCAAGTGGATTTTCGAAATGCAGAAAACTCTTGGGTCAGAGGCGCCGACGAAAGAACAAATCGATCAATACGTGCGTAAGACTTTGAGCGAAGGCAAAGTAGTGCCCGGATATGGTCATGCGGTTTTGCGGAAGACCGATCCTCGCTTCACAGCGCAAGCGGAGTTCGCGAAGAAGCACATGCCAAATGATCCTCTGGTCAAAACCGTTTGGAATATTTTTGCGACCGTCCCCCCTATTCTTCAATCATTGGGTAAGGTTAAGAATCCTTGGCCAAACGTTGATGCTCACTCGGGAGCATTGCTCGTTCACTTCGGCATGAAGGAATACGACTACTATACGGTTTTGTTCGGTGTTAGCCGTGCACTCGGAGTTTTGGCGGCGTTGACCTGGTCTCGCGCTCTTGGTTTTCCCCTTGAGCGACCGAAGTCAGTCACGACAGAAAATATTAAACTGTGGCTTGAAGGTAAAGACCAAGTCTGGGGCGAGTAAGCCCTTAGTCGGCTCGAGTGACGCGAATTTCAGTCACAGGCTGAGCGGCTGCGACGATATCGCGGCGAATGGCACGATAATTCTGAATCACTTTGTTTGCGTATATGTTGGGTACAATCGATCGGCAACGCAGTTTATGGACGTTTGCGGCACCCATGTTGTACGCCGAAACATATTCAGTGCCGCCAGCGTTAAACCGTGATCTCAAAAAACTTAAGTAGGCGACGGATAAACGAATGTTATTGCTTGGACTATTTAAAGATCCGGGGCCGGACCAAGTAATTCCAGAGCGAACCGCCATCCATTGCGCCGTTTGCGGCTTAATCTGCATTAAACCGATTTCGCCATGACGACCGCGAGCATAAGGATTAAAGCGACTCTCCGTTTTGATTTGTCCAAGTATGAAGAGTGGATCCATTTTGTACTGCAAAGAGGCCTTTAGGACGGCGCTAACAATTTCACCTGCTAAATAACGGTTGTTTTTCGACAGCTCAGCCTCTACTTTTTCAAAAAGTAATCGCGGTAGACCTGTGGCTCTCCAGGCCGATGTTACTGTCTCTATGTTTCCAAGAAGTTCTTTCGCGTGTTCAAGCTGGGCATCGACTTCAACGGGGATGTCCAAATGGTCATTCACGCTGCCGCGAGCGGAATATAGAGATTCACTGTGAAAACCTAGCGTCGTAAATAGAACGCCATATAGGCTAAGTTTGAGACGTTTGCTTGTATCCATACCCCCTAATAAAGCAAGGCCAGGTCCACAGATTAACCTATTGAAATTACTTAAGTTTCACCCTGAGACACGCCTATAAATGAGGGCAAGTGAGTAAGCTAAGGACACCCGTCTAATAGATGTTTGCTATGCTCACGATTATTGCGGCGTAATTCGCCAAATCGTACCGGAATCAGTCGTCGTATAGAGGCTGCCATCTGGCCCCTGGCTGCGAGGACAAGGATGATGGATAATCTGCCGCCGGGTCTTTTCAAGTTTTTATTCAAAGCCAGAACCTCTTTCCGCTGTGGCGACAAATCCGCCTGCATCGTCCATTTTCACCTGAAGTTCCAGCGGGTGGCAACAGACGGCGCAATCAATTATGGTTTGATAAGGCGGCTCGTCCTCAACCGGAACGTCATTCCACTCTAAACAAAAAGGGCATTGCACCGACAGAATTTCCACGGAATTTTATCCTCGCTTTAAGTCCTTGAGCTTTTGCAGACTTTCAGCCCAGCTGTGTTGCCCTTGCCCGGCTTTCACAATCAATTGCTCGGCCTGCCGAAGTGCTTCATCATAAGCCGCCAAGTTAGATCTGGCATATTCAACACGGGCGATTGCTTCGTAAGCCCAGAAAAACTCATCCGGGGAAGCGCGGTGACTCGCGCAAATTTCTAAACAAGCATGAGCGTGCTGTAGGGCTAGGTCCGGTTCGTCGGCCTTCAGAAAAGACATCGCCATCCGGTATTCCGCTCTCTCCACTTCCAACCAGGTTCCCGCTTTTTCCCAATAGGTTCGGCTCGCTTCGGCCGCCATAATCATAAGATCAATCTCATCTGCCGTGCGTTCGCGCTTTTCTTCCAGGTTGCAGGCCATACTGTTAGCCGTTGCAGCCATCACTCGATACGCCGGATCTCCGGCTTTAAGCTTGCCGCTGACTTTAGTCAGCGCGATTCTGAAAAATCGTGATCCCCGGTCAAAGTACCCCTGACCCGCTAAAGCAGATGAAGCTGATGCGAAAATACGGATCTGATCGGAGAGCGAAAATTCCTCCACGGAATCTAATGTATCGCCAGCCACTTGAAGAGTTGCGACTGCGCGGCGAATAGCGACCTCCGCTTCTTGGTCACCACAGACATGCTCTTGGGCTTGAATCTCCTTTAGGAGTTGAATGCCATCTTCCCACTGACCTAGGTGTTCGCCAAAAATATGAGTAACAAGCTGGGCAAGCGGCGGCACCTGATCCGGAGATTCGATTAAATCAATGGCCGAGTACATCCGCTCCGCCACTGCGACAGGATTTGCGGCGTGTTCGCTCCAGGCTTGAGTCACAAAATTTTCAAAGGTCACACGTTCTCCAAGTGAGAATTGAAATAAAACTTGATTAAGGAAGGCAGCCACTGATCGATTTCAGTGGGTTTGATCAGCTGGGCTGCCGCACGCTCCACATTCATGTACCAATCTCCTTCAATGCCGAAGGGCGACCAGTTGTCCGTTCCCGGCTCCGTGGCTAGAACCGCCGATTTGTTAGTTACGACTTCAATCTTATCCATAAGCTCGCGAAGCCGAATGGGAATGGCAGCCGCGATATTTATCGGACCTGCTAACCGCTGCTCAACAATTTGATAAATAGATTGTGCGGCGTCTTCGGCATAAACGAAATTAATTTTTGCTTGGGGGTTGGGAAAGTAAATCGGCTTCCCACTGCAAACCCGGTCGACGTGAAACGCTAAGCGCTTAGTGTAATCGTCTTCGCCAAGAACAATTGGCAGGCGCACTTTCGCGACTTTAAAGTGGGCCTGTGTGCTAAACACCGCCTCAGCCTGCCGCTTCGCCTCGGCGTAATTTGTTCTTTCCTCAGCTATTTCCGAGAAGTGATGCTCCTTCGCGTTGAAAGCTTCTTCTTTAAGATTTGCACCGGCTGAGTAAACAGATTGAGTTGATGTGAAGACGTAAAAATTGGTGTGCCCATCGAAAATTTCGCAAGCGGCCTGGGCATCTTTTGCGTTCATACAAATTTGGTCGATGACCACATCCCAAGCTTTGCCCTTAACGGCCCAATTGAATTGTTCCGCATCTTGGCGATCACAGTGAATGCGTTCAATGTTGCCAGCGAATTGATCGGGAGTTTGGCCACGGGAAAGCACGGTGACCTCATGATCTTCATCAATGAGCGTCTTCACCAATCTTTTGCCGAAGTACCTAGTGCCACCGATGACCAGGATTTTCATGAGGGTTGATTATCACAGAAACTCCTCTTGAACAGCAGTTTGACCGGGTGGACGAGCTCCAAACCTTCCTTGGACGAGTTTGGCCCCGAAGGCACTCATTTGGAACGCTATGCCAACCAGTTCAACGCTGTCAAAAGCCTGCACGAGTGGGAATATTGCCAAACCGCAACTCTCCCCTTAGCTTATAGTAATGAAGGACTCTTATCAGCCCGTCGTGCTTTTGACCGGTTGTGGCTCAGGACTTGGCTATGCATTGGCTGAATTGCTAACCTCCAGCACTGAGTATCGCGTTGTCATTACGGCGAGGCCCCGTTCGCTTGAATTTTTAAGAGCTAAGTTCCCCGAATCTGAATACACGATGGTGCGCGAGTTGGACGTCGGCCTCGAAGCGCAAAGAAAAAGTTTATGCAACGAGGTGGCCGAACGTTGGGGTGGTACACTCACCGGCGAGACTGATATATGTTGGTTGTGACTGAGCATATTAGAATCCCTTTGCGCGAATTCGAGTGGAATTACGTGCGCAGTTCCGGGGCCGGTGGCCAAAATGTGAATAAAGTTAATAGTAAAGCTATTTTGAGTTGGAAACCGCTTGCAAGCCCGTTTTTGTCGGCCGATGTAAAAACAAGGTTCCAGGCGAAATTTGGCCACCGCTTGAATCACAGTGGCGTTCTGCAAATCCAAAGCGATCGCTTCCGCGATCAGCCGAGAAATGCGGCCGATTGCACGGAAAAATTAAAAGAGATGCTTCTTTTGGTTGCTTACGCGCCGAAAAAACGCAAGAAGACAAAGCCCACTCGGGCCTCTAAAGAAAAAAGGCTCGATGGGAAGCGGCGTAATTCAGACAAGAAACAAAATCGAAAAGTTCGACTTGATTAACAGGAGACTAGATTGAATCCAAATTTACTTTATCCAATGGCGTCCTTAGTGGGCTTTACGCTTTTGTTTAGTTGCTATATGCTTTTTTGCCGGGTTACCGCGGTGAGAAGCGGCAAACTCAAGTTTTCTTATTTTAAGATCTACGACCAACCGGCACCCGATCTAATTATTAAAACCCAGCGCCACTACAGTAACCTTTTCGAACTGCCAGTCATTTATTATGCGACGGTCATCGTTGCTTCACTGCAGTTGCTCAATGACGACCAGACCTTGTTGTTCGCTTGGATTTTCGTCGCGGCTCGGGTGGTGCACGCGTTCATTCACGTCGGTTCGAATAAGGTTTATCCGAGAATGCTTTCGTTCCTTGTCGGCTGGGGTGCGATTGTCGGTCTTTGGCTTAAAATTTTAAAAGTTCTATAAGAACTTTTCCATATCCTTAAAATCCAAGCGAGTTGTGCACCCGGGTTGCGGCAATCGCGGCATGACCGACTGCCACGGAAACTTGTGATAAAGCGTTCACGCAGTCGCCCACGGCATAGATTCCGCGAATCGAAGTTTCCTGATGGGAGGTGACAACAATGAAGCCCTCTTTCGTCCTCTTTAAACCATTAATATGTTTGGTCGCCGAGCGGTCGACCTTGGTACCCAAAGCAACGTAGGCTAAGCGAATTTTAAAAGGTTTTCGTCCCCGTTGTTTTACGGTGATGCCCTTGCTGCCTTTGGCAGGCTTGATTGATTCTAATTTTCCGCGATGAATCTGAATTCCAAGTTTTTTTATTATGCGCTTATGGATCGGAGAAATTTTAAACACTTTCGTCGTGATCACATGAAGATGCGGCGAGAATTTGGCAATAAAACGCATTTTTTTGAGACCGTGACTGCTGTCCACCAACAAACCAATAGAAGCATCAGAGTAATCAAACCCATCGCAAATGGGGCAGTAAGCGAGAAGCGCTTTCCTTCTTAATTCGTTCAAGTTAGTTAGCTGCGGATCTAAATCCTGCATTCCGGTGGCCAGAATCACCGCCTTAGCCCTGATCGATCCGTTCACTGTTTTAACTTCGAAATTTTTCCCCACACGGTGAACAGTCGCTTTAGACCGAATAGTTTCTACGCCAAGTATAGACAACTGAAGTTTAAGGCGATGCAACAACGCCTTGCCAGAAATTCCATTCGTAAAGCCAATCAGATTCCTGATTCGCGGCGCCCACCTTGCTCTCGGTTCACCGGCATCAAACAATACTATTTTTCGCTTGAAGCGGAACAAGTAGAGCGCGGCGATGAGACCGCCAGGTCCTCCCCCAATAATCGCGCAATCATATGTCGCGTTCACTTCTTTCATCGATTTATCCCCTAAGATGCCAGGCCTTAGGTTGCAGAAATGTTTGAATACCATAAGTCGACAACGTTGAGCCAATGCCAGAGTGTCCTCGTCCTGACCAAGGAAGACGCGGACTGACACGATCGCAGCAGTTCCAGTAAACCGACCCAGCATTAGTACGTTCAAGAATTTTTCGGGCCCGGAATTTGTCTGGCGAGTAGACACTCGCAGTTAATCCATAGGCTGTGTCGTTCATGAGTTGCAATGCCTCTTCGTCACTCTTTACTTTCTGTATACCAATGATGGGGCCGAAGGATTCTTCTTTCATTAGTTCCATCGTGTGATTCACGTTACTAAAGACCGTTGGCCCAAAGTAATTGCCAGCGCGATCTTTAAGCGGCCTCCCACCGCTGAGCAATTTCGCACCCTTCGCTGTAGCGTCAGCAACCTGGTCTTCGACCACTTTCAATTGGGGTGCACGGGTCAATGGCCCGATATAGGTTTTCTCATCCAAAGGATCCCCAATGATAAATGCTGAAACGGTCTTCATAAACTGCTCAACAAACTTATCATAAATTTTTTCGTGAACATAAATCCGTTCCACAGAGCAGCAGCTTTGTCCGTTATTATAGAAAGCGCCATCCGCAAGACTTTCGGCGGCCGCATTTACATTGGCATCGTCACAAACATACGCGGGATCTTTGCCGCCGAGCTCAAGCTGGATTTTAATCATTCGACTCGCAACAGCCTCAGCTATTCGTTTCCCCGTGCCGTATGACCCAGTGAAAAATACGCCGTTTATAGGTTGCGCCAGAAGCTCACTCCCCGTTTTTCCATCACCGATAACAGGAATAAATACGTCCTTTGGAACTCCAGCTTTATGAAGGCGCTCAGCAATGGCAAGTCCCGTCAAAGTAGAAAATTCCGATGGCTTATACAAAACTGCATTGCCGGTCAATAATGCGGGAATAAAGACATTCGAACCGACGAAATAGGGATAATTCCACGCGGAGATATTTGCGATCACACCGAGAGGCTCATGCGCGATGACCTCTTCCATCTTTTGCTCTTGGTCCTTGAATACGATCTCGTCTTTTAAGACCGCAGCAGTTTGACTTATAAAGAAATCGATTCTTAATAGTGTTCCATTGATTTCATTACGCGACTGGGAGATCGGCTTACCGACTTCCTCAGTGAGAATTTTTGCTAACGCCTCTTTGTCTTGTTCAAGCAAAGCGCGGAATTTAAGAATCGTATCTATTCGTGTCGCAATTGGGGTTGCTGCCCATGCCACTTGTGCTTGTTTAGCCCGCTTAAATTTTTCAGCGATGGCGGACCCGCCATCACTTTCTAGTTTTTTAATCACTTCACCTGTAGCGGGATTGATGATGTTCAACATTATTTTTTCCTTTTTTTCGCTTGATCTAAAAAATCATTTATAAGCGGCTTAGTGTCGAGAATCGAATTGTCGTTGGCGTCTTGAAATTCTGGATGCCATTGAACTGCAACAACATAATCCGATCCAGTTGCACGAACGACCTCAATAATCTGATCGTCTGTCGAATGAGCTTCCGCCATTAACCCTTGTCCCAAATCCTTAATCGCCTGATGGTGAACACTATTTACTTTGGCCGAGGTGACGCCGCCATAAAGTCGGCTAAAGGCAGAGTTCGGTTTTACCGCGATGGTATGGAAATTTTGATCATAAATTTCCCAATTGCGATGCTCAATTGAGTCCGCGACTTGAGTTTTTATGTCTTGGTAGAGAGTGCCACCGAAGGCGACATTGATAAGCTGAAGGCCACGGCACAATCCCATAACCGGTTTATTTTGGGCGAGAAACTCTTTAACTAAATCGATTTCATAACGGTCCCGAATGGCATCGCCTTTCCATTCTGGCTTTAGTGGCGTCTCGCCATAGGTTTCAGGCGCGACATCCGCGCCACCTTGTAAAACCAGTCCGTCAAGATCGCTAACCAATGTTTTTAGGGTTATCGTCGAGTCCACAGGAAGTGTGGGAATTAGGTAGGGAATCGCACCGTGCGGCAAAAGCCAATGGGCGACATTTTCGACAAGGTAAAGCAGAGTTTTACCTTTAAATATCGCCCTTAACGGGTCCGCATGAAAAAAACAGGAGCTGACGCCAATTCTTAGCATTCGTTAAAACGCCTCGTTGAAGATAGCGCGGAAATCTTGGCTAGTGACTGGGCGCGGGTTGTTGCCATGGCAGCCATCCTGAACAGCGAGCTCAACTAAGTTATCCAACTTTTCCTTCTTAACCCCGGCCGCCGAAAGATTTTTTGGCAGCCCTGTCGCGGTTTTCAATTCCGCAAGCCACTGTAAAAATCCATTCGCTGATTGATCCTTCAAACCCACAGTGGTCGCCATGGTTTTAAATCTCTCCGGCACAGTGTTAACGTTAATTTTCAACGCATAATCGATCATGATCCCGTTGGCTAAACCATGGTGCATGTCCACCACCGTTCCTAAAGCGTGCGCGCAAGAGTGAGTTACACCCAATCCTTTTTGAAATGCTATTGCACCCATCATGGAAGACATCATCATGTCCGAGCGAGCTTCCGCGTTCTTCGGTTCTTTCACGGATTTAACCAAACTTTTCCCAGCGAGACGAAGCCCCTCAAGCGCGATACCATCACAAATCGGATGAAATCCTTTGGCAAGATAGGCTTCCACGCAGTGAGTAAGAGCGTCCATTCCGGTCGCCGCGGAAACTGTAGCCGGTAAATCATAGGTCAATTCAGGATCCGCGAAAACCGCCTGCGCCAAAAGTTTCGGAGAGAAAATAATCTTCTTCACATGAGTTTGGTCGTCAGAAATCACCGCACTTCGGCCAACCTCGCTGCCCGTTCCACTGGTTGTTGGCAAGGCGACCCAAAACGGAATTGGGCCATCGATTGGCTTGGCGCCTGGTTTTTCATCTTCATAATCAAAAAGATCACCAGAGTGCGTTGCCATAAGTGCGATGGCTTTGGCGACATCAAGCGCGGCGCCTCCGCCGAGTCCAACGATGGCATCAGCATCATGACTCTTAAATGATTTTACTCCCTCGGTGACCTGGGACTTCACTGGATTTCCCCAAATGCCTGCGAACATTGCGACTTTAAGTCCGGCGCTGTTAAGCTGGCTTTCGATCTCCTTACAAAGAGGCAGCGCCGCTATGCCTTTGTCCGTTACGATCAATGGCCGTTTAATGCCTTTCGCTTTTAAAAATTCCGGCAGTTGTTTACGAACGCCAGGGCCGAAGTGGATTAAGGTCGGAAAACTAAATCGATACATTTTGTAGAACTCCCGCTTTAAATGATTTCAAAGTAACGTTGCATTTCCCAATTAGTGACTGAGTCTTGAAACTGCCGCCATTCCCATATTCGCGTGGCCGCAAAATGATCAATAAAGGTATCGCCGAAAACTTCGCGTGCCAGTTTTGAGTCATGCATTCGCGTCGCGGCTTCATGTAAATTTCTTGGTAATCCGGGCGCCGTCTGATGCATGTATGCGCTGCCCTCCACCGGCTTGTCCTTTAGCTGCAGTTCTTTTCGAATCCCGTAGAGCCCGCAGGCGGTAGCTGCGGCCATCGCAAGATAAGGATTAACGTCGGAGCCGGAAATTCGCGCCTCGACGCGAGTGGATTTGCTACTGCCTGGAATCACCCGGAAGGCGACTGTTCGGTTATCGATTCCCCAAGTGGCTTTCGTTGGCGCCCAGTAGCCCTCAACCAATCGCTTATAGCTGTTTACCGTGGGGGCGAAGAACGGCAGAATTTCGGGTAGCAGCTTGAGTTGCCCTGCCAGATAACTTTTGAAAAGAGGACTCATTTTGTTGGGGTCTTTGTCGCTATAGAATAGGTTTTTGTTACCGCCTTTATCCCAAATGCTTTGGTGAATATGACCGCTGCAGCCGGGAAGCTTCGTATTCCATTTCGCCATGAAGCTCGGCATGATGCCAAAGCGTTGGCCAATTTCTTTGATTGCGGTTTTAAAAATCGTCGCGCGGTCCGCAGCTTCCAGCGTCTCTGAAAATAAAATGGCGGCTTCCAAAACTCCGGGACCAGATTCTGTATGCAGGCCTTCAATCGGTACGCCGAACTGAAGCATCTCGTCCATAATCGCGGTAAGGAAGGGCTGGTTCATCCCGGCACGAATGAGTGAGTAACCAAACATTCCAGGCGTAATGGGCTCTGGATTTAAATAATTTTTGGCGGCTAAGGTTTGCGGTGTTTCGGAAAAATTAAACCATTCAAATTCCATACCTGAGTTTACCAAAAATCCCGCGGTCTTCGCTTCGCCTAGGACCCGTTTTAGAAGTTGGCGCGGACAAATTTCCAAGGGCTCATTGTTCTCCGACCAAAAATCGCCAAGAAAAAACGGTTGCTTGTTTTCCCAAGGAACTTCACGATACGTGCTTAGATCAACCCGCGCCAAGGCGTCAGGAAAGCCCGTGTGCCAACCCGTGTACTTCCCATTGGAATAACAAGTGTCCGCGCTATCCCAGCCGAAAATGACATTGCAGAAGCCAAAGCCAGAATCTGTGGCCGACATAAATTTATCTTTATGAAGATACTTCCCGCGCAAAACGCCATCAATATCTGCGACGGCCACTTTGACCTTTTCAAAACCGGAGGATTTAATTTTCTCTAGGATCTGCGAATCAGCGGTCGAGCTCGGGGCTTTAGCCATGGTCCGTGCCTCTACGTTAAAGCGTGGTTTTTTTCAAATGTGGTTTATCGTAGTCTCGGCCTCCATTTTGCTCAAGATCAAATCAGGGTCCGAATTCGGGAAAGTCGCCCCAAAGCTCCATTGCGGCCGAGCTGCTGCATCGCACCGCTCTAATGAAACGCTGGACTCCCCCTTACGATTGGCCAACTTGGTCGCAAATTTTTCGTGCAGAGCTTTGAATTCTTGCTGCAATCGCTCAAGTTCCTCGTCCGCTAATTCCTCGAGATCAACCAACTCATTGCGCGCCCCGTGAACGGCGCGGATAAGTTCGTCTAATTTCAAGTGAACTGCGCGACTGTCGCGGTTTTGCGCGTTCTGAATCAAGAACACCATAAGAAAAGTCACGATTGTGGTCGCCGTATTGATGATCAACTGCCACGTGTCGGAGTAGCCAAATACCGGCCCGGTCAGAACCCACGCGACGACGACACCTACCGCGAGTAGGAATGCGTAAGGACTACCGACTTTTTCGGATGAATAGTGTGCGAACCGGCGAAAGGCATCGCGAATTGTCATTTGCTTTGCACTCCATGATGGTAAACTCTTAGGCCCTAGGAGAACGAAATGTTTTTTTTCCACTTAATTATTTTAAGCACAGCCATTGTTTGCGCTGATCCCATTGCAAAATCAAGCTCAGAACAAATACCTCTCCTCGAACTCTTCACTTCCGAGACTTGCTCAAGCTGCCCGCCCGCAGATTCGTGGATCGGAAAACTAGAAAATCATCCGAAGCTTTGGAAGTCCTTCGTGCCCATCGCTTTTGAAGTGGCCTCTCGGAATGACGCTACCGAAAGACAAAAGGCGCACGCAAGAGCCTGGGTAAATGGTGCGCTTTACACTCCGGCCTTTGTCCTCGACGGCAAGGAGTGGGGGGAATGGTCTTCTTTAAGCGCGCCAAACGCCAAACCCGGCGCCCGCGTTGGAATATTGTCAGTACATAAGAATAACGCCGGCTTTCAAGTTTCCTTTCAGCCGGAAAATAAAAAAGGCGAAGACCTGACCTTAAATATCGCGCTCGTGGGACTGGGAACTCAAGGAAAAGGGCGCAACCATGATTTTATAGTTTTAGATTGGCAGAGTAAGTTCATCTTGAAACCGGTGGATGGAGCTTTCAGAGCCCAGTTTCCGATTTTAAAATCGAAAAAACACTCGGTCCGCGAAGCAGTGGTCGCGTGGATTCAGCAGGGTTCCGCGCCAAGACCCATTCAGGCCACAGGCGCATTCATAAACTAGTTTAATTTGGCGCGCATCTCTTCCATGGATTTTTTTGAGCCCTGCATGTTAGACCATTGGATATCGCTTCGCGAAAGATAGCGGTCCAGGAGTTGGCTCGCGGCCGTTTTTTTCTCGGCTCCCAGATACGCTTCGGCCAAGGCCTCTGCCACCCAAAACTCATTGCGCCCATAGGACTTCGTTAAACAAGTTTCGCCAAGCTTAATTGCTTCGCCGTATTTTTTTTGCGCTATAAGCACGCGTAAACGGCGGCGCTGAACTTCGCCATTATCAGGATCCTGCTTCAACAAATCATTTGATAAACGGTTTGCTTCGTCAAATTGTCCAGATTTCACGAGCGTTCCTAAATAGCGTGTTGCCGGGCCCGGGGTTTTTGCGGTGATCTTTAATTCATTTCCAACTTTGGCGGCTTCAGCCCATGCCTGCTTGACTGTGTCTGGAGGGGCTCCGCCCGCGTTCAGGAGATCGACTTTTGCTAATGCGATCATCAAGGGTTCAAAACCAGTGAATTCACCTACCAAGTCATTTTTCATCGCACCGGTTCTCGCCGCAGGGTCTTTGAGAAAAGACTCGGCAAGTGAAACACCTGCGTTCATGATTTTTCCGGCCTCGCTCTTGTCCTCTGTCAACCCGATCAATTCCGTCCGCCATACGAGCGACCGAGATCCCGCCGGCTCTGCCTCGATGGCGCCCTTGAGTGCACTAACGAATGCCGCCTTAGTGGACGGATCTTTTTTGAATTTGCCCTCGGCTAAGTTAACTTGCGCAGTTAAAAGCTCCGGAGGCTCCGGCTTCATCACCTTCAGATAATTAATGCTGGCTTCGAGCTGCCCCGCCATCATCAGGCGTCTCCCTAAGAGGAGTGAAGCTTGGGGATCCTTGTTGGATGCCGCGCGAGCTTGCAGATCTTGGATGGAAGAAGGGTCAGCTTTAGCAGCTAAAAAAAACTTTTCCAATACCGCCATCGGTTGGTAATCATAGATCCGGTCAACTTCCTCTTGATTCAAATTCAGCACCAGCAACGTTGGAATGCCTTGAATCTTAAACCGCTCTCCTAAAACGGAATTTTCAAATCGGTCCGTATCTATTTTAACTTTCACCATGTCTTTGGTTAGAGCTTTGAATTCCGTTTTGGGGAAAATCTCACTCTCTAATCGCATGCATCCGGGACACCATCGCGCCGAGAAATCCAAAAGCAAAAGCTGTTTTTTTTCTTTCGCCAGTGCTACTGCGGCACCAAAATCATCTTCTATAAAGCCGTACTTATTTATAGCGCCGCGCTTCTTAATCCCCTGTACCTTGGGCGCCGAAGTGGTTCCGGCTTTAAGTTCCAAAATCCGTGGCTCGCAAAACGTAATCGCATCGTCACAGATGTATAAATAAGCTTTTCCCGCAGTAAGATCTTTCGGCAGGCCAACAAATTCCAAACGGCGGGCTGAAAATAATTGGGGCTTGATTGCTTGGCCTTCGATTTGTAAAGTGTTTGGCGCCTTTTCGTTGAAATGAAACCCTTCTTTCAAATCCGCCGCGTAAACTTGGCCGGTCAACGCAGTGCTTAGAGCGTCTCCGGAGCGGGGCTTGAGATCGGCCGTAGCTGTGAATGCAAAAATGGTAAACATAAGCGCTGTAAAGAATAGTTTCATTTGCACATCTTAATGCTAATTGATTCTCTTTGGCAAATCGTCTAGAGCTAGGGCACCTCATGTTGAAGCTAAGAAACATCGCAAAATCTTTCGGCGAGAAGCGCATTCTTACGGCCATAAGCTTTGAGGTTCCCGCTGGCGAAACTCACGCTTTGCTTGGTTCGAGCGGCTCTGGCAAAACCACGCTTCTTCGAATCATTATGGGTATTTTGCCTGCAGATGAGGGTTCGGTTTCACTCTCTGACACTCAACTTGATGCCTCCTCCCAGCTAGCTTGGGTAAGGCAGATCGGCTATGTGCCCCAAAATGGCGGCCTTTTTCCTCACCTGACGTCGGAAGAAAACATCACTTTGGTAGCATCAACGCTAAAGTGGCCCACGAGAAAAATCGCGGCACGCTTGGATGAACTTTGCAAAATCGTTTCTCTTTCCCCCGAGTTATTAAACCGTTTTCCCAATGAGCTTAGCGGTGGACAGAAACAACGAGTGGCTTTAATCCGTGCCGGATTTTTGGATCCTAAACTTCTTTTGCTCGATGAACCATTGGCGGCGCTAGACCCGATTTCGCGTTTGGAAGTTCAAAGCGAACTTCGCGCGATCTTTCAGCGACTTAAGAAAATGGTGGTGTTCGTGACTCATGACATCGGAGAAGCCGCCTATCTCGGAGACCGCGTGACTCTGTTTCGTGATGGCGAAATCGTCCAGACAGGTCCGTTTCCAGAGCTTGTTAACCATCCGAAAGATGCGTTTGTTACTCGCTTCATCAATGCTCACCGCTCTTGGATGGACGAATGAAGTTAGTCTATGTTTGCTTTCTCATTCTCGCGCTACTGGTGGGCTGCAATTTCAAAGGTAATCCTGAAGTCGTAATCGGAACGAAGATATTCACCGAAGGATATTTGCTAGGCGAGTTGGCCGCCCAAACTTTGGAAACTCAACGAAGCGTAGATATCTCACGCCGATTCGGTATGGGCGCGACTGGGATCATGTTCGAAGCGATTAAGGCCGGCGAGATCGACCTTTATGCGGAATACACCGGGACCATCGCGGAAGCTATTTTAAAGAATCCAGATCTAAAAACGTTTGGTAACATCCAAGTGGCGCTAAGCGAAATGGGTTTGATAATGTCCCCGCCACTTGGGTTCAATAACACCTACGCTTTAGCGATTACGGCGGAGGTCGCACGTGAGCACTTGATCAAATCGATTAGCGACTTGGCGAGGCTCGGACCTAAACTTAAAGCCGGATTTAGCCACGAGTTCATGACAAGGGCTGATGGTTATCGCGCCTTAACCGCTCACTACGATTTGAAATTTAAGACACCACCAGACTCCGTGGACCACACCCTTTCTTACGAGGCCGTGGCCAATCGCGTAGTTGACGTCATCGATGTTTATTCAACTGATGCAAAGATCGAAAAATTAAATTTGGTCGTGCTTGAAGATGACCTCCGCTTTTTTCCCATTTACGAAGCAGTTTTTTTGGCCAGGAAAGGTTTCGTCCAAAGGCATCCCGACCTGTGGTCGAAACTTTCTTCTCTAAAAGGAACAATCGATGAACGCAACATGCGATTACTTAACGCAGGTGTTGATCTTGAGGGAAAAAGTTTTGCCGCAGTGATAAAAACCTACCGTGGCGATAAATCAACTCTTCTGCCGAGCGGTGACTCCGTCGAAGCGCGAGTCTGGCGCCGAACGAAAGAACACTTCTTCCTCGTCATTTCTGCCCTAATTGTTGCAATCCTAATTGGTGTACCGCTCGGTATTCTTGCCACCCGTCATCGCGGGATCGGCCAATCGATTCTTATGCTCAGTGGTTTGATTCAAACCATTCCCTCACTTGCATTGCTTTGCTTTCTCATTCCTGTTTTTGGTATTGGCACTGTACCGGCCCTTGTAGCACTTTGCCTTTATGGACTTTTGCCGGTCGTTCTTAATACATTTACTGGGATTCGGGCGATTGAGCCCGGGCTTATGGAAATGTCGCATGCCCTGGGCTTAACGCCACTGGATCGGTTACTTCGGCTTGAACTTCCGCTGGCCTCAAGAAGTATTTTGGCGGGGGTTAGAACGTCCGCGATTATTGGGATTGGGACTGCGACTCTTGCGGCATTAATTGGCGCCGGAGGTTACGGCGTACCAATCGTCAGTGGTTTGGCGACAAACAACATGTCCTCCATACTAACGGGCGCAATCCCCGCAGCCGTCATGGCTCTCTTGGCTCACGGTGTATTTGAAATTCTAGAACTCTCGATCATTCCTAAGGGGCTCAGAAAATAATCTGGGCGGCGGTTGGCGCTTAAGTTTTTCAAATTCTTTTGCTGTTAACAGCGTCACCGATTCTGTGTTGGGATCAAAAACAATAAGCACATCACCTTTGGTCAGCTGCTTATGCACCCGCTGCACCTTAGCTTCGTGCGAGACCTCAACAACGCCATAATCCGTGCCTTCGCGCTGAATAAACTCATCAATAATGCCCTGAAAGGCTTCTTCACTTAGAACGTCTGAGGGGATCTCAACTGGTGGCTGAACTTCTGCTTCCATATCCCTTTATACCCTATTGGAGCGAAAGAATCTCGCTCCAAATGGCCAGGCCAAGAGTGCCCTGCCCTTGATTCGATAAATGGAAGCAATCGTTGGCGACATGCGTACCATTAAAACTCACGTGGGCTGAAGATTCAATAAAGCGCACCTTTAAATAAGGGTTTCTGTTTTCTTGAGTTATAGTTTGCACGACTTCAGCTTGGGCCTCGATCATCGCCTGGTGGATCTGTTTTAAGTGGGTACGGCGAAACTGTGAGGTCGCATCCATACTTTCGTTAGTAAGCACTTGCGGAAAGTTGAGGCTGGCAATAAGAAAAATGGAAGTCTTCCTCTTCCGTGGAGCTGCACGCGCTAAGAGCCTGAGACCCCCATCGCCATCTTTTCCCTCGAGGACCTGGCGAGCATATTCCTTCTTGAACTCGTCGACCTTCATACTAAATATATTTTCACTGCAAGCGTCGTTGGCCGTGTAACTGACTAACAGATAATCGGGGAACGAGAACGTCTTCTTCATAAGCTCCGTGAATTGCGACGCAATAGAAGTCACCCGCTGTCCGTTAACTGCAACATTAAAGACATCCTTGGATCTAACACCGAGTCCCGAAGAAACGACTGCCGCGAACGCGTTCTCCGGGAAATCTGCGTCTTTTTTGAAATTGAACGGCGACGTCAGTCTGTGCTTTAAGAAATTCGGTAAAAGTGTGATCGCCTGCGCATCGATACTGTCATCAGACACAGCCCCAGTGGCAACGCTATCGCCTATAATTCCAATGGTTTTACCACGTTGGGCAAATACTGGAGCCGACGAAATTATGCTTAAAAGCAAGACTACTGATTTTAGAAATAACGTTGACGACATTTTAATTCCTATAATTATCGATTTTGCCCAGTAGCGACCTTGGATCCGGGGTCGAACTTTAAGCAAGGGAAGGGCCACGCGAACGCAAAATGGCCGACACTTGAAAGGATTTTAGACAATGAAGTGCCCAAATACGCGAGCTGGAGCGCCTAAAATGGTTATCGGACTCGCCTCTCCGGTTTTTAGCGGGGTGCGGGCCACTTGTAGAAGAATTCGTCAGTATTTATAGATAGATGATTTAAGTAACCGCATCGCTGAAGGATCTTTC
>JAYSTF010000016.1:0-5990 GCA_043720065.1 Pseudobdellovibrionaceae bacterium | reverse complement strand
AGAGCTTTGCAAAAAGCTCCGGAGGATCTTGTAAATCGGAATCCAAATAACCAATGTATTCGCCTTTCGCAAAAGCAAACCCTGCTAAAATGCAGGCGGCATTACCGAACGTGCGACTGGTGTTGAGAAGTTTAATGTCGCCAACGGCCGCCATCTCATCACGAATCATTTGTTCCGAGCGATCTGTGGAGCGATCGTTGACGAAAATAATCTCGTATTCGCCCTTGGCCAAGCCAATGGTTTCCGTCAAGACCTGGCGGGTTCGCTTTAGCAGCTCGGGAATGTTATCTTCTTCATTGTAAAATGAGAAAACTATAGAAAGTTTCATTTCCGAGTTCCTGTTTTTCTGGATCTAGAAGACATAAGTGCTGGGAGATTGTGCGACGGATTGTAGAGTATGATTTGCGATCCCTGGTGTTCAAACTTGAATGGAACTTCGATCAGCGAAGAAAGTTTTTGGCGAATACTTTCGTGATGCTCAGGGCTCGCGAAAAGAAGCAAAAATCCGCCGCCCCCAGCCCCAAGAATTTTCCCGCCCACCGCGCCAGCGCGAAGACCTGTCTCGTAAAGCTCGTCGATTTGCGGGTTGGACACCTTGTCTGAGAGGTCGCGCTTGAGGAGCCAAGAGTCATGCAGCATGCGACCGAAGTCTTTGAGGTCCGCACGAGGGCTTTGAAGTATTTCTTGCGCCTCGTCGACCATTTTCATCATGCGATAAAGATGGGGCTGCCGCTGATCAAAATTCTCTATCTTTGATTTCGCAATGGTTTGAGCGATTCGAGAAAAGCCGGTGAAGAAAAGAAGCATGTGATTTTCGAGATCCTGAGCGCGCGCTCTTGGAATAATGACGGGTCGGACTTCAAATTTTCCATTGGGAAAAAAATTAATGCGGTTTAGTCCACCGAATGCCGCGGCAATTTGATCTTGCGAGCCAACTGTTTCACCAATTACATTTTGTTCGACATGGATAGCCTCTTCAGCGAGCGCCAATTTCGAGGTCATCTCACCACGAAGCGCGTGCATCGCATTAAGTAACCCGACCGTGAAACTGGAACTAGATCCGATGCCGGACTGCGAGGGAATATCGCCATCGTAATGTATCTCAAGACCGTCTTCGACGTCCATGTAATCAAAGGCAGCCCGAACGGCCGGGTGCAGGATCTCGGAGCGATCTTTTACGAGCTCAATTTTAGAGTAAACGACCCGGTGTTTGTACTGGAAAAACGGCGGCAGATGCCGGCACGTGATGTAACCATATTTATTAATTGCAGTAGAGAGAACTGATCCGCCATGCTGAAGATACCAAACAGGATAGTCGGTGCCACCGCCAAAGAATGAGACTCTAAAAGGTGTCTGACAGATAACCACGAGCTCTCTCCCCGAAAAGACTTTAAGTGATCAAACGTTCGAGTAGACCGAATTCTTGATCATCTGAAAGCCCTTCATCAGTTCCTTTATTCCGGCATCGAGACTGTAATTCGGCCGCCAGCCGGTCTTTTCCATCTTGGCATTTGAAACGATGTAGTCGCGCTTATCAGGATCCTCGCCGACTGCGGCTTCCATGATCGTAAAATCAGGAATGTTTTTCTTAATCGCCAGGCAAAGTTCCATTTTCGTTAGATTCGCGTCTGAAAGACCGACGTTATAAATCTGGTGTTTCATCAATGAGAAATTCTCTAATCCATGGACGAAGGCATGCACCACGTCGCGAACATGAATGTAGTTTCGTCGAAAATGGGCTTCGAAAAGTACGATGAAGCGATCGTTCACGGCGCGATAGGTAAAATCGTTGACCAACAGGTCCAGGCGCATCCGCGGCGACATCCCGAATACCGTCGCAAGTCGGTAGCTGATTGAATTTTCGCGGTCCATTAATGTTTTTTCCACTTCCACTTTGTGCTGGGCATAGAGAGAGACGGGGTTAAGCGTTGAGTTCTCGTCGCAGAAATGATCTTTTTCACCTTTGCCATAGGCAGAGTTCGTTGTCGGCATGATTACGATTTGTGAAGCACTGATCATTTTCAGCATGCTACGAGGGGCAACAAGATTTGTGCTTTCAGCCGCGACCGGATCGCGTTTACAGAGCGGCGCGCCCACTAATGCCGCAAGCGGAATGATAATTTCTGCTTTCGCCAGTTGCTCTTTCATCAATCGTTGGTCTCTGATATCGCCGTTGATCAGCGAGAAATTTGGATCTGCTACGATGTGGCCCAATGAGGCTTGCTTGAACATGAAGTTATCAATGACGGTGACATGATGTCCGCGCGCCAACAGTTCCGCAACCAACATCGAACCGATGTAGCCCGCACCACCGGTTACTAAGATCCTGCTCGCCACACGTCACTCCCGCTAATATGCTAAAATTGTACACTGGCGCTGACTAGCAACAAAGGAAGTCGCCAGCAAACTAGGCTCGCCCTATACCCGGGCGGTCCTCTTGACCTACGTCTGGTGTAGTTTGTTGTACTCCGAGAAGGCGCCAACGATATGATAAAGCGAGCTGGCTTTAACGGATTCGTCGCGAATTTTTCCCGTCTCCTCAATGCGGTCGAACCAGAGCCCGCTTGTGGGAGTTGAAAAGTATCGCATTAAGACCGACATGGCAGAATCTGCCGCGTTTTTGTTTTTAAGTGCAGAGGCACATTTAATGCGTTCGCACTGGGGCCAGGCTCGAGACGATTTTAACTTGGGAGTGAAATCGCTCCAGATTTCATCGAAAGTAATTCCATGCTCTTTGCTGATGCCAAAAGTTTCACTTAATTCAAAAAGTCGCGATTGAACGTCTGAAGAATTGCCGGGTCGTTGTTTTTCATAGCGGGCCATAAGCCAGGCCCACTCGTACTGATGCCCGGGCTCCGCGACGAAGCGCCCATTTTCCAAAATGAGTTTCCAATCCGGCATGAAATATTCGGCTAACAGTCCTGTCTTGGAATCTATAAATTTCTCCCGACAAAGCGTTAGAATTTCGCCGGCCATTTCGCCCCATACCGGATCTTTATCGACCTCCATCCAGGCGATGAAGGCTTCAAACAAGTGCATGTGTGGGTTCGCTTCCTGAAGAACTTTTCCGAATTTTATTTCTGTGAAGCCACCAGCCTTTAGCCGACGTTTTTCCGTTAAATATTTGAGCAAAGCTATGGCTCTGGTTTTTAATTCAGGCTTATGGAGAACCGCATATGCATTTGCCAAACCAAACAAAGCGAAGGCTTGAGTATAGAGCGGTTCGGAAAGGTCCAAAGGTTTGCCGCCATCAGTAACGGAGTAAAAAAAACTGCCTGAGGGAAGAGAGAATCGGCTGACGAGAAAAGCGCTTCCCTTGTCGATGGCTTCTCTTGCCTGACTTTCATCTACCCACCCATTTTCCAGGGCTATACGAAAACTATATATCTGGCGGGCCTGAACAAGAGCGCGACGGGGACTTTTTAAATTCTCACCCTGAGGCGAGAACGCCTCAATGAATCCGCCATTATTCCAATCAACACCGTGCTTTAGCCAAAATGGCAAAGCCGATGTTGTGAGCCAAGATAAAGGGGAGGTTGAAGGCATAAATCTATTCTTTCACCAAATTACGTAGGTGTCCATTTCATCGATAGCGGCTTTAGCTAAGCCAATGGATCTGAGGTCCCAACTCGAAATCAACCCCGTGGCGAGGTTATTGCTTTAATAGACTTCCGATGCGCCAACTCCTCATTTTCTTTATTTTGACGTTTTCCATCTCGGCTCGAGCACTTGCACCTAGTCACCAGGTGCTTATTAGTACGACGGATCAAGAAAAGCATAATCCGCAATGGGCTGAGCAAATGTGTCTACACGCATTTAACAGTTTGCAGGCTGCGGCCCCCGTTTCTAGCACGTGTTTTGACATCGACCGGCGGGAGATTTCCGTTGCGTTTGATCCCCGGGTCCAGAAGATAAGAGCTGAGGGAACTTCCCAGCTCTATTTGCATATCCACCGGGTAGATGAAAAAGAAACTTGGGTTCGAATAGTCAACTTTCGTTCCGGCGAAGATGCACTGGATTTTAAAGATGTTACCGTTTATTTCCATGGCGGAGACGCGCAAAATGAAATCAGCGTACAACGACTAGCAAAAAATCTTTCCTATTATCTAGTGAACAAGGAAGCGTTCAAAACACGGCTCATCGCCGAGGGCATACACCACTCTAAAGATCTTTCTGAAACAAAAGATGGTCGGGTCGTTCGCACTTTGGACGGTACGGCGCTCTCTCCGAAAGAGGCTTACAATATTTTTAAAGCAGAGTCGGTCACCACTAAAGCTTACATTCAATCAAGTCTTGAGCTGGCCGCTATATTTGGTTTCGCACTCTACAAATATCATCAGATCGAGTCCAATCGTGCCGACCAGGATTTTCCTGGTTCCTACTGGACCAATCTCAAATTAAAATTAACGGGGCGAATCAGTGGCACGGATGATAACAATTCGGCCGCAAACATTGGCCATGTTGGCGCGGGCGTTGTTTACTACGAAATCTTTCGGTCAACGGGACGCAACGCACTGGAATCGACACTATTCACCTTGGCCTCATCCGCGGCTTGGGAATATGCGTTCGAATATAAAGAAATCATGTCGAAGAACGATATGGTTTCTACCGGCATCGCAGGTGCCGCGGCAGGAGAGGTTTTGCATAAGATGGCCTTGGCTATTCGTAACAAGAACAATTCTTGGCTCGGCAAAACACTCGCGGCCGTCATCAATCCGATAGGCTCATTCAATGATGCGGTTGCGGGGTGGACGGGACAACCCAGAGTTTATCCGCGCTTAGTGGGAGAACTCGACGCTCGTTTATTTTCTCAATTCGAACTTAAGTTTGGCTGGATACAAATCGATCGTGGCGGCAGCGAAAAAATTTCGGCGATGAACATGGGACTAAACGCTGACGTCTATGAAATCGGTTTGTTTCACGAGCAGGGAAAAGTCAAAACACTCCTCCTAAACGCTCCAAGATCAAAATTCGAATTGGAATTTTCCCAGTCGAAGTTTGGCATTGAGGACTTCCGTTTCCTTACCAAGCAAGTCATGGCGGCATATTACAAAAAAAATCTGGAGCGGGATCAAAATGCCGAGCTTCGTGGATTTGAACTTCTGGTAGGTGCTGGTGCATCTTTTGAATGGGAACAAACTAGGAGCCGCCCCCTTTACTTCGAAGAGGCGGCCGACCTTGCAAAAGACATGATCGCCAATACCCATGTTGCCGAAGGCACGGTCGAGGCCTTTGGCTTCTACAAAGGAATTCGTTTTCAACTCGCGCTTGAAATTGCTGGCGATTTCGCGATGGTGAGAAACTTAAGCCTGGATGATTTTACGGCTGCGAAAGGTTCGCAAGGACTGCTATCGGTGGTGAAACGCAGGGGCTACTACTACGGCGCGGGGTGGACCCACGGGGCGAGCCTAGAGGTTGGCTACGGCCGCCTCGCATTTCAGCTCTATGGCGCGGACACCAGGCTTAACAAATCCAATTGGTATCATCGCCAGCAAGAGCTTGCGACTGAGAACGTGAGCATTTCGGACCGCCGTGTCCGGCTCGGGTCGGCGGTAACAGTTCTAATTAGCAAAACCGCAAGCGCCAGCTTTTACTGCGCGCTAAAAGATCGCCGGAGCCGGTTTGCCGAATTTTCGAAAACTGCAAAGGCCAAAGAGTGCGGGACGCGATTGAAATACATTTTTTAGCCGCCCGCCGGACGGCCGCACATTTTAAATTAGATTTAATCACTTCCCGCGGTGGGATTTTTCTTTGCATGGTGTCCTCCCTATGCTTGAAAAAATCCAGTTTCTTTTTAGAGTTTGCGCGACTTGCAGTGGTTTCCCGGTATTCAACAACTCAAAACTTTGCGCCCGCTGTTGGTGCAAGGTTACGAATTACTTTTCTTCAGCGGGCACTGTGGTGCTCGAACCCGGATTGGCGCGATTTGGGTTTTCATGGTCGAGAATTTCCGACGGAGAAAACAAAGCGCGGCTGCTCCATTCGATGAA
>JAYSTF010000150.1:0-2744 GCA_043720065.1 Pseudobdellovibrionaceae bacterium | reverse complement strand
TTAGAAATATTAAGCGCGAGTGATATTCTGTTCAAGAAAGACTCTCAGCACCTCGACTACTTTATTCGAACAGCAACCGCGTCACGAAGCTCTCTCAGGTTAAATGGTTTGGCCAGAACTTGATGAGGACGAATATGTAACTTGTGTTCCGCTTCGCGACTCAATGCCCCCCCCGTTATAAATAGGAACCGAGATTCAGCCCCTGGCGATTCCCTGCGAACGGACTCGAAAATATCAAGGCCGCTGACGACCAGCATCGTCAAATCACAAAGAATTAAGTCAAATCGAAGTGGGTTTAGACGAAGAATTTCTAAAGCCTCCGCGCCATTGTAACAGCATACCACCTCATGATCCTCGCTTAATGCACCGACAACAAGCTCACAAATGTCTTGCTCATCATCTATGACAAAAATGCGACCACGTCTCACCGTACCGCCGGTTGTGACCGGCGCCACTACGGACTTTGCATTTGCGGCTTCAGGTAAAGTCACGCGGAACAGAGTTCCTTGGCCAACGCTTGACTGCATTGAGATGTCGCCCTTGAAACTTTTAATAATGTTATAGCAAATCGAAAGGCCAAGTCCCGTACCCACACCTGTCGACTTAGTGGTAAAAAAAGGTTGGAAGACCTGAGCCTGGACTTCCGGTGGTATGCCCACCCCGTTGTCTTTCACTTCAACAAAAACTTGCCCGCCTGCCGATGTGCCCGTCGTGATCGAAATCTTATTTGTCTGCGGGTTATCACTCTGCGCCGCCTGCATTGCATTGATAATTAAATTCATAATCACTTGGCCCAGTCGTCCTTCATTAGCCATCACAAGCGGCGGCTTTCCGAAGTCTAAATGCAGTGTTGCCTTTTGGCTAAGCTCTACACTTAGGAGACTAATTGTCGATTCAATGACTGTTCTTAAATCAACGGGTTCCGCTTTTTCAACATCCGGCCGCGAGAAGGTTTTTAAATCTCTCACTATGCTGGAAATTCTCACCGAGCTATTAATGAGCACTTGCAACCGGCTCTGCATATTGGCCAATTCTTGCGCGCTGAGAGTTTGGGCGCCGCTAATCTTCTCAGCCATTAACTCTAGGCCACCGATTAAATGCGTGAGGGGATTATTAATTTCATGCGCCACGCCGGCCGCCATCGTGCCTATTGTCGCCATGCGATCGGCGAGCTTGAGCCGTGCTTCCATTTTCAATCGGTCGGTGACGTCACGGACGCAAATCACTCTTGCGTGCGTATTGTCCATGAATTGTTCCGTGCGCCGAAAAATTTCAACCGTCCGGCCATTTATCAGCTGAAATTGATTTTCCTCAAAATCTGTCGCCGGACTAGAAAACAACGCCTCCCGCTTCGCCATGAATTTCTCTGGGTTCACAAGCCGCGTCTGGACGTGGTTAAGCAGTAGATCATGATTTCCCTTTTCCATTAGGCCTAAGGGCACTTCCCAAATCGCAACAAAGCGTTGATTGAACGCTAAAATTTTACCTTCGTGATCGACGACCATAACCCCGTCGGGCATGGCCTCCACGGTTTTCTCAAGCAAGAGTAGTGCTTTCTTATAATCCGAAACATCCATGAATGTGGCAATAAGTCCGACTAAGTGCCCGGTAGCGTCCATGACTGGACTTCCAGAGATGACAAGGGTCCGCCTGCGACCTGAGTTGGACACAAGTTCAACTTCGTAAACGGAACTTAACCCGTGCGAACGTTGCTTCACTTCTTCACGAATTTTTTTTATACTCTCAGGTGTGAAGTATTCAATGATCGGTCTTTGTCTAAGCTGACTTTCCGACTCTACCTCCATCCAAGATTTCATGGTGAGGTTGGCATAAATGATTGAAAAATCGAGATCCGCTTGAACGATACCGACTGTTGTACTTTCCGTCAGCACTTGAAAGCGAGAATCACCGTGATCCATTCATCGGCTCCTTTACAAAACGAACCAATGCTAAGTTAATAACACCATGAGCGATTTGCAAGAACCCATCAGACATACGAAGATAGTTGAAACATTCCTGTCAAAGCGACCCGGCTCGAATAGTCTCTTGGTTGCTCTTTGCACCATCTTCACGTGCTACATGGCTTCAGAACTTTATTGGGCTGAGTCCGGCTGGCTACCGCTTTTACCCGCCAGCCGCGTCGCTGTTTTTGGGCAAGGAGAATGGTCAAGATTGTTTTCCGCCGTACTTATCCACGCGGATATGCTTCATCTCCTTTCGAACAGTTATATGCTGGGAATTTTAACGTTCTTCGTGCACGGGCATTTTGGAACCTGGGTGTTTCCCTTTTACGCTGTCTTAGGCGCCGCCTTAGTGAATTTATTGGCCGTTGCCACCTACCGCCCCGAGACATTACTTCTAGGCGCCTCTGGTCTCGTGTACTTGCTCGCTGGATTTTGGCTCACGCTTTTTGTAGCGATCGAACGCCAGCGCAGCTTTGGCAGCCGTTTGCTACGCGCACTCGGGGTCGGATTGGGCATTTTATTTCCCACGACATTCGAACCAAAAACAAGCTACCGGACCCATGCGATCGGAGTCCTTGTGGGCGTAGCGATGGCTCTCATCTATTTCTGGCTCAATAAACGAAAAATTCGAAGTCGTGAAAGTACAATTGAGATCGAGGATTATTAGAAAACGCCGCTCATGGTGAGAGTGCCATAGTACTGAGTTGAAACTACGACATTGTCGTAATTGTCCATCCCTTGCCACAACGGGATGCCCGCCTCCGCAGCGAGCGACAGATT
>JAYSTF010000149.1:0-7312 GCA_043720065.1 Pseudobdellovibrionaceae bacterium | reverse complement strand
ATCTTCTAGTGAAGGCATATCCTCCGTCGCCTGCCCATAAAAAGATTCAAACCCACGTTCTTCACCGGTCGGAATATCACTCGCTTGAATGATTGGGTGCTTCGATAAGACAACGAGGCGTTCCACCAAATTCTCAAGCTCGCGAACATTTCCGGGCCAAGGTAAGGCGGAGAGCTTCTGCAAAGCTTCTTGGCTGTAGCCCGTCACCCGGCCTCCATTAATTAGAGAGTACTTATTCATGAAATGCTGGGCTAAAAGGGGAATATCCTCTTGTCGGTGCCTGAGCGGTGGCATCACGATCGGTATAACTGTTAGGCGATAATAAAGATCTTCGCGAAACGTTCCGTTTGTAATGGACTTTTTTAGATCCCGGTGGGTAGCGGCGATCAAGCGAACATCTATTGATCTAGTTTGGTTTGAACCGACTGGGCGAATAGCTCTCTCCTGCAAAACTCTCAAGAGCTTTGCTTGTAGGGCCATATCCAAATCGCCAATTTCGTCTAGGAATAGAGTTCCGCTTTCTGCTTCTTCAAATAGACCTTTCTTGTCAGCTGTAGCGCCGGTGAAAGATCCCTTCACATGCCCAAAAAGTTCACTTTCGAGCAAAGAATCAGGAATTGCCGCGCAGTTGACTGCAATGAATGGTTTTTTTGATCTTGGGCTTTGTTGATGAATGGATTTCGCAACAACTTCCTTTCCCGTCCCTGACTCGCCAGTCACAAGGATGTTGGAAGTCGCTTGGGAGACCCTCTCGATCAAATCGAAAATGCTTTTCATGGCTTGGCTCTTGCCAATAATTTCGTTTAGAGCCCAGGTTTTTCGGACTTCCTTTGTCAGACTTTTATTTTGTCTTTGGAGGCGACCAAATAGAATTGCTCGTCCAATGACGTGGCTCATTTCAACAAGTTTAAAAGGCTTAGTGATGTAGTCAAAAGCCCCCTTACGCAGGCCCTCGACCGCTGTCTCCACGGTAGCAAAAGCGGTCATTAAGATAACCGGTACATCCGCGTGCTGAGGCTTAAAATTTCTAAGTACGCTCAGACCATCGACCTCTGGCATTCGTAAATCAGTTATGACCAGTTCCACGAGATCAGATTCCTGACTTCCACCATTCAAAAACGCGAGGGCTTCGGAGCCATCGGAAAATTCGCGAACATGGTAATTTTCCATATGGAGGTGGTCTACTAATAGTGACCGCATTTGAGGATCGTCATCCACCACTACGACAAAGCCCAGACTATTCTTGTCCATAAATTCCCTCTGGGCTGACTTACCATGATCCCGCGCGGCCTAAAACCGGT
Source organism: Pseudobdellovibrionaceae bacterium (assembly GCA_043720065.1). Taxonomy (GTDB): domain Bacteria; phylum Bdellovibrionota; class Bdellovibrionia; order Bdellovibrionales; family UBA1609; genus JAIBAM01. Next base: position 6,011 of record JAYSTF010000149.1, on the reverse strand, counting down.
TTCCATTCTGTCTCATCGTTTTGGGACGTTTTGTCTCAAATGAACGTCGGAAACCCGTTTTCCTTTTAGCCGATCTATTTTATACAATAGAGATGCCATCAAATAACCAAGAACTCATGTTAAAGCAGCTTCAGGACCAAAAATTTGCATTAGATCAGTCGGCCATAGTTGCCCAGACCGACGCAAACGGTCGGATTACAATGGTTAATGATAAATTTTGTGAGATCTCCGGGTATTCAAGAAATGAACTCCTGGGGCACGATCATCGAGTCGTTAATTCCGGTACTCACAGTAAAGAATTTTTTAATGAACTATGGAAGACAATTCGATCTGGAAAGGTCTGGCGCGGCGTAGTTTGCAATCGAAAAAAATCCAGCGACTTATATTGGGTTGCTACCACGATTACACCGTTCCTAGATGAGAGCGGACAGCCTTATCAATATCTCGCTATTCGCCAAGACGTTACCGACTTAATGTTGGCGAAACAGAGGATCCAAGAGCAAGAAATTCAGCTCGTTTCCGCTTCGCGATTAAGTGCTATCGGAGAAATGGCTGCGGCTATTACCCATGAAATTAATAATCCGCTTGGAGTCATTTTGGGGCGTACAGAAATGCTCGCCGGACTCATTGAAAAGAAACAGATCGATCCTGATGTCATGAAAAGGCTTGTCGAGACAATTCAGATAACTGGAAAACGGATCGAACGGATCGTCCGCTCGATGAAAACACTTGCTTACCAGGGCTTTGAAGATGAGCCCTTTTCTCTTACAAATGTGAGCGAAATCCTAAATGACTCCTTGGAACTTTGTACTCAACGGTTCGAAAATCACGGCATTAAATTATTTTTGTCGAAAGTTGACGAAAAGCTTCGCATTGAATGTCGCAGTCATCAAATTGTACAAGTCCTCGTCAATCTTTTGAACAACGCTCACGACGCGGTAAAGCAGCTCGAAGAACGCTGGATTAGAATCAATATAAACGCAAACGCCGATTCGGTTGAGATTATAATTGAGGACAGCGGAAAAGGAATCCCTGCAGCAGTTCTGGCCAAATTATTTGACCCCTTCTTCAGTACAAAACGCCTTCAATACGGAACCGGGTTAGGACTTAGTATTTCAAAAAGTTTGATTAATGCTCATCAGGGCCAAATAACTTACGATTCCAAAAGCGCGAATACTCGCTTTGTCATTCATCTTCCATTCCGCTTGAAACAAGAGACAAAACTGAAAATATAGATTCGCTCATAGATTTCAGCTGCTTCAAATGCAGCTTCTATACGTATGGGCCAATAGCGCAGTCCATCAACCGTTGAGACAGGGCCTAGCTGCGGGCGAGACAATCTGTCTCAACCGTGCCCGGGATCCATCAATTTTGCTGGCATCGATCTCGCAGTATTATCTACCATGCCTCCCAATTCACAGTCCCTAGCGAAACTTGATTTTTCATTTTTGGACGAAAGTGCATTTCGCGGTCTTTACCTGGAAGGCACCAGACATCAGAAGATGCGCTTTTATGTTGAGGGGATCCGCTGCGCCAAGTGCCTGCGAAAAATCGAAGGTCTAGTGATCCATCTTCCCGGCCTTATCGAGGCAAGAGCCGAGATGGGCAAAAACCTGGTACATGTGGAATTTGACCCAGATCTTCTTAACCCATCACAGATCGCGACGCGGCTTTCAGGTCTCGGCTTCAAGATAAAACCGCTACTCGCCGGCACCAACGCTGAAAACGAACATAATAAGGAGACTCGAAAAAACTTAGTGCGTCTAGCCGTGGCGGGCACCTGTGCGGGCAATATAATGGGGTTTGCACTGGCGATCTACTTTGGGAGCGATGAATCTTGGTCAAAACTATTTGCTTGGCTCAGCTTTGCTGTTTACCTGCCGGTTGTTACGTATGTCGCTTTACCCTTTTATCAAGGAGCTTGGAACAGTCTTAAGCTGGGTCGGATATCAATTGACCTGCCCATGGCAGTGGCCTCCCTTGCAGGTTTTGTTTTCTCCACGACTCAGCTCCTCAATGGTCAAAAAGACTTTTATTTCGACTCAATGAGCGGATTCCTGTTTTTAATTTTGCTTGCTCGCTTCATTCAACATCGAATTCAACGACGCTATCTCATTGCCGCCACTCCTTTAGAGGAACTCAATCGAGTGCGCCGCTTCAATGGCAAAGTATGGACTTGGTCCCTCGCCGAACAACTCACCTCGGGAGATGAAATTCTTCTGGAATTTTCCGAAGCACTACCTGTCGAAGCTGAGCTTTTAAGCCCTCGAGCTCACTTTTCTCTGGCGTGGTTAACAGGCGAGTCGCAGCCGCGTCTTTTTTTAACCGGAGCCGTGGTTCCGGCTGGCGCTCAACTCCTGAGTGGGTCAACACGTTTCGGCTTTCGCAAAGCTTTGGCGCAAACGTCCTTTGGCCAAACAATGGACGAAGTTCAAAGGTTTTCATTGACCAAAAACCGAACTATAAACGCGGCCGACAAATGGACTCAGGTGCTTTTGGTGTCAACCTTCACCCTTGCGGTCGGCTTTTTGATTCTATATTGGCAGACGTCACCGGAAGAAGCCGTTAAGCGAGCGCTGGCGTTGATTGTCTTGGCGTGCCCATGCGCCATGGCTTTTGGCACACCTTTGGCTCTCGCCTTTTCCTTAAAAAAAGCCAGCGCCGCTGGAATTCTAATTGCTGACGCAAATATCTTCGAAGCGGCAACAAAAGTAAAAAATATTTTCTTTGATAAGACGGGCACGTTGACCGACCTTGATCTTTCGATTTCATCTGAGTTGACAGGCCTTACTCCCGTCTACAAAAAGATTCTTTTGGCACTTGAGAATCAATCTCTCCATCCCATTGCATTTGCTTTCCGTAAGACGTTTGCTGACCAAGGAAAACTGCCGCCAGTAGGCAATTACACGGAAACTCCTGGAGTTGGAGTTTCCGGTTATATATTCGGGAAATATTATAGTTTACGTCGTGACTCGAAAGGGTCGCCCACTGACTTAACGTGTGCACTTTACGAAGATGAGAACTTCTTGTTCCGATTTCAGTTCGAAACAAATCTGAAGCCGGGAGTACTCGAAGTTCTGAGCGCCTTGCGGGAACGGGGCTATCGAGTTCAATTGCTATCGGGCGATCAGGCGAAGCCCACTTTCCGTCTCGCCAACAGTCTTGGTTTCTCACCTAGCGATATCCATGCGGACCTTAGCCCTGAGCAAAAGGCGGCACTTGTGGGCGCCACACCGTTTTCAATGATGATAGGTGACGGGGTGAATGATGCTCACGCACTGATGCGCGCGGATGTCGGCATTGCGGTTGCTGGCGCCGTTGGGGCGGCCCTTAAGAGCGCTCGTGTTTACCTTACCTCTGACAATTTCACTGCTCTCCTCCACCTATTCACGATTTCTCACGATGGTTTTCGATTGATCCGTCAGAATTTGATCATCTCTTTGATTTATAATGTCATCGGGGCCGCATTGGCCCTTGGGGGTTACGTAAATCCCCTCGTTGCAGCAGTCCTTATGCCCCTCAGTAGCGGGCTCATTTTGTTCAACACCTGGGGATGGGGTCGTCGATGAATATTCTTTTTATCGTGATTCCCATAACTCTCTTACTGAGCGCCGGTTTTCTTGGCGCCTTTATCTGGATAGTTCAAGACGGCCAGTATGACGACACCGAAACTCCAGCACATCGAATACTCGAAGACGACTCAAAAGCTGAGGAGCACTAAATATGAATCCCGTAAACGATAGCAAATTGGAAGAAGTTATTTATGACGATGAAATCGTTAAGAAGTTTGCCCTCGCGACGATGGGTTGGGGCGCGATCGCCTTTATCGTAGGCTTATTGGCAGCTTTACAATTGGCGTATTGGAAGTTCAATTTTAATCTTGAATGGCTGAGCTTCGGCCGTGTTCGACCTCTACATACGAACGCTGCGATCTTTGCTTTTGCAGGGAATGCCATCTTCGCCGGAATCTATCACTCCAGTCAGCGGTTGTTAAAAGCTCGAATGTTTTCTGATGTTTTAAGCAAGATTCATTTTTGGGGCTGGCAGCTGATTATTGTTGCCGCGGCGATTTCCTTACCACTGGGGTTTTCTCAATCCAAAGAGTACGCGGAGCTCGAATGGCCCATAGATCTGATGATCACCGTGGTCTGGGTGATTTTCGCGGTTAACTTTTTCGGTACAATAGCCCGTCGGCGCGAACGGCACATGTACGTAGCGATTTGGTTTTACATTGCCACGGTCATCACCGTGGCCGTTCTGCATGTCGTGAACTCTATCGAAATCCCCGTTTCAATGATGCAAAGCTATCCGGTTTATGCGGGTATTCAGGATGCGCTTGTGCAGTGGTGGTACGGCCACAATGCGGTCGCGTTTTTCCTTACCACTCCCTTCTTGGGCCTGATGTACTACTACCTCCCAAAGGCAGTAAACCGCCCCGTGTATTCCTACCGACTCTCGATTATTCACTTTTGGTCGTTAGTGTTTCTCTATATTTGGGCTGGCCCTCACCACCTTTTGTACACTTCACTCCCTGAATGGTCGCAAACCTTAGGAATGGTCTTCTCCATCATGCTGTGGGCGCCATCTTGGGGTGGAATGATCAATGGTCTTCTCACGCTTAAAGGTGCATGGCATCTTTTGCGTACGGACCCAATCGTGAAGTTCATGGTCACGGCCATCACCTTTTATGGAATGGCGACCTTTGAAGGCCCATTGTTATCAATCAAATCCGTTAGCGCTCTTGGCCACTACACCGATTGGATTGTCGCGCATGTTCACGGCGGTGCGCTTGGATGGAATGGGTTCTTAACCTTTGCAATGCTTTATTATTTAATACCGCGGCTCTGGTCGACAAAGCTTTATAGTGTTCGACTCGCAACTCTACATTTCTGGTTAGGATTGACCGGGATTATTCTTTATTACCTCTCGATGATGGTCGCCGGTCTCACTCAAGGATTAATGTGGCGAGCAGTCGATGGCAGCGGTCGACTTGTTTACCCGGATTTCGTGGAAACTGTTGTGCGCATTGTGCCCCTCTACTGGGTGCGCGCCATTGGCGGACTGTTTTTTATCTCCGGCTTCCTAATCATGATTTACAATATCTATAAGACCATCAAACTTGCGCCCGCGAGCACGCCTCAAAAATTCAAGGTTTTGAATACTCGCTCTCAACCGGCCGGTGAAGGTCACCGCGCTTTTGAAGGTGCCGCCACTGTGTTTTCAGTCCTGGCCTTCTTCGCGATCCTGGTTGGTTCGGTCATAGAAATCTATCCGACCCTATCTCTGCATAAATATATCCCGGCCAACAATTTTACTCAGCCCTACTCTCCTCTCGAACTCGCAGGCCGCGATATTTACGTGAAAGAAGGCTGTTATGTTTGTCACTCTCAACAGATTCGCCCCTTAGCTGCAGAAATACTTCGCTACGGTCCGGCCTCCACCGTGGCTGAATCAATGTATGACCGACCCTTCCAATGGGGTTCTAAGCGCACCGGGCCTGATCTCGCTCGCATAGGCGGAAAGTATCCCGATCTTTGGCATTACCGGCATATGATCGACCCGCGCGCAGTAACCCCAAAATCAATCATGCCTTCTTACCCATGGCTTGAGACCAAGAAGCTCGACTTTCAAATCTTGCGCAAGAAACTCTCTGTCATGCGAAATCTCGGTGTTCCTTATGACGATGAAACTGTAGCTAATGCGGATCTCATTGCGGGAAGACAGGCTGAGGCGATTGCAAAACAATTGGAAGAACAGGGAGCTGGAAATGACCTCGCTAACAAAGAGATTGTGGCCCTGATCGCCTATCTTCAAGCCCTCGGACAAAAAACGAAGGTTGCGCCAGAAACCTCCGCGACTTCAGGACAGGAGTAAATAATGAAAGCTGAAGGACTGAAATATTTCACCGACATTCCCCTTATAGTGGTTGGCCTATTGCTCTTCGTCGCCTGTTTTCTTGGATTCGTCATTTCGGTCTATCGTCGAGGTTCCGCCGAGCATTATCGAGGCCT
>JAYSTF010000148.1:0-21311 GCA_043720065.1 Pseudobdellovibrionaceae bacterium | reverse complement strand
GTCAAACCGCCCTTGGGGCAGTTTGACGCGCACCTGGACAAAAAGTCGACGGGCACCTTATGAAGATCGAAAAAGGTATTCAACTTCGGCCGCATATCGATCCAGCGGAAAAGCTCAAAAAGCAAGACGACCAGCTTCGCAACGCCTCGAAAATGTACGAGCAGCATTTTATGCGTGAGATGGTAAAAGCCATGCGCCAGGCCACCCCTGAAGGTGGGTTCATGGAAAAAAGCATGGGCGAAAAAATCTACAGTGAACAACTTGATAGTGAATATGTTGAGCAGTGGTCGCAAAAAGGCGGCGTGGGCTTAGCTGACATGATTTATAAAAGTATAAAAGAGCGTTACTTTCCGCAGGAAGTCGCTCCTCCCGCGCCTAAAGGCCCGCTGCCACTTGATAAAAAAGATTGGAAGGCGGAAGGCACTAAAGGCAAGACCATCAACTTCAAAAGTGAATCCGCCCTTGCACCCTCCGACCGCGAGGTTCGCGCTCCATGGGCAGGAGAAATCGGGTCTGTCTTCACGACGCCCGACGGAATCAGCTCCGTTGAAATAAATCATGACCAAAGTCTGGTGTCGCGAATTGTCTTCCAAGGTGACACAAAAGGTCTCATCAAAGGGCAGCAAGTCCAGTCTGGGTCTAGGTTAGGGGCGGTTGAGGGTGCGGCCCCATGGTTGCAATGGCAATTGGAGCGGGGATGAGAACCCGACTGGCCTTCATAACGTTGTGGGCTAAAATCTCAATATGATACAGTATAAACATAACCCGCCAGCGGAGGGCGCATGAAGATATCAAACAAATTAGGCACCGGCCCACAGACTGTTGATGCGTCGAAAGCCGCGAAAACAAAAAATGATGGCCAAGCCAACAAGAGCGCCTCCGATTTGATGTCGAAACTTGGCGACACCGCGAAAGTGAATGTTTCCAACAACGCCCAAGCAATGGCCAAAGCTAAACAAATTGCATCAGGTGGCGACAGCGTTGATGAAGCGAAAGTGGCGCGATTACAAAAGTTAATTGATGAAGGTAAGTACTCAGTGGATGCGAAGGCGGTCGCGGACCGTCTGGTGAATGAGCACTTGGAGATGGGCGAGTAACTATATTGGGCGATCCGTTATCTAAGCGGATCACCTGATGAAAGGATCTGGTTCACGGATGAATCAGCAAACAGAGACTGCACAATTAAATCTGACTGGAACTCTCGAGGAATTGGTACGCCTTTACCGCGCTCTTTTAGAGACGGTTCGACGAGAAAAAGAAATTCTTATTTCAGCGAGTCTTGATGACCTCAACGAAAACAACCGCGCTAAAGAAGCCATTTTAATTAAAGTGCAAGTCATCGAAGAGGCGCGCATGGCTCAAGCCACAGAGGTTTCCGTGGCGCTTGGCATACCAAGTGAGGCGCCAAGACTTCTTGAAATTGCCCGTCACTCCGGTGGCGACATTGGTGATCGCTTCAGAAATTTCCATTCGGTTCTTGAGATATTGCTGAAGCGAGTTCACGAATTGAATAAAGAAAATGAAACTCTTGTGCAATCAGCTCTGCAACATGTGACCGGCGCAATGAAAGAAATCCGGGAAACGTTGCAGGAGAAGCCGACTTACCAGCGCAAGGGTGAAGTGACTGCAGGTTCTGGTTCAACAGGCAAATTGGTAAGTCGCGAGGCATAAGTTGAAGAGCCAAGGATGGTTCTTCATTAGCAGGGACGGACAGGATGTCACGCATTTGGTCCATGATGGACGTGGGAAAGCGGTCTCTGGCGAATAGCCAGACGGCGTTGCAGACCACCGCCCACAACGTCGCCAACCGGACGACGGAGGGATTTTCCCGCCAGCGCGTTGACTTCAAAACCAATGAGCCTTTAGGTCTGGGAAAAACCCGCATCGGAATGGGTGCGCGTCCCGGTGAAATTACCAGAGTAAACAACCAGTACATTGAAAAGCAGCTTGAACGCGAAGGCGCCTCACTTGGATATATGGAAGCGCGCTCGGATATGCTTGGCCGTGTTGAGCAGGTTTATAACGAGCAAACAAACAAGGGCTTGAACGCCTACGTGACTGATCTTTTTAACACGTTCCGCGAACTTTCAAATAATCCAGAGAGTCTTGCTTCCCGAACGATGGTGCGTGAAGCCGCCGATCTTGTTGCAAAAGATTTTCATCGCGTGACGACCCAGATGAACGAGATTCAAAACGATATCGATTATCGCCTCGCGACGAAGGTCGAAGAGATCAATCAGATGACGGCCGAGATCGCCCAAGTGAACGAAAAAATCCAGATGGTCGAAATGAGTGGCGGCATTGCCAATGACGAGCGCGATCGTCGTGACCTTCTTTTAAAGAATCTTGGAAGTTTAATTAATATTCGCTATGCCGAAGGTAAAGACGGTCAGATGAACGTAACTGCCGGAAATACGGCGGTCTTAGTGTCGGGCGGTAGCCGGCAAGAGATATTCACTCGGGGCACACCGACCAATGGCAAAAAAGGCGAAGGCCATTTCGAAATTTTTTATAAGAACAATGCTGACTCAACACCGGTGAACGTCACACAGCAAATGACCGGTGGCCAGATTGGCGCCCTCTTAAACGTGCGGGACGAAGTTATCGGTGGACTCCATGATAAAATGGACACGATGGCCTTTACTCTCGCAAATGAAATTAATGATGCCCACCGCGAGGGCTACAATCGCTATAACGAGCGGGCGACCGATTTATTCCAGACGAAGGGTCAGAAGAACGCCGCGGCGAACATTGGGGTAAATCGATTAATTTTAGAAGATGTTGGGCAAATCGCGGCGGCAGCAAGCCCCAATGCTCCCGGTGATAACCGAATCGCCAACGTTCTCTCATCGCTTCAGTACAAGCAAGTTCTAGGCGAAGGGACGGCTACCACCGATGAATTTTATTCGAGCATAGTGGGTGAAGTCGGTATTGAAGCCCAACGCGCCAACTCCGCCCATACGGCGCAAAAAGACGGCTACGCTCAGCTAAAAAATATTCGTGAAAGCATAAGTGGCGTCAGTCTCGATGAAGAGACAACAAAGATGATTGAGTTTCAAAAGTCCTTTGATGCCTCGGCGCGAATTATTCGCACCGCGGATGAGATGATGGAAACGGTTTTAAACCTTAAACGGTTGTAAGAGGAATATTTAAGTGCGCGTCGCAGATACAATGGCCTATGAACAAGTGCGCGGGAATATCTCGAAGAATCGGACGCAAATGTCTGAACTTCAGAATCAAGCCGCAACTCAAAAGCGCGTGACGAAACCGTCAGATGACCCGGTATCCGCGAGCCGAGTGCTGCACTCTCGCGTCGATCTTTCCGGCAACAAGCAGTACGTTAAAAATTTGAATTATGCGAAGTCCTTCCTTGAGACAACCGATCAAGCGTTAGGCGATATCAGCGAAAACTTAATGCGCGTAAAAGAGTTGGCGATCAACCAATCCAACGATGCAAGTGCAAACGAGGAATCCCGCCGCGTGGTCGCCACAGAAATCCAACAAATTTTCGATCAAATCATTAGCGTTGGAAATCGCAAGCTCGGCGATCGCTTTGTGTTTGGTGGATTTAAAACCCAGAATCGTCCCTTCGACGACAAGGGCGAATACCTAGGCGATAGCGGCGAAATGATGCTTCATATCGACAAGGACACATTCCTGCCCATGAACATCGCGGGCAACCGCGTGTTTTTAGGTCAGGGGCTTTCCGCCGACGGCATTGTTCATTCGACCCAAGAGCAGCCACGAACCATTGAAGAATTCCGCGAACGAAAATTCGAAGGCAAACAAGATCCAGCTGAAATGATAGCGCCGGAAAGTCCATCGGGCATGACTATACGGGGTCCTGCAAGTGACGCACAGTCCGAAAATTACGACGATAATCATCAAGAAGTTATCGGCAGTGGCGGCATCAATCTGTTCAACGTGATCGGTCAGCTTGAAATTTCACTGCGAGTGAACGACAAGGGTGGCGTACAAGATTCCCTTGATACGCTCGACAAAGCCCTCTCACAGGTCGTTCTCGCCCGCGCCCAGGTCGGCAGCCGCGGTATGGCCGTCGACAACCTCCTTGCGACCATGGAGCGTTCTAAGGTCGACAACCAGATCGCCATCTCCCAGTTTGAAGATGCCGATGTATTTTCCACCGTGAGCGATATCAACAAAACAGAAAGCACCCTTCAAGCGACGCTGCAAACGTCGGGCAAACTTATCCAACCAAGCCTCATGGATTTCTTAAGATAACTATAAGCAGCGTCCCACTAGTTCCGTATGTCCTCAATTGCCGGAACAGGACCATCGATCATGTGCGTCGCACAAAAGTAGCGATTCGTTAAACCTCAACCAGATTGAATTTTAGGGAAGAAATTAGAAACCCGCGGAGTACGACTGCTGGCGGTTATGACTGACGCATGTAATCGATGGTCCTGTTCCGGCAATTGAGGGCGAGTCGATTCGGCGAACCTTGAACGGCAAAGACTAATCAACTTGATAACGACGGCAACAACTTTGGCACTTTGAAAATTAAGCTGGTCGGCAGTGCAGGAAGTTAATACAGTTTTGAGACTGCGGCGGTAATCGCGATCGCCAACGTCACTATCGTGCCGACGATAGCGCTGAGCTTGATAATCAAACGATACTCGAGCTCCTTCAGATCTTGTTTGGTTGCCACAGCTTTCGAGCATACTTCAGCGTATTGAACATTGCCACCTCCAGTTTCCGCGAGCAAAAACGGACGCGTTCTCTTTTTAGACTACCGAAATCACTTTAGCCCCCTCTCAAAACGAGTTTGTCGAGGCTGAGTTTGGCCCGTAGGGGGCCAAACGAACAGCCAAGCAGTGTCTGAGGCTTTGAGAGGGGGCTAAAGTGATTTCGGTAAGAAATAAAAAGACAAAGCGCGCGTTGAGCATGACGCGCGCTTTGAAGAGGGGGATTATAGCAATCCTTATATGAGCGATCCGCTTCAAGCGGATCACCGGCAGGCTCAGTTTACGTTCGTAGCTATTTGATAAAAGCGTAGCTGCAACACCTTCAGACCGGCGTTGTCGTAAGACCAAAAGTAATCCTGAAGACGGTCGTCGAAGAGAGGTATACGCACTTCATTCTCAACCCCATCGTCAGTCAAATCCGCATAAATATAAAGCAGCTCTCTAGAGACGTTGCTAAACGTAGACTTTCCAGTCGAGCGCACGGCAAGCAAGCTTAAAGTGCTGCAAACTTCTTCGCCAGTGACCATGTCAATCGCACAAGTCGTGACTCGGGCTTGGCCGCCTGGTTTACCCAGCGCCCGCGCAAAAACAGAGTACTCTGTTATGCCATCATTGTCCGGGTCGGGGCTTGGCAATTGGAACTTCGCACTGCCATCCGTCCCGTTTGCATCGAGCACCTGAAAGTCAGGCCCTTCGCCCAGAAGAATTTTGGTAATCCCCGTCAGAGGGACGAATATTCGGTGGCCTTGATTGCCGCTCATGTCGGCCTTCTTGCCTTTTGGTACACCAATTATATTTAGATTGTAGTGGGCGCCAGGCGGTGCACCATTACCTGTTTGGCCAAATGCCGCTGAGCTAAGAATCATGCCGAGTGCAAAAGTCACTAACTGATGTGGAGACATCATTGAACCCTCCCAATGTTTTTAAACAACCCTATGACACGTAATTGCAAGGGCAGGGCCCAGCGGAAGTCAAAATGCCGGGGGTTTGACAGCTGTCTTTTCGTCGAACACTTGGGCTAAATATCGGCAGCGGCGGGAAGAACCGTTGAAATCTTGGTGACTTAAATCCGGACTGACCAGGACCTGGGCTATGTCTACCAGTTGAGCAAAACCGGCTAGACGAAGGCGGAGAATAGGGCTGGGCTCGCATAGAAAATCGCTGCAGTTTTTACGTAGGTACAGAAAATCACAAGGGTTTCATATCTGCCACTCTTGACATCGTTCATGCTCAGGTTTAGCTAAGGTTTCTTTTAAGGCCTGCCGTAAAGAATAGAGCAGGAGATCGATTAAAACCGATCATGACTTTGACCAGGACGTTGAAGGAGACTTGAGCCCATGCTGGTTCTGACGCGAAAACTCGGCGAAAGCATCGCCATCGATGATCATATTAAAATCCGGGTAGTCCAGATCAAGGGCAAGCAAGTGCGCCTAGGCATTGAAGCGCCCAAGGACACAAAAATCCATCGGGAAGAGGTCTACCAGGCCATCCAGACTCAAAACCAAGAGTCTTCAACCACGACTCCCGACAACGCCCGCGCTATTTCTAAGCTGCTAAAACCCTAACGCGGTTCGCCGGACCGCTAACCGATTTTTTAACTTTACGTGTCTTCACTTTGTAGGCATCCTCGAAACTGTGGGGGGTAGGGGATGAAAGTCCAAACGTCCAGATTTGGTGTGGTCGACGTCACAGCTGACGATCTGATCGATTTCCCTGAGGGTGTCCTCGGCTTTAACTCCTTGCGCAAGTTTGTCCTCCTCGATGACCCCAATGACGACATCTTTGCCTGGTTACAAAGCTGTGAAGATCCTGGTGTTGCTTTCCCCGTACTTGAGCCAGAGCTTTTCGCCACCAACTATAATTTCTTGCTCACTAAACATGATTTAGAGGCTTTGAAACTGGCTTCACCAGAGTTCAGAACCTTCGTAATCATCACCATTCCCCAAGACCCAACGCTAATGACCGCAAACCTCAAGGCGCCGATCGTAATCAACGTCATGCGCCGAATCGCCCGCCAATGCGTACTTCAAGACAACCAAATGGCAATCCGCGAGCCGATCTTCGCCAAGCTCCAGCAACGTGTGGTGCAACATCCGCTCACACCCATCAAAAGCCAAGCGAGAGATCCACAAATCCCGCGCCCAAAAGCGCCGTCGACCCGGCCGCCCGAACCTACAGCGGAATAATAAAAGTTATTTAGATTTTAGTTTCTGCGACAGCTGATTGATCGACTGCGCAAGGTCAGTCATCTCGTCATTGTTACGTAGCAAAATTACGTCCTGAGGCGCACCAGCTGTAAGCCCATCAACGACGTTCTTAATGCGGGCTAAGGGTCCCACAAAACGGTGGGTGAGAAAGATCGTGATTAAAAATCCAAGACTGCAGCAAACCAAATAAATGACCAAGCCTTCAATAATTAGCAGCTTAAGAAGTTCGCTAAAGGAAGCATCATGGATCGAGATCGATCCGCCATTGTTTTTCATAAAAAAAGCCATCGTCACCAAAAACGTGGCGACAGTTAAATTGATCGAGATAAAAAGCATCACGGCCACGATGAAAGCATATTTGTTCTGCAGTTTTGGATGAGTGTAGTATTTTGCGAACCCTGTTTTCCTACTGTTGACCATCTGCTTTAGTCCTCATGACGTATTGGAAATTAAAAGTTAAAGAGGTGCTGTGCTACTACACGACGTACAGCCAAAACAAGTCGGCCCAACCGGTGTTCCCGTCACCAAATATTCGAACCCCGTGTTTTTTCCTTCCACCGTATAGTTGTTCCCATCACCAGACCACAAAGTGGAGATGGGAGTTGGACTCCAGACTGTAGACTCACCAGTGTCTTTGCGCACTTTTGTCCAAGGTGAGCCATCGGGGCAGATTCCAGCATAATAAATCACCTGTGAGCCAAAGGTGCCGGCCCCAATGCATTGCCGATATTCAAACGTGTCAGGGCAGACTTCCCAGGGCGAAATTGGTGCGGCCGGCGGACCTAGGCCGTCTGGTAAATCTCGACTTGCATTGCACCACATACAGAGCTTGGACTCCGGCGCTGTTGGAGCTGGATCTGCGGTAGGAAATGCTCCGTTCGTGCGATCCATGATTTGCGCCGTGTAAGGAGGCGAAGGGCATTTCAATTTGATTTCATCAGTAGTGATCTGCCAAGCGCTAGCGATAGGCGCCGTTGAGGGGCTCAGCGCACCGGGCACCGGAGTCACAATACGACAAGTCTCCGGATGACAACGATAAGGCGAATAAGCGAGATATTCAGCTTCTCCACTCCCCCACCAAGGTGGGGCGGTGTCGTAACCTCCCGTGATCGGAACGGCCGAGGGAGGATCCTCTGTATACATATCAATCATTCGACAAAAGTTCGCGATCGAGTTCAGAGAATAGCAGTCATGAATTAAACCGGTATTTTGGTTCACCTGGATGATCATTGGAATGAGTCCGGGCCGCTCCATCACTGGAATACTCACAGCGCCCATTCCTGCAATGGATCCGCTTGAGTCTGTTGAAACTCCTAAGCCCACTTCATAAACGTCGTACCAATGCTCGTGCAGGTCGGGGTTTGGCTTTCCCGTCAAAGGATTTATAGTCATCGGACGATCGAGAACGACGATTCCCTTTAATTTTTCATCCGAGTAAAGTTTCACTGCATTAATGCGGAATCCTTGCAGAGTGTTTGAATCGGTTGAAACTGAGCGCACACCAATTTCCACTCCGGGAGCAATCTTTGTCCCGGTCATAACGCCAATTGAAAGCGTTAGCTCTACGTTATGACCCATATCAACGGTGGCTAGAGGAGTCATAGCCGGGAATGCCGTGAATGGTTGGCCGCGCAGCATAGCGCCGCAAAGCAAAGGATCATCAACATATTCCCGAAGCGTATCGCGAAAGCGTGCAACTTCAGACTTAAGAATTCGTATACGGCTTTTGTCGGTGGATTGCCCTTGTTGCTGCAGAAGCACCATTGCGGCCGTACCAACGACGGCGACCAATGACATAACGATGATAACTGCAGAGCCTTGGCGTGATCGCACCAGTTCTCCCTTTAAGGTTCACAAGATAAGCACATGTAGAAGCGCTCTGTGTGATTTATAGTTTGAGTGGATTTCTTGCTGACATTCACCGTCGTTGTCCAGTCTCGTGATCCTGTTAAGTACGGTATAGCTGGAGGTAGACTGGCACCAAGGCTTGGGCAGGTCTGATTACCGGTCAATGGGTTGTCTGCGCCGGGGCTCGGGTTCATCCATGCCGGATTAGCGGTGGGAGGAAAATCATACATAATAAATGTGCCATAAGGTTTGCATTTTTGCTTGTCGACGTTACAGGAGCCTAGGACCGAATTCCACGCCAATGCGTTACCGGCAACCGCTTCGCAGGCTTCTTTCAAACTCGTTTCTGTTCGGCAAGAATCGATAATTCTCGGTAGGGAGAGAGAATTCAAAATCACAGGGACATCAAAATAACGGGATGGCAGCGCTTTCTCATTTCCTGAGCCTTCTTTGATCACCACGTTCAATTTTATCTGTGCAATCGTTCGATACTTTTCTCCCGGAATGAAATTGCCAGGTACCATTGGGTCGGGGATCGGCACCGAGATCTTTTCGAATGCTCCGGGTTTGCGTTGCATTCCAAGAAACGCGACTTTTATTTTCGGAGTGAGATGAGTATCACTAAGGATCTTTCCAACGGCGGGCGACGAATTAACGACAATTCCCCAATTTGGGAGACTCAGGCTTGTGAAGGTCTCCGTCGCGGTAAGCATTGCTTCTGGCAACTCAAGCCCCTGCATCATTTTAGTACACTCCGCGCCATAAACGAGCTGGGCCGCTAACGAAGCTGCAAAATCATTCGTCTCATCACGAGACGCCACTAGCGACTGTGCTTTTAAAAACTGATAAAGCATCGTGCTCATGGAAGATAGAATGACGGCCATAATGCCGACTGCGATCATCAATTCTATCAAGCTCATTCCGCGCGCGCGTTTCACAACGATTGCCCTTTTATATCCATTGTGCATTAATCCTACTCAAGAACAAGTAGTGTGATTATGACTCAAAAAGAGCTTTTGGTATACGGATCTATCATTGTTTTGGCTTTGGTAGGTTTCAAATTGAAGCGTTCCTATTTCGGCTCCGGGGTGAAGCCGTTGCCTAACTATTCGCAAAATTCGCGGCAACCACCCCAAGACTCAGATTCACCTGCAAATATAACTGGCACTTCAAATCGACCTGACCAAGTGACTACAAAAGCCGATCACGCCACGACACCGCCGAGAGTGAATACGGTGCCCCATCCTTTGACGAAGGAAGTGGAAAGAGCGACTGCAAATTTCGCGAAGACATCGGGCTTAAAAGTGGCGACGCCGGCCGGAATGCCTGTGCATCAAGTAAACTTGGGCAGTGGGCTGACTGCGCTCATTGGGAGAGACTCAAGTTCTAAGACGGCTTTAAGCGTTATTGGTTATAACAAGCCAGTGTCTTCGAAGGAAGTAATGGCGTTTGCGACTTCTGGCGATACGGATATCCCTAACTTACAAGGGGTTAACGCGGCAGCCGTGAAGAGCACAAAAACGGTAGCTGCAATTCCGGGCTCTGGATTAAATGATGCCACGCTGGTAACGGCAAAAAACAGCAAAGGTGAAGATGTGTATATCGCTTTCGCCGTCAGAAAAGATCAAAAAGGCACCTACATGGTTGTGTTTTCCGGACCCAATAAATATTTCGATTCAAACGATGATCTGATTGAAGGACTTTACAATAATATGCGAGCCGTCGACGCACCTAGATGATTTATTCAGTTTCTTTTTTAGTCGCATTTTGCAGTTTAGTTTATGAATTTGTTATTGCTCAAACGCTCGCTGCTGTTTTTGGCGGCACACTTTTTCAGTACGCGTTGACCATCGGAGTATTCACATTCGCGATGGGCTTTGGCTCCCTACTTTACGAGCGTTTAAAGCCACCAAGTTGGATTTTACTCTTTAAAGTGGAATTTGCGCTTTCCGTAGTTGGAATGTTGGCGCCGTGGTGGATTGTGGCGTTGGATCCCGCGCGAGGCAGTGGAATCTCAGGGCAAGTCGCGCAGACACTCGGATTAATTCCCGGTTTTATCGTTGGGGCATTAACGGGTTTAGAACTTCCTCTTTTAATGGGTCTAGCAGCAAATCAAAAAGAGAGCACCCGGGTGCTTGCTTGGGATTACGTGGGTATGTTCGCGGCAAGTCTTTTATTCCCCGTCCTTCTTCTTCCTAAAGGCGGAGTGTGGGGAACATCCCTCGGGGTAGCCGGTATAAATGCTTTAGTTGGGTTGTTCATTTTAACCCGCACGCAAGCGCCAGTTATTTGGTGGGTCTCACAGTCGGTTGTCCTTGTAGTCCTCATCACTGCCATTTCAAGGTTGGATTTTTTAGATGGCCTCGCGAGCGGGTGGTTCATTGGAAAATTCTAAGCCCGCGCTGGCAGTTTGGATCACGGTCGCATTTGCGCTTGGTGCCTGCAGCATGGCGTACGAACTTCTGATTGCCCGGGCTTTGAGCGATCTGTTTAGCCATGAAGTCCTGTGCCAAAGTATTACCGTTGGCGCGTTTTTGCTAGGCATGGGTTGGGGTGCATGGCGATCTACAAGAAAAACTTCGAAGCCAGATACCGACCTTCTCGTCCAAACGGAACTTCTTCTAACTTTGGCAGGAGTTGCCGGGCCTATTGTTTTGATGGTCGGGATTACCTTTCTCCAAGCGGTTGCCCCAGCTTTGATGACAATGGTGAATGAAAATGAATTCGCGACCGCTGCGCTGGTGCTAGGTCTTCAGCCAATCACCTTTTTGATCGGATTTTTATCAGGTTGGGAGTTGCCTCTGCTTATCCGCTTGGCAGGAGAGAGACACACTTCCCGACTTCTAGCCGCAAGTTACTTTGGAGGACTCGTCGGGAGTTGGTCGGTTCTTCTCGCCATGAGCCTTCACTTTAGTCCGCAACAGGCTTCTTGGATTGTCGGCGCCGGTAACTGGATCATCGCATTTAGTTTAATCGTGATTCTTTGGTCGCCCATGCAATTGCGTTGGATTGTTAGATCGGTCTCTGTATGGGCTGTGATTTTTCTGCTGGGTTTGGCGCAACCGGTTGTGCTTTCGACTTATTTGAAGATCGAATATGGTGGTTACGTGCTTGAGCCGCTGAAGCCAGTATCATGGAATCAACTCGCGCATCTCATGCAGATTTTGACTGGCGTTCAGCGCCAAGTTACTGCTTTCCAGAACCTGGATATTGTCGACGAGGTTTTCTTTTCTGGCGTCGGTCGTGAGCCGGAGTTTAGTCTGCATATCAATCGGAGGCCGCAATTTAGCGCCGGCCAACATCAATCCTACCACGAATCGATGGTGCACGGTGCTCTCAACCTGAGCGGCACGAGACCAACCGAAGTGTTTGTGTTTGGTGGCGGTGACGGTTTGGTAGTGCGTGAACTTTTAAAACTCGATTATGTAAAAAAAATCGTTCTCGTTGAGCTCGACCCACAAATGATTGAGCTCTCTAAGACCCACGAGAAGATTCGAGAGATTAACGGTGGCAGTCTTACAGATGCAAGGGTTGAAGTTGTTATTGATGATGCCCTTTCTTACCTTCGCCAAATGACGGTCCCGATAGAAGCGGTGTTCGTCGACTTTCCCTATCCGGACGGGTTTGATACGGCAAAGCTTTTCAGTCGCGAGTTCTTCGCCATTTTAAAAAAACGCCTAAGTGCATCGGGCTTCGCGGTCGTTGATGCGCCGATCTGGCGGGAAATCGGAGCCAAAAAAGAAGTGCGACCATTGCCGCAAGATATTTTGGTCAGCACCCTTAATGGCGCGGGTATTAAAAGCTTCCTGCTGTACGGACCCATTGAGCCATTTTTATTCATTCCGGGTACTGCCCGTGACAAGTTTGCATTTGAGTACGAGCGCCTGCCACCGTGGTTGCATAACAAAACAAGAGTCAATTTGACGGCATTGGATGATCTCCTACAGGACACACAAATCCGGAATGAATTTGTAAATTCAATTTTCAAACCGAGAAAGTGGAATTGAGCTTTGATAAATCGGCGAGATTTCTTAATTGGTGGAGTACTGTCAGCTGGGGCCTCATTGTCGGGCGTTTCCGCCTTTGCGCACTCTACTTCCCGGTGGCTCGGGGGGGGCGACACCAACCATGTTCGTTACATTATAAAGAATTACTTCGAATGGCATCAGCGCGCGGTTTATGATTTTTCGAAGACCATGAGTTTTGAAGAGCTTGCGCTAGCGAAATCAGCCCTCGGAGAGATTGAGAGATGGGATTCGCCCCTTGAAAACGGTCATTGGACCAGTCACTTGTATTTTGGAATTGAAGCAAAAGGAAGCGCGATAACGGGAGGACGGCTGGCTGTTGCGGTCGCGGAATCGGCTAAAGCCACGCGCGATTTGCTTGGCGTTTATTTGAGGCGGCGCGGACTTTTAGGTTACCTTTCCCAACCTGGACTTTTGCTTGAAGGTATTGGTTGGGATTTAAGCGGTGGAATTTTTAAGCTTTACTTCACTTGCGACAGAAAGCTTTGCAAGCGCGCTGACGTGTTAGAAACTCTTGCGCCATCAAGCGATATCCATCTCGAGAAGAGATGGGTCTCTTTAAGATTTGCTGGCGCGAATCTTAAAGAGACAAGAACCTACGCGGTTCAGAAGCAGGCCAGACTTGATGCGGGAACTAATCCGGTGTTGTACTCCATGTCCAATTCGCTTTTGCAACGCGTGGACATCCAATCAACGTTGGGCACTCAGCCGCCTCTTTTGAATTTAAAGTCTCTTCCTGTTCCGATGATGGGGCGAGGGATACAAGACATCGCAAAAAAACAGATCCAAGAATTTAGGTTCGCGGCGGATTCCATCCGACTTTGGAACAAAGACCACGCTGTTCTTTATTATCCCTAAAATCATTTTACGGTCAGGCGGCGAATCGTCCAGTCGCTAAAGCGGGTGAGGCCTTCGATGATAGGAAGTAAGATCAGGAAGTAAATTTCTGACAAAAGGGGGTGGTTACGGATCTCGACGTCGAATGCACCGAATACGTAAGAAACGAAGATATGCAGGATAAAGGCGAGTCCCAGTTTTTTCGCCAAGTATAAATTGGAGAAAAACTGCAAGCGCGGATGTTGAATAAAAAAGTTTTGCACCGTGGCGTTTGTGGATAGTCGAAATAAAAAGAGAACAGGTAGCATCTGGATCCAAAAATCCACTGGCGAGCGGCTAAAGACGAAGCAATAAAATCCGAGGCTGAGAGGCGGGTAGGAATAAGCACCCCAATTGAGGACGCAATAGGTTAAGGTCGGGGCCCAAAGTGCGAACTCCCATTTGCTCTCCATAGGGCTTTTCGCCGTGATCCGACCAAATGAATACATTACCCATGAGAGTCCAATCCAAGGAAGCAAATGCCAGCCGCCGCGGCCATCTTGATTACAGTAACCTGTAAGCACTCGGCGTGCGTCGACGGATAAATTCCAGTCGAAAGCAACGTTTCCCCAGGGGATGAAAAACATCGCGAGGCCGATTAAGCCCAATGCCCAGCCGAGCTTTTCGGTCCTCGCACAAACGTAAAGGCAGATTATATTCACCATTAGGTACTGGTAGATGTCCCATTCCACCCAAAGAGATGAGAGCGTAAAGCCACCCTCGGAAAAACTTACGATTACGGCGCCGAAGACTACGAGGATGATTAGGTTTTTCAGCTGTATTTTGCCTCCCCGGTAACCGGCGAGAAACGCAAAAGCCGCTAAAACTACGAATCCGGCAAAACAAAAACTATGGAGGCTTAAATAAACGGAATCAAATAGGAAGGACTTGCCTAACGGCCAGTCCTTGAGCTCGCTCCAAATCGCCGCGTAGCCGTCATATAGAATGATTAGACTGAGGAAGAAGACCTTCACGATATCGACTACAAATAAACGCTTGTGCACTGAGGCTTAAGTTTAATTGGGGCTCAAAGAAATTGTCCAGACTTAAGGCTGGATTGGAGCGTCTCGGTTTAAGTCAAGGCGGCATTTGCCCGAATAGAATGTTAGCCAAGGATTGGCGTGAACCAAAGACTTCTAGGATGGATGTAAACGGGTATCCCATGGAGGGAATCCTTTATGTTGCCAAACCGATGGCTGTTTTTTGTGGGCTTTTTGTTTTCAGTTGCCGCGTCTGCGGATGACCTCACCATATTTGATATGCGCAAATCTCTGGCAATGTCTGAGACGGACAAAAGCTATCGCGATTTTTATATTTCTCAAGGTGTCGCTTCTGGGTTGAAGCCTGGAATGATCGTCACTGTAAAACGCAAAATGCCGCTTTATGATAGCTTTCATAACCGATCAGCGGGTGAGTTAAGTGTTGCGGTTGGTCGGGTTAAAATCATTCATGTGGAAAAAGATGTGAGTGTAGCGCGTGAGTTTTCGCAGTTCTCAAGGGACGACATGCCGCTTTTGGAAGATAATTTCATTATGGTGGGCGACGGCATTGATTTAAGTTCCGCGACGACCGAATCAAAGGCGAAGGGTAAAAAGGCGGAAGTTGAGGAAAAAACTCCAGATCAGGCTTCGGCGGAGACCTTTAGCGTTGATTTTGCCTCTAAAGCCCCAGATAACACCCAGGTGCCATCCGTTGATGGCCCTGTGGTGCAGTGACAAAAGACAAATACTATCGACTTCATTTGAAAAATGTTTCGAGCGACAGCCAAGAGTTGATCGCTCTTTGGTGCTTTGAAAACGGCGCCGGCGGAATTTCAGAAGCCTTAAGCTTTCGCCAAAACCCCCAAGATTATTCTGTCGAAACGATTTCCACGACGACTTCGGATTTAGAAGTATTTTTTAGTGAGCCTTTGGCGCCAGAAGATTTGGCAGAGCTTCGCGCTCAATGGCCCACAGTTAAAGCTGAGTGGCATCAGGAAGAAGCGCGCGATTGGCTGGAAGAGTGGAAAAAAGGTTTCGTGCCATTTGAACTCGTCGATGGAATCTGGATTGTGCCCCATTGGTGTGAACGGCCAGCTCAAGCTAAAGGCGTGATTCTCATGGAGCCCGGAATGGCGTTTGGTACTGGCACTCACGAGACTACTCAGCTTGCGGCAAGATTAGTTGCAAGAGCGATGAAAGAACGCAAAGGCGCACGAGTTCTTGATGTCGGCACCGGTACCGGAATTCTCGCGATTCTCGCTAAACTTATTGGCGCTGGTGAAACCATTGGAACCGATGTGGATCCTGAAGCGGTTAGAGTGGCGAAAGAAAATCTCGAGCTCAATAATGAAACTACAATTCAAGTGAACGCCGAGGGCCTCGAGCAATTCAAAGAACCTTTCGACATTGTGGTAGCTAATATCATCGATGGAGTTTTGGTCCTACTGCAAAGAGACCTCAAAAGATTAGTCGTTCCTGGTGGCGTTTTGGTGCTCTCAGGAATTATCGATGAACGTTTAGGAATTTTCCGCGAAAAATTTGTGATGACCGGATTTAAAGAACTCGAACACCAGACACTCAACGAGTGGCATGGTTTTGCGCTCCAAAGGAGTTAAGAATTTTGCGACGCTTTTGGCTGGAACCTCAACCTTGGCAAGAAAATGAAATGGAAGTGCGCGGTGATTTATATCACCACCTGCGCGATGTTTGCCGTTTTCAAGTGGGAGAGAGATTTGAACTACTTGAAACGGGCAAAGCCTGGCTCGTTGAGCTCATAAAACTCGATAAAAAGGCACTTTCTCTTAGGCGCATCGAGCAACGGGAGCTTCCCTCACTTAAAAAACCATTCATTCATTTGGTTTTAAGCTGCCCTCGATTTTCGACAGTTGACTGGATTGTGGAAAAGTCTGTTGAGCTTGGGGTCTACTCAATTCAACTTGTGGTATCCGATTTTAGTTTCGTTCGAGAAGTAAAAGGCATTCCGCAGGCCAAGATGGATCGCTGGCAAAAGTTAATTCGCCAAGCGTCGCAACAGTCGGCGAGGGGTCATTTGCTCGAAATGCCCCCTGTTCAAAAAATGACGGACGTCATGGGAAAAGTTAACCAAATGACGGGTGTTTTGGGTCTATTCCCTTACGAGGGTGTGGCCGACATGACCCTAAAAGACGCCTTAAGCGGGGTCCAAAAACAAAAATTTGATGAGATTTACGTGTTTATTGGCAGCGAAGGTGGATTTTCGCCACAAGAAGTCGAACAATTCCGCAAAGCTAACATGGCGCCAGTCACTTTAGGTTCTCAGGTCCTGCGTGTTGAAACGGCTTGCTTGGCTCTGGCCAGCATCCTAAAGTATGAGCTTGGATAGCGACCGGTGAAGGTCAGGGGGAATAATTTCATGGATCCTTTTGAAGAATTTGAGATTAAACCTCTCACTGAGGGCTTAGGTTTCCATAAAAAATCAGTTCCGTTAGCGGAACAGGTTAAGAGTTCGGGACTCATGGCAGCGAAATCAGCGCAGATTCCCAGTTTCGGCTTACAAGAGAAAACCGCCACTCAATCGAACGATACTGCACGCCCTCAAGTGTTTGCGGATCTACTGAAAGCTCTCGAATCACCGGTTGGAAAAGAACGCACAAAACCTAAGGAGCGCCCGGCAGAGCGCGCTTCTGAACGATCTTCGGTTTCCATGACCGAACCGTTGCCTGCCCCAGGCACCATGAAAAAGCGCGCCGCTGAGATGGAAGTCTCTCGCCCTGAGGCGCCGACATTCCCGACTTTGAATCCCCGCTTCAATGCGCCGTCCCCGTTAAACAAGGCTGTTGAAAACGTAGGTACTCGTCGTGGGGCATCGGACTCTCCGATGGTTCGTATGCTTGAGCGAGCGCCTGTGGCGTTGCCTTCGGCGATCCTCGACGGAATTGTTGTTTTCGCGTTGTCGCTTGTATTCATGGTAGCGCTAATGACGATCACGGGTGTGGACCTCGCATCGTTGGTGTTCCGCGCTGGGCTTGATGTACCAACCAAAATGGCGTTCTTTGCCCTGCTTGTTTCAGTTCTATTAATGTACGTGGTTGTGGCGCGAAGTTTCTTCGGTCGCACTCTGGGTGAATGGACATTCGATTACCAAATGGGCGATGATCAGCAGCACAAATCGGCGGTTTATCCGCTGCAAGTTTTGCTTCGCAGCGTTTTTGTGGTACTCAGTGGAATTGTGCTTCTTCCTTTGCTCTCCGCGATTTTGCAGAGGGACCTTCTGTCTCCCATGACCGGCCTCCAACTTTATCGGCAGCGCTAGAATCGAGTTTAAAAAATGGGGCAACCAATTGCTCTCCCAGATATCCTTAAAAAACTTCCCGCCCTTCGCAAAGGCGGGAAAGTTGTTTTTACCAATGGCTGTTTCGACATTCTGCATGTTGGCCACATCCGCTATCTCCAGGAAGCTTGGCGTCTTGGGGATATGCTCGTTGTGGGACTTAACAGTGACGCCAGTGTTAAGCGCCTAAAAGGCGAGGCGCGCCCCGTGCAGAGCGAATCCGATCGAGCGGAGATTCTCGCAGCTCTTGATTGCGTCGATTATGTGGTGATCTTTAACGAAGATAC
Organism: Pseudobdellovibrionaceae bacterium; assembly: GCA_043720065.1. Lineage (GTDB taxonomy): Bacteria > Bdellovibrionota > Bdellovibrionia > Bdellovibrionales > UBA1609 > JAIBAM01. Next base: position 3,072 of record JAYSTF010000148.1, on the reverse strand, counting down.
GCCATTAGAACTCATCAGTGCGATCAAGCCAGACATTCTCGTCAAAGGCGGGGATTGGCCCGTGGAAAAGATCGTCGGCCATGAAGTGGTGTTGAAGGGTGGCGGCGAGGTGAAATCGCTAAAATTTCACCCAGGCCAAAGCACCTCGACCATTCTTGAAAGCATTCAAAAACTTTAGGATCAAAACAAGTTTTATTTGCCCAGGCTTGCCGAATCGTCCCATTTTGAAACAAAACCGGTGAAAAGACTGGCTACTAACAGTGCAGTGCCTACTTCTTGCTCGGTCATAAACATTATAAGTAGATCTCAGCGGTTCAGGGCTTGCACAACATAACCCTGTGCCACACAAACACTCTCAAAGGAGGGTTTATGGATTTAGTGTTACTCGTTGGCGTTTGGGCATTGGCCTTTGGCCACATGACTCTGACGAATACGATAAAAATGAAGGGCAATCAGGCGCGGGTATTCGGGGCGATATTGATTTTGGTTGCGGCGTTCGCAGTGCCTCATCTCAATACCCTGCTCGGTGGTTTATTGCCAAAGGTTTTGGCTAATCACAACACCTTCCGCGCGACGTACAGTCTATTGATTGGCGCTCTCGCAATTTATGCGACAGGCCTTGGGATGACGCAAATCTATCCCAAGCTCCGCATTCCAAGCGTGAATGTTTCAATCAAGCAGTCACGTAAAGCTGCCTAGTAAAGTCAGAAAAATAATCTGCAAAATATAGACTATGAAAAGGACCCTGCGGGGTCCTTTTCTTTATTTTGGATTAGACGGGCTAACTAGTCAAAATTAGTTTGGCGAATTCCTCCGGGTTAGATTTAAAAAATGTTGACAGCATTTCTCGTTTGCCAGCAAGCGCTTCACTTGGTGGGTTGAAGTTATGCACGGTCGGGGACAAAATCTTATGGGGTCGCAGCCTAAACAAAGATTAGAGACTGTGGTCAGTCGCCTATGTGGATTGCCCAAACTCAAATTTCACAAGAGGAAATGCCGGAAATTGAAATTTGAAAATCGTGCTAAAAGATTCTTTCACAAAGGGGATCATTATGAACTTGAAGAATCTAGATGACGACACTCTTTTAAAAAACACCGAGGATGCCGCTCTGACCGTCCGCGAATCGATCACAAAACTTCTGCATTATTTGGCCGAAGTGCAATCGCGGCGGCTTTTTGCTCGAGTTGGGTGCAACTCTCTATTTGATTATTGCGTGAGAGTTTTGCATATGGGTCAGGGTGAAGCCGCCCGAAGAGTGAATGCCTCAAGGGCATTAACTGATTTTCCTGAATTGGAAGAAAAAATAGTTTCCGGAACTTTGACGGTCACGGCGATCAGCCAAGCGCAGCTGAAAAAATTTTGATGGGTCATAGTTCGCAGCCAGAGTTAGCGGGTAAAGATCGCTCTCGGCAAATTAAGATGAAGCAGCACACAACCAATAGGAGCCAACACATTGCAGCACCGGCGCCGGACTAGAACCGCATTCCTAGGCGACCGCTATAGACGGGATCGGGGTAGCGGTCGATTTGAGCGGCAACAAAGAAGTCGTCAAGGTGGACGGTAACTCCCGCCATCGTGTGAATCTGATTTACTGTTTGATCTACGGTTTTACTCGCCTGATTCACGTCTGGATCAGTGATGTTCACGGTCACGTCTTCGTCTGCAAAATTTCCCGCAATAAAAGTTCCACTGGAGCGGAGCTGGCCCACTCCCATATAAAGTGAAAACTGATCGATATAAAGACCTGCGACAAGTTGCGCGCCGAGAGTCGTGCTCTCAAATTGATCGTTCACGTTGACGTGGTCAGCGTTGATATTTAGAGAAACGTTCACCGGCAGAAACTGTGCTTCATAAAAAGAATACCGGAGTGCGCCGCCAAAGCTCGTCAGTTCAGAGCCCGCCGTTTGCGGGGCAAAATTCAGGAACAAATCAAGATTGTTGTAAAGACCTTTGCCAATAGTGAGGCGGGGAAAGCGAAGTTCCCTGTCGCCATCCGTGGATGTGACGCCAAGTTCTGCGAGATCGCGGATATCAATTAGCTCTAATGAAACGCCCACTTCAAAGCCGCTGTAGCCACCAAGTGGAAAGGGATTCGTTAATAATTTAGTGCTTGTTGAAAGCCCAAGAAGGCGAATGACTTGGTCGCGGTCGGAGCGGTCCAGGTCCTTTGGGATAACAACGGCAGAAGCTGATTGCGCCAAAAAGAAAATGAAAAGAATGGCGTGAATTCGCATCCAGGTATCATAGACCTAGGAGAAGCTGCGAAGCAAATCTTGAATCTTGGATAGAGTGGAGCGGGCTTGAGACATCTCTTCTGAATTGTTGCCGACCTTTGTGAGGTCCTGAAGAACCACAACAAAGCGTTGGAACGTTGAGACGTAAGGGTTTTTACCTGCAAGTGGCCCCGCCGGTGTTTCCGGGCGGACAAACTTAGCCGTTAAATAAGTATGCGCGGAATCTTCGAGCTGGCGCGTCGCCCAGACCACGGCAAAGACGTCGCTAGAATCTTTTAAAATGCGCTCGAGAGTTGAAAGGAATCGGGGCTGCTCGTAGGCATTTAATTCTTTTTCCGCACGGTCGCGGAGTTTTGATCCTAAATTTTCCGCTTTCACCACACGGATTAACATGTGAAAGCTTTCATAGCTTGGCGTACGACCAGCTGCGAGGATGCCCATCTCTTGGATGCCTGGACGCGGATCAGTAATCATGAGTTCGACTAATTTATAAAATAGGGCGTTGCTGATTTTGCCCGCTTGGGCAAGTTCGATTAAGCGAACAGTTTCTTTGAAATTCGGCTGGTTGAGGAGGAGTGCTTTCCACTCTTCCAGTCCATTGAGCTGGTTGCCTTCATTACGGTTTGAGAGAATCCCGCCGCTAACGGTTGTCGAGTTGGGTGTCGCGAGCTCAGAATCTGGCTGTTCGGCGAGGTCGTCGAGTTCATCTTGCTCGTCTTCTTTGTCTGCAACTTTTTCGTCATCTTTGCATTCTCCGATTTTGTCTTCATCGTCCGACTTTACATTTGCCGTTTTAACTTTAGGTTCCTGGGCTTCGAGCGCTGCTAACTCTTGATC
>JAYSTF010000147.1:0-2784 GCA_043720065.1 Pseudobdellovibrionaceae bacterium | reverse complement strand
GGATCACTCGTCCCGGGAATTCGCTTAAGCGAAATATATGCGTGGCATTTCCGGCGCCGAGGAACTCACCAAGCACAAAGCGCTTTTCGCCGAACACCACGGTATCGCCCTTTTTTAACTGCATGACCAGCCGGTCATAGTTCGTGCCGCGGACGCGATTATGCCGCGCGATCTCAGTTCTGGACACTTGAGCACATTGGTTGAAACCACAAGGATCGCCTAAATCTACGATTTCAGGTGGCACTTTAGGTTGGCTCTTATAATCGAACCAAAAGGCCGCATTTGTAGCACTACGGTCGGTATCGTGCTCTAGGGCGAAAGACGACAGGCCGGCTAAGACTTCGTCACAGTGGCGTTTCTTGGCCCAGGTTGGCGACGTCCATAGGACGGCAACACATAGGAGAGCTATGAAGGTTAATTTTCTATTCGTTGGCGCCATTGGCTAGTTTGAGTGCAACGCCATTGCCATGCACTTCAAAAAAAAGGGCCGCTTTTTCAAGCGACCCTTTTTGGAAAATTCGAAGAATAAGATTACTGGCCAACGCCGTTGCTCATGGGCTTTGGCTTCGTGTGAACTGCGTAGCGCTCGAACTCACCGTACTCATGAAGCTTGTTGTAAAGCGTCTTGATGGTGATGCCGAGTGCGTTAGCTGCTTGAGTCTTGTTGCCGTCGAAGTAGTTCAACGCCTTTAAGATGTAGCGCTTCTCAAGCTCGTGAAGAGTCATTGTAGGATCATAGTCGTCGATAACGATCTTTTGATCTGGGTTCTTAATATGCTCAGGGAGATCGCCTGGCATAATAATATGACCCTCAGACAAGATCTGCAGTCGCTCGCAAACGTTTTGTAGTTCACGAATATTTCCCGGCCAGTCGTACTTCATTAAAATCTTCATCGCGTCTTCAGACATCTGACGACCGCGATTTAGCATCGCTGAAGGATTGTTGGACAAGAAATGCTCAACCAGACCAAGGATGTCCTCTTTACGTCGGCGAAGCGGCGGAGAGTGAACCATGATCGTGTTGATTCGGTAGAAAAGGTCTTCACGGAAATTACCGCGAACAACTTCCTTATCGAGCTCTTTGTTCGTTGCTGAGATCAAACGGATGTCGACCTTAATTGGGTCTTTTCCGCCGACGCGATAAATTTCGCCTTCCTGAAGGAAGCGCAACAGCTTTGATTGAATGCCGGGGCTCAATTCACCGATTTCATCGAGGAAAAGAGTTCCGCCGGTTGCAACTTCAGCCAATCCGATCTTGCGAGAGTATGCGCCAGTGAAGGCACCTTTCTCGTGACCGAAGAGTTCGCTCTCTAATAGAGTTTCGCGAAGTGCTCCGCAATTGATCGCTATGAATGGCTTGTGACGCCGATTCGAGCGTTCGTGGATGGCGTTAGCAATTAGTTCTTTACCAGTTCCGCTTTCACCGAGGATCAATACAGTAGCGTTACTTGGCGCTACGCGATCCACCATGCGCATGAGTTGGCGCATAACTTCGGATTTGTAGACGATCTTCTTGTTATCAAGAAGCATCGAACCACCGATGGTAGTTGAACTCGGTAGAGCTTGGTTGCTCTCCGATGGAGGAAGAAGAATAGAAGGTTTTTCGATACCAGACATACGTACAGTCCCTTCAGTTTTTGTTAAGGCCCTCTCAGGCCACAGTTAACGTTCTGCATCAATAACACGCCGTTCTAACAGCTGCCTGAAATGTAAGCAAGGTATTTTTGCACGGCGCAATGTAGCTTTTCTAACCCTATGATATGAGTCAGAAATGTCACCCAAAACCCGTTACCTGATGGCCACCCTGGCCATCAACTACCTGAAACATCTCAGCTTTGCTAGAGCATCGTCCCGTCATACCTCCAAATCCTATGCCACGGATTTGGGTCAATTTTTACAGCCAGTTGGAATAAAAACGATTTTATACGCGCCTGAGCGTGAAACGTCATTTCGTGTCGTTTTTACTGACAATTCTGAGTCCACCACAGGAACCTTTTCGGCTGAGCCTCTCACTTCACGTGATCTTAAGGAACTCGTCCGATTGGCGCAGGACCTTTGGCTTCCTCTTGCGCCCGCTTCGCGAAACCGCAAATTGGCTTGTGTGAAGAGTTTCTTTAACTGGCTCTATCAAGAGAGCTTTATCGACGAGGATCTCGCGGCCCAGGTGCATGCTCCAAAGGTTCCCCAGAAAATTCCCCATTTCATCGCAGTAGATGAGGTGGTTTCAGTCTTGACGTCATTAGACGAACGTAAGGATGGGGCCGCTTCCCGCGATAAAGTGCTCTTCCTACTATTATATGGAGGCGGGCTTAGGGTCAGCGAGGCTTGTGGTGTGCAGTGGTCAAACTTAGACTTCGACAAGCACTCACTAAAGGTGATGGGGAAAGGCGGCCGCGAACGAGTGATCGTCCTTCCTACGTTATGTTGGCCTGCCTTGAAGGCTTTTAAATCTAATTCAGCTTATGTTTTTGGCGAAGCGCCGCTGCCGACTAGATTAGCCTATCAAATTATTCGCGACGCTGGCGCCAGGGCGGGATTGGTAAAGCCACTGCACCCACATGCCCTAAGACATTCTTACGCTACCCATATGCTTTCAAGTGGCGCCGACCTACGCGTGCTGCAAGAGTTGCTCGGCCATACATCACTGACGGCCACCCAAAAATACACTCACCTCTCCGTCGATCATCTCGCCCGCGAGCTAGAAAAACACCATCCGATGAAGAAGTAAGGGTGCCCGTCGACTTTTTGTCCAACTTTGCGTCATAAATCCGTAAGGATTTATGA
>JAYSTF010000146.1:0-7417 GCA_043720065.1 Pseudobdellovibrionaceae bacterium | reverse complement strand
TTTGCGGTAATCACTACTTCTTTTTGCCATGATCTCGTCTCCTATAGTCTTGCAAATAGACCTTCGCTTCGCGAATATCTCTCTCCTGTGAACCTTTGTCGCCTCCGGAGAGAAGCAAGATGATCCTGTCTTTCTCCTGGGCAAAGTACACGCGGTAACCCTTCCCAAAGGCCAACCGCAATTCACTGACTCCTGCGCCAACGGATTTTACATCACCAAGATTGCCCAACGCGACCCTATTGAGCCGCGCCACAATTCGGGCGAGGATCGCCTTATCTTTAAGACCATCCAACCATTCATCGAATGGTCTCCTGCCGTCGGTGGTTTCATAGATGCGAAGTTCTTTCGAAGATGTGGCCACGCTTGTAAGCGTATCCAATTGGATACCGAAAGTCAACCTACTAATCGTTTGCCGGCCCATAATGACTCCAATGGTGGGCTGACTGGTCGAAATGGAGGCACTCGCAAAATTAGGTCTCGCCATCCAATCTCTTCAGGATCTTGGCTAGTGAATTCGGATGCCAGGCTTTGGCTCTGCGGGGCTTCATTCCCTGAGTATTGAGGTGTATGGCAATATCAGCTGCGCTCTGCCCCTGAGACGCAAGCCGCCTGATCAACATCAAAATCTGGTTCTCCCTTGGTTCTAGTACCAACTGTCCCATGTAATACGTAGTGCCGAACATAGGATGGGACCGCGTCCGGCCAGTCTTTCGCCACGCCGTGTACACTTTCTCCGCAATCTTTGTCCCCGTTTGGTAACCATGCTGGTGAAGAACCCGCCGGACTTTGGCTTTTGATCGCCCGACGATTCGAGCGATTTCATTCAGCGAAATGTCTTTTTGGTAGAGAGCTATGCACTCTTTAGAAAATGCGTGAGGATTTGAAAACTTTAGTTCAATGAAATCATGTGGTTGCGGCGGTTCGCACATTGCCAAAGATTCGCAACCAATTTTTTCATACCACCCAAAAGAACTTCTCGTTATGACTCGCTAGTATTTTCGCACCGTTGCACCGGGTGGTATATTGACAGTAATACAGAAGCGATTTTTAAAACCACCCATAATTTACGTGAGATTGATTTTACGAGGCTTTCGACTGTTTCGTTTTCTTCGGGCGCACCTGAATTTCCATTCCTAAACTTTCCATAATTTGGGTCACGAGATCAAAACTGGGACGGCCTTTTTCATCGAAAACCTTATAAAGTGTGCGGCGATTAATTCCAGTTTCTTCCGATAGTTTCGACATCCCATGCGCCTTTGCAACATCGCCTAAGGCAATCGGAAGAAAGTCCATGTCGTTATCGACGATCGCGGCCATGATGTAGTTTGATGCGAACTTGGGGTCGCGGAGCTTTTCCATAAGATCTGTTTCGAAACTTCTTTTTGATTTTTTCATCAGTTTCTTTCCTTCCATTCAGTCCAATAGGCTTTCGCTTTTTTGATATCTGATTCTTGAGTTCGTTTACTTCCAGCCATTAATATTAAGATGAGTTTGTCTTCGTGGATTCCATAATAAATGCGAAAGCCCGGTCCGTGATCGATTTTCAGTTCTGAGACTCCTTCGCCGACTCTTCTAGTTTTACCAAACTGACCGATGCCTGCTTGTCGAATCCGTTTGTACAGAATCGCCTGCGTGAGTCCGTCTTTCACAGCTGACAACCAGTCCCTAGCCGGTATTTTTCCAGCTGGAGTTTCGTAGTACTGGATATCTCGTGGGTTAACCTGCACGAATTCACTGTGCCCTATAGGGCACAGCATGTCAATGCCAATCTTCAAACGACCCAAAATAGGTGTTTCTCTTGATTGAGCTAAAGGATAGCTCATCCAGCTCTACCGAATCAGAAATATTGGCCAATATTTATAAGACAACATTGCCAAAGCTAACGGATTTCTTTCCGTTAAAAGTTGGTCAAGAACGGTAAGGTCAGACGATTTGACGGCGGCAAAAAAGAAGAGCTATCTTATGTCTGAAGCACGACAGAGCAGCTAAGTAATTACTTAACCAGATCAAGCAAACGGCGAACGATTTATAAAACTTGGTGAAGTTCAGAGTTTTGCGGCCCGAGATTCATCATGATCTTACGGTTGTTGACTGTTCTTAGATTTAAATTCCACATGGCTCAGGCGAATCTTTATTGCCGAATATCCGGTGAATGTTTGGATTATTTCCCCACAGAATATTAATGCGTTGGCTTGAAGTCGTGTAAGCGCTGTTTTCGCTTTTTTCTGCGGAGCACGTTTTACCTTTGTGGCTAGAAAAGGAAGCTATGCTAAACTGTTTGAAAAATTTTTGGTCTGCATTAACACGTTCAAAATACACAGCGCTTGCGGCTGAGCCCCAATAATCTGCGGTGTACTCCGACTTCATTGGACGATCGAACTTGTTAATACCGAGTTTTGCGCCGATGCATGACAGAAATCCGTCGTAAAGTCCCGCAAATTTAGAATCGCTTTCGTAGTAGCTTGCCGCAATAAAGTGACCCAGCTCGTGGGCCATCGTACGACGATAGAAACTTTCAAATTTCGCTGCTCCAATAATCGCGCCCCACACTAAGGTGCCCGGGCAAATAAACACTAGTGCTTGCACTCCGTCCCTTGCGTAATTTACGGAGGCATTCACGTCAGTTCCTGCATAGGAACATGATGCGACATAGTGAGTTTTGTTAATCAGTTTTTCTTTTATTAAGTCGGATGCCGTTTTGAACTCAACGTCTTTAATTTCACTTTGCAGTTTTGCTTTCTCATCGTCCGAGATACGGGGTTCGCGTTGAATTGCTTGACCTAGATCGGCTTTAACTTCGACAAAAAGCCTCTGCAGATTTGCGGACTGAATCCCCATTCTATCCAACGCGACTAAATCTATTCGGTCGATCTGACTAGATGACAGTGTGGTTTCCCAGCTCACTTTTTGACCCAGCGTTTTAGACATCCAGGCCTCGACTGCGGCTTTCGGGTTACTGGGAGTCCCAACATCGCTGCAAACTAGTTTAGAGAGTGAGGATTGCGCTGCCGCCAATGGGCCGCTCGTTGTCAAAATAATTGACAAGATAACGGCAGCAATACCCTTATTATAACTCTCAGCAATCGCAGGCATTTTCATAACTTTGATAAATGCAATGCATGTGCCGGCTCGGACTCCCAGCTGGGCGCGAGGCCACGCCTTGACCTAAGTGGAATGAATAACGACGATCCGTGTTTTCCCTAAATTGCACCTGAACAAAAGGGAAGGTCTATATATGCCGCTTGTTAATTGAGCCCCATCTTTTTGGAGCGCGCATTATTTGGACTAACGGCATCAGGACAGACCTCGCCTGCATTGTTGATAAGTGCCATTATTCCTGACGTTACCTTACCGGCAGAAGCAATGCTCGCCCCCAGCTTTTTGATTGCGAAGCTTTCAGAAGTTGTAGCTGAGCGACCTGCACTTTCGCGACGATATTTGGTAGCTGGACCGTCGAAGCGGCGAGCAGTGCCAATACCGCGATCGCTTCGATTAGTTTATTGAATCCCATGGTTCCTCCCTTATCGTTTTGATTGGCGTTTGATGATGCATCCCACGGTCGGTTGACTCCAAAGAGCCGCCTTCCGAGGTTTGATTTTTTGGGCGTTGAGTTTGCGCGCGATGGCGCCGTGAGACAAGCCTTGCTGCCACCACATGATAATGAGTTGGACGACGGCAATTTCCCTTGGGTCCTCGAGAAGAGCGCCGTTGACCAATACGAACCCATAGGGAGCATTTTTGATTGCCATCGCTTTGGCCTTCACGCCACTCGCGAGTTGGTCATGCGAATGGGCTCGCAAATCCACTCTGTGCTTTAAGAGTGTCTTTCGAACGAATGTTTTGGATCGACGAACTTGCCAAGCGACCGCTTGTAAAGAGAGCCCGGATTGATACAAATCGACTGCTTTTCGAGAAATACCCGAGTTGTTAAACTGGAAAACATCAATCTTATCGTGCCATTGCGTTGGGTGGTATATTGACGGTGAACCGCAACCAATTTTCATTAATAATTTCCAATACTTACAGTTCTACGGTTCTTGCGACTGTTTTGAATTCACTTTGAACACCTCCCTAGTGCACTTCAGGCTTTAATATGAACTTCTTGATTTATATTTAAATATAAGTTATATTCTTATATAAGGAGGCGGAGTGAATTGGCGTGTGGAGATGACGGATGAATCTGAAGCCGAACTCCGCCTTAGATTGAAGTCCGAAGAAATTGATGCGGATGATATTGCGGTTCTTAAGAAGTGGATTACTGAAGTTGAAACGCAGGGAATTGAGTCCGCACAGTTAAATCGCACGTGGCGCGACCACGAGCTTGAAGGAAAATGGAAAGGCCACAGGGCCATTTCATTCTCCTATAAAGGACGAGTGATTTATCGATTGGAGAATGAAATTGTCGTGGTGCGAGTGGTCCGCGTAACGACTCAGCACGATTACAGTTAGACTGTGCGGCGGTACAAGTAGACGTGTACCGCCGGGCAAACGGAAAGTAAATGGAGGTTTTATGGCTCGCAGAATGATGGATATCTTGAATGAGATTGTTCCCAAGGACTCGACTCCCGGACAAATGGTAAAGGCATTCCGCAAACGCGAAGGCCTCACCCTTGAGCAGGTCAACGATCTGACCCAAATTCAAATCTCTAACCTAAGTGCAATTGAAAACGATAAAATTCCAGTTACCCAGCATTATGCTGAGATTTTTGCGATTGTTTTTGCAGTACACCCCTCTGTATTTCTTTATCCAAACGGCCAATTTGCGAAGGACAGTGAACTTCTAGAGATAGAAAAGAGAGTCAAAAAATTTCGGCGCCATGGCTAAAATAAACTATTGTTCGACTCCACGTCTATGTTCTCTCTTCCACAACATGACCGTTAACAGAATCGCGATTAGTACCAGTGCTCCCCAATACGCTATCGTCCGAGGCTCGGTTGATTTTCCAAAAACAGCCTGGATCGAGTTGTTCGCAAAGTGCATTCCAAGGGGAGCCCAGATACTGCCAAAAGCAAAGTAGCAAACGCCGAGCGTATATCCCGCAAGAGCTAACTGAAGACCATCTTCAAGCAAATTAATTTTCGGATTCATCAGGTGAAGAAGCGCAAAAATAAGGCCAAAAATTAAAGCCGCACCAATTCTTGAATACCTGTTAGGCGCCAATTCAAGAGCAATGCCGCGAAACCATAGCTCTTCCCAGGCTACGGTCGCAAGAGTAAGTAGCGCCATTAAAACTGTTATCCCACGATATGGAGACAATTCTCCTTGCGAGTACAGCAATACGTACGCAAGCACGATTGGCAATGCACCAATCAGAAATCCAGGAATCATGTGCCAGATTTTCTTGGGAGCCCACGCAGATTTTAATTTTGGAATCAGATTTACGAAATGGCCACACATGAGATTGTAAACGATGAAAGCGATTAGAATTGTAATGCACGCGAGCTGAGGCGATGGCTCGAGCAAGAGCTCATTCCCATTCCTACGCTTGCCAAAGCCATCGAGGGAATTTTCCATCGCAGTTGAAGGGGGTTACATCGAACAATTATCGAACAGCCCGATCATCCGTCCACTCTAGTGCAATTTAGGGATGTGGAGTGATAGCGATTAAAGTAATTTCACCCTTTCCAGGCCCGTAACACCAAAACACTCGATAGGCACCTGGAGTGTTGTTTTGGGCATAGGCTTCGAAAACTTTTTCTTTGGGTTTATATGGGTGAACAATCGAATCGTATTCATGGGTTTTTAGACCCGGATGCTTTGGATTTTCCAAAAGCAGGCGAACAGTTTTTTCCACCTGTTTGAAAAGACCTTCGATTGGGCTGGATTTTTTTACTTTCTTTTTTTGACGATTATCAAAGGCTGTTTTTGCACGGGTACGCAGATCACCATAGGTGCCTGCGGCTTCAACCGTCCACTTTTCCTTGAAGGCCATTTAGTCTTCGATTTCATCAAGCCATTTGGAATCGTCTTCGCTACGCGGAGATTTAGCGAACTTTCCTTCGCTCGCCTGCTCAAGTCCACGCGCAACCATGCTCAAAGCCTTTGCATTTTTCAGAAGCCATGCTTCGTTTGCGGGAATTGTGACCGATGGTCGCAAAGTAACGTCTCCGTTAGGCTGCCTGATAACGAGAAACTCCATATTGGCGAATTCGCTCCCAAGCGTCAGGCGACCTTTCTCATCCGAATACTTTGGCGCTCCCATAACATTACCCTCCAAGTTTATTTTAACCTCCGGTGGGACTCTAAGACAAGTGGGACTATCCCACAATTCCCACTTCGGCACAAGTGGGTGCAACAAAAAGGCCAGTTCTTTAAGATAGATATGTTCGCTTTAGGAACGAAATGGTGTCCATTTCAAGCCTTGGGATTGGCAAAACGACCCAAAATTAGTCACTTTCCACCCTCCACAAACGGCGTCCTCAGAGCTACCTATTCAATATCTTCGCTATAGAGTTGGGATGCCAGACTTTCGCCCTTCTAGGCTTCAGCCTCTTTCCATTCAAATACTGGGCGATCTCTTTAGCGCTTTTGCCTTCGGCTGCCAGTCGCCGAATTAGAATTAGCACTTGCTGCTCCCGCGGCTCCTCTATCAGTTGTCCCATGAAATAGGTGAATCCAAACAACGGCTGAGCTCTAGTGCGACCAGTTTTCCGCCAAGCGGTGTACACCCTTTCCGCTATTTTTATCCCTGTTTGGTAACCATGCTGGTGAAGAGCAATTTCGTTCAACGAAATGTCTCTTAAGTAGAGCCCTATGCACTCGTTGGAAAATGTGTGTGAATTTGAAAACTTTAGTTCAATAAAATCATGGGGTTGCGGCGGTTCGCACATTGGCAAAGATCCGCAACCAATTTTTTCGCCAGAAAAAATTCCTCGATTTTCCAATTTCGAATATCGGGTTCTACGAGGCTTTCGACCGTTTCGTTTTCTTCGGGCGCACTTGAATTTCCATTCCTAAGCTTTCCATAATTTGGGTCACAAGATCAAAGCTAGGACGGCCTTTTTTATCGAAGACCTTGTAAAGCGTGCGGCGATTAATTCCAGTCTCTTCCGAAAGTTTCGACATCCCGTGCGCCTTTGCTACATCGCCTAAGGCAATCGGAAGAAAGTCCATGTCGTTGTCGACGATCGCGGCCATGATGTAGTTTGATGCGAACTGAGGGTCGCGGAGCTTTTCCATCAAATCTGATTCGAAACTTCTGTTTGATTTTTTCATCGGGTTCTTTCCTTCCATTCAGCCCAATAGACTTTTGCTTTTTTGATACCTGACTCCTGCGTTCTTTTGCTTCCGCCCATCAAGATTAAAATTAGTTTGTCTTCGTGGATTCCGTAATAAATACGAAAGCCCGGTCCATAATTAATTTTTAGCTCCGAGACACCTTCGCCGACGCTTCTGATTTTACCAAACTGACCGGTG
>JAYSTF010000145.1:0-21546 GCA_043720065.1 Pseudobdellovibrionaceae bacterium | reverse complement strand
CCGGGACGGAGAACCGTCCCGGGCGGGCTTTACCGGCTTCTTAGTCCGGCAGCGACCGCTGGTTTTTCTACTGCCCAAAGTAACGCTTTTAGGCGGTTCGGATAAATAAATGACGATGTCTTCCGACTCTTATTGATAACTTTTTTGTGACATTTTCGCTGTTACAACTCTAGTGATATAATCGCTGTTACAAGACAAATACTAATTTTTTATTTGACGCCAATTTCCGCTTTTCAATTGGCCTCCTCAAATGCACTTTTAAGTAGTGAAGGGACCCCCACGCACGAGAATGGAAGACACTGGGGCCAAGTCAATAATGCCGGAGAAGGGCGACCAGCGATAAATTTGTTCACGACACTGGCGGATAATTTACCGCAAAATAACGCTCTAAAATTCCGTGCTAGAGTCGCTGCTATGAAACAACAATTACTGTTTAAAGAAGAAATTAGAAACGAGTTCGGTGGAAGTCTACTTAAGAAAGGGAAGCGGAAGATTGGGCGGCCGTTAAATTTAAAGGCACCGATCCATCTAGTTCTCAAGGCAGACGATGCAATTCAGCTTTTTCAAAATGCAGGCAAAATTGAGAGTCAAATTCGAAAACTCGGTGAAAAGTTCGGCGTAACAGTTTATTCGACGGCAGTTCACGAGGATCATATCCACGCGCTTTTAAAGTTTCCATCGCGCGCCCGATATAACGCTTGGGTCAGGTCGTTGACGGGAACTTTGTGTCGGCAAATCAAGGGATTGAAATGGCGACTTCGCCCGTACACAAGGATTTTAACTTGGGGTCGTCAATATCACAGAGCTATGGATTACCTAAAAAACAACCGCGATGAGGCGGAAGCATTAATGCAAGGTTGGAGTCGCTTCAGAGAATTCGAAATGCAGGTCCAGGAGCGATTTCATGTCGTAACGAAAGTGCAATGCGATTGCGCCGAGTGCGCAGGCAGCTGAGCGGGGAAATGGCGGAACCTCCGGGCCTCAAGTCTTATCGTGCCGACATTCCCGTTGCGTGATCCACCTTGACGCCATAATATTCCACTGTGACTACAAACATCAGAGAAACACTACAACAAACTTTCGGCCTAAGTGAATTTCGCGTCGGCCAAGAGGAAGTCATCAACCACGTGCTCAGTGCGGGTAGTGGACTTGTCATTATGCCAACGGGGTTTGGGAAGAGTCTGACTTACCAGTTGCCAAGTGCGCTTCTGGAGGGACTCACACTTGTCATTTCGCCGCTGATTGCGCTCGCTGAAGATCAGGTGAAGGCGGCGCGATCCAAAGGGCTCAAAGCTACTTTCATTAACTCATCTATTTCGAGACAAGAACGCGAAAAACGGTGGCGGCAGGTTGCCGACCACCAAGTTAAACTCCTTTACGTCACTCCTGAACGTTTAAAACTTCCTGAATTTGATGAAGCCATAAAGGGACTTAAAATTAGCCTGATGGCGATTGACGAAGCCCACTGTATCAGCCAATGGGGGCAAGATTTTAGGCCTGAGTACTCGAGGCTAGGAGAGCATCGCGCACGGCTTGGACTGCCGCCAGTTTTGGCGCTCACCGCAACCGCAACTCCTAAAGTGCAACAAGAAATACTAGAGCAACTCGGAGTCAAGGATTCGCCGGTTTGGAATCATGGACTCGAGCGACCGGGGCTTTTCTTCGGGGTTTCCGAAGTCGTTGGGCTTGATCAAAAAATTCAGCAATTCGTTCTTTTTAGGCATCGGTATCCTGGGCCCGGAATTATTTATTTCTCGCTAATTTCGACGCTTGAGAAATGCAGCCGGGAATTAGAAAAGCTGGGGATTGGTCATGTCACATATCATTCTCAGTTAAACGATTCGCATCGCTCCGGTAACCAGCGCCACTTCATGTCTGGAACGACGGACCTTATTTTAGCGACGCCCGCTTTTGGGCTTGGAATTGACAAGCCGGATATACGACTTCTTATCCACGCCGAACCTCCCGGTGCCATTGAATCTTACTATCAGGAGGCGGGAAGAGCAGGGCGAGATGGCGCCCATTCGCGGTGCCAGCTGCTCTATGACCGTGACGATGTCACAATCCAAATGGATTTTATTAAATGGATTAATCCCGATGCGGAATTTGTTCGCGCAGTTATGCGGCTCCTTAAAAATCAGATTCAAGAAGTAAGAAGTCAGGGCGTCGAGTTCCTTAGAGAGAAGCTGCTGTTTTATCACAAGCGGGATTATCGTTTGGAAACGGCACTGAATTGGCTTGAGCGCTGGGGGGCGATTGAATGGCCAAATCACGACATAAGAAAATTGAATTGGGTCGCTGATCCCAATCCTGAATGGCTCAACGAGGAAGTTCATAAACTCAGAGCTCGGGCGCTGAATGAAAAATTGCTCGAGATGGTTCGTTGGGCAGAATCGACCACCTGTCGCAAGCAAGTGATTTATAACTACTTCGGTCATGCGACGGATCAAGCTTGTGGTCACTGCGACATCTGTCGGCCGGAGGAGGCGTGATTCCATTTGCGCCCGTTCGCCGCATTTTCCCTGATCCCCGCAACACGATGACTGATGGCTTGGTCATGGTGGAAGGGGGCCTCAACAATGAGACTTTGCTTGAGGCTTACAGTTTCGGAATTTTTCCCTGGCCGATGGATGGCCAGCCACTACTTTGGTTTTCTCCTGTGCATCGGGGAATTTTAGAATTTGATCATATCCACATTCCTCGAAGTTTTGAAAAATGGAAGAAAAAGCACGACTATCGCCTTACTAGTAATCACGCTTTTGAAAAGGTAGTTCGCGCTTGCTCTCTTGTGCCACGACCTGGGCAGGACGGGACCTGGATCACGGACGAGATCGTTGAAGCTTACGTTGAATTTCGCAAAGCCGGTTACGCTCACAGTATCGAGTGCTGGCGCGACGAGGATTTAGTCGGCGGACTCTACGGCGTTTACGTGGCTGGAGTATTTGCGGGTGAGAGTATGTTTTTTCGGGAACCTAATACGTCGAAACTTTGTCTTTGGTGGTTGATCGAGCAGCTCAAAGAGCAGGGCCATAAGTGGATGGACATTCAAATGGTAACGCCGCTTTTGAAACAATGGGGCGGAATTTATATTCCCAGAGATAAGTTTCTGACTCAACTGGAGGTCGCTAAAAAAAAATGGCGGCCGCTAAAACTTAAGGCCCAATCTTAAAACGCTGGCCCCAAGGACTCCCGCGACTGGGATCATAATTGGGCGTTGGACGCGCTAAGAAATAAAGAATGCTAAATGCGAGAGCGGCGGCAAGCGTGTACATGAGAGCACGCCAGCCATGGGCCGCCATGGCCGCCTGAAGCCTCTTCCAGCGAGCGCTTTGACGATCTTTGAGCATCTTTTGAAAGCTCACCTGTAAATGAGTGCGAATCGCGTGGCGGTGGCCATCGGGAAGTTGGTGAAACTGAACCCCGACGATAATATCAGTTTCGTGTTCTTTTTTGCGAGCCTCACTCCACCATGGATCCGGAGTAAACTCTTCGAGGCGAACAACTTTGGCGAACCAAGCGATTTGCTCGCCACCGGGGACCGGAAATTCCACTTTGATGAACTCGCCGATGGAGGGTGCGCTTGAACCTTCAACAATAAATGCTAAACCCGTTTCAGAAACATTTAAGAATCGAGTCGAAAAAGATCGGTTAAGGATCTTGTTTGGCGCGAAGCGGAGCATTTGGTTGTCATTTGGCCGTAACACGTATCTTGGAGCACGTGGTACGAACCTTCTAAGTAGTTGTCCCATCGATACTTTTATCGGAATATTTCACCGGCAAATAAAGAGTGACACACCCCGAAAGATGCGAGATTTAGGGGTCCTTATGTGCGCACAGTATATGGTCAAAGGTCCAGCTCGCGCGATTGCTGAGCGGTATTTCGCGAAAATCAGCCCTGAGCTGAAGGCGAAGATCTATGAAACCCGAATTGTTCCCTTCACCTTGGCCCCGATTTTGGTGAACCGCGACCATGATCGAGTTCTGACGGAGATGCGTTTTCATCTCACACCTAGCTGGGCGAAAGAGGCAAAAGTGAAGTGGGCGACATATAACGCCCGTCTCGAAGACGTTGAAACGAAGGCGTCGTTTAAAAAAGCATTTAAGGCAAAGCACTGCATTGTCCCCATCAATGGTTTTATTGAGCCAATTTATAAGGGCGAGCATGCGGGCTTCATGGTTGAATTCAATCGGACCGACGAGTCCTGGCTGCTGGCTGCAGGAATTTATGATGAGTGGGTGCATCCCGGAACGGGAGAAATTTTAGAGTCATTTTCAATTTTGACCGACCCACCTGAAGAGTTCGTCGCAAAAATCGGTCACGATCGACAGCCGCTGTTTTTGGATCCGAATCACATCGGCACTTGGCTTGAAGCCAAAGATGTCAAGCCAGCGGAACTCCGCGAATGGCTCCGGCATCATCGGCATCCGCAAGAGCTTTTTGTCAGACATGATCGCCCTATGCGCCCAGGTTGGGAAAAAAGAATTCCGGAGGAATAAGAAATGACAGCCTACCAAACGGTCGAGAAATATCTTCGCCGCGTGTCCCGCTTGCAACATTTGAATGCCATGGCTGGTTGGGATCAAGCGGTGATGATGCCCTCGGGCGGCGCTGAAGCTCGA
Organism: Pseudobdellovibrionaceae bacterium; assembly: GCA_043720065.1. Classification (GTDB taxonomy): domain Bacteria; phylum Bdellovibrionota; class Bdellovibrionia; order Bdellovibrionales; family UBA1609; genus JAIBAM01. The sequence goes on along the minus strand of JAYSTF010000145.1, from coordinate 16,926 downwards.
GGAGCTGCGATGTCTGAACTCGCGGTTGTTGTGGTCGAAACGATGCATTCAAAGGAATTGGCCGACGCTCTCAAATTGGCAGAGACTGAAGTTGCGCAGCTCAATGATTGGCAAAAAGCCAATCTGCGCGAAGCAACAGCTTTTCATGCGCGCTACACGGCCGTAGATGCAAAACTCGTCGAAGAATTAACTGTGACAAGTCTCGCCACCGAAGTGGCTTGGCGCGAGATGCGCAAGAATAACAACTGGAAAGAGTTTCTTCCTAAATTTAAAAAACTTGTCGGACTTGTCAGAGAGGAGAGTCGGCAGCGCTCCATCGCGACCGGCTTGCCTCCCTACGAGGCGCTAATGAGTCTGTATGAACCAATGTTGAAATTGGAAACGGTGGAGAAGGTATTTGCCGACCTCCGCAAAGTTTTGCCTGGACTCTTGCAGGAGATCATCGAAGTTCAACCCCGTCGCAAAGTGATCGAGCTCGGCCGCAAGGTTCCCGCGGAACGCCAGCGCGCTATGATGAAACATTTTATGGAGTGGATTGGATTTGATTTCCACCACGGCCGCCTTGATGAAAGTCACCATCCCTTCTGTGGCGGAGTCCCGCAAGACGTGCGAATGACAACGCGCTATTCAGAGGATGATTTTTTGTCGGGTTTAATGGGCGTCATGCACGAAACAGGTCATGCCCGCTACGAGCAGGGCCTGCCAAGCCAGTGGAATGACCAACCGGTGGGGTTCGCGCGTGGAATGGCGATGCATGAGAGCCAAAGTCTTTTTGTAGAGATGCAAGTCGGCCGCAGTCGTGAATTCTATCAATACGCGGCACCAATTCTCGCCAAGAATCTCGCCATGCCTGAAGATGCGGAGTCTTTTTGGGAGGCCAAAAATCTTTTCCATCTGGGAGCACAGGTAAAGCCAGGCTTCATTCGGGTTGATGCGGACGAAGTCACGTACCCGGCCCATATTATTTTGCGCTTTGAAATAGAGAAAGCCTTGATCGAAGGTCAAATGGAAGTCGAGGATTTACCGGCCGTTTGGGATGAGAAGATGAAATCGTATTTAGGACTTTCTACTCTTGGAAATGACAAAGACGGTTGCATGCAAGATGTACACTGGCCGTCGGGAGCTTTTGGTTATTTTCCTTCCTATACTTTGGGGGCATTAGTGGCAGCGCAGCTTTTTGCGGAACTTAAAAAGGAACAACCTCAGGTTCGGCAAAACATAGCTAACGGAGAGATCGCGCCAGTTATGACATGGCTCAAGAAAAACGTTTGGGAAAATGCGAGCAAGTATCCCACCGAAGAATTGCTAAAAAAAGTCACAGGCCAATCGTTTAGTGTTGATCCGTTTATTGCGCACTTGAAAGATCGTTATTTGCGCGACTGAAGATTGCTGCAGTACACATCTACATCAACCGGAGTGTAAATCCCGCCCGTAAGCAATCCGATCGCGATATTGAGTGGTGAGTAGCGCGTGCGGACTTTGCTCCAGCCCATATTCCCGCAAATCTCATTCACTTGAACGGGTGCACTGGCTTCCCACCATCCCCAAAAGAATAAACTATGCGTATGACGGACCCGAGGTCCGTCGACTTCGTCGGGCGAATTGGTGATGATCGTACTAGCGCATCCAAGTTGAAAAACGCAAAGGAAACTAGTTAGCAGAAGACGCATGAGTTGCCTCCAGCACACAAGTGATCGTAGTCGTTCGCGGGGAGTAAATGCCAAAGGTTAGGCCAAAGAGGAGAATGTCTTCCACTGAAAAATGGTTTTTGAATTTCGCCACGCGGTTTTGCGGACAGGCGTTTGCAATGTCGGCCCGGCCGGTGGACACGAACCCAAACCACCAGCCATCGTAATATTCTTCGTAAGAATTTTTGGAGGTAGCGGGTTCACCGGTGCTGACAGTCACGGACCCACAACCGGTGAGTAGACATGTTAGAATGGCGAGAAAAACGTGACGCATTTGGTGGGATCTATCTCATTCGAGGATTATTTGTCCATCGCCAAGCTCAGTAACTCTTTCGGCGTCTTGCCTTCTTTGTCTCGGAGGTTCTGAGGGGCTTTGTGCTTTATCAACTGGGCATAAATTTCTTTACTTTTATAAAGTGCAGCGATGTGGAGCGGAGAATAGCCCTTTAAATCTTGGTGTTTTAAATCGGCTTTGGCATTTATCAGTGATTGAGTAATCTCTTGGTTCCCGCGGGGAATAGCGAAGTAAAGCGCCGTCCAGCCACTTTCATCAACGAAATTAGGCGACGCTCCGGCCGCAATCAACTCTTTAACACATTCTATGAGGCCGAACCTTGAGGCAAGCATGAGGGGCGTTAATCCGCTACTATCGATGAGATCAACATTGGTGCCCGATTTTGCCAGAACTCCGCAAGACGAGGCACCACTTCCTAACGCTGCATAATGAAGCGCAATTTGATTTTGCTGATCGAGAATCGCGGCCTGCGCGCCGTTGGCCAATAGGTACTTAACCATCTCAGGTTGACCTTTATAGGCAGCCACCATTAAGGGAGTCGTTCCGTCATCGCTCCGCGCGTTTATATCGGCACCGTCTTTGAGCGCTTTTTTGAGGTCCTCTGTATTGCCATTGGCAGCGAGTGCGTGGAGATTGTATTTTTCAGTCGGCGTCGTCGCGCAGCCCATGAGCAGAAGACCAAGAAGAAATATTTTCCTCATTTAGATTCCGGCACTTTGCCGAATAGATTGGGACTTTAAAACGATACCGCCAAAGCAGGTTTTAGTGGTGCACTTCTTCGAAACTCGGCATTGGTTTTTCGTGTCTTCAAAATCACCGTCTTCACCGGCGGTTAGGATGCCGACAAGTGCTCCGGTAGAAGACTCAAACACAGGGGAGCCTGAATTGCCGCCCCAGGTGTCTAGATCCGTGTTCCACTCTAATTTTGTCTCGGAAAAAATATTTGCAGGACCAGTGTATTTCGCTGGCAGACCCATGGGGTGGCCAATCATAAACACTTTTCGATTAATGTTAGTGAGATCACTGAGTGCAATAGGCTTTCGGTCAGTGACTTTTGCGCTAAGTTCAAGCAGTGCATAATCAAGGCCGTTGCGGTTTTGTCGCTTGATGATCTTCTTGCAGTCTCGTACACGCTGAGAAGAAAACTGCTCGTCGATGTCGCCGGGCCCGTTGTATTTGACATCGAAAACCATTCGCGTGTTTTCGCAGTCCTTTTCATTAACGACACAGTGACCAGCAGTAAGGACTATGTTCGCGCTAATAAGTATGCCGGTGCAAAAGCCATAAGCCGTTTGGTCCCAGAAGCGTTCGGAGCGGCAAAGCTTTTCGGATTCCCCATAAGGTACGCCGGTCATTAGGTAGCTACCTGCAGGCGCTGGGTTCACATCTGTTTTATACGCGAGCAGCACCACGGATCGCATTGCCGTATTTGCTACTGTGTTTCGCACTTCGTACATATCAGTGCGGTCGTCTCGGCCGAAGATCGCGAAAAGGGATGGCTCGGCGGAAGCATGAATGGCAATAATCAAAGGGACGAGGATACTAAGTGTTTTTCTCACGCCACTATCGTCCCCGGAATACGAAACGCTTGGCAAGAGGGAACATGGAGCGAAAACTCTAAGGGTTGCCCTAATTTTAAGCAAAAAGGCTCTCTCCGATTAAGAGAGAGCCTTCAAAGCGTTAGTTCAGTTTTCCTATCTGGAATTAGCGGCAGCTGCCGATAGTATATTTCTTGTACATCCAATCGTTTGAGTGCTCGCCATTAGCTTGGCGCTTGTCGAAGTAGGGAACCATGTGCGTTGTTGGAGCTTGTCGAGTGACGGTGCGTTCTTCCAGACACTCTTGGCCAGCTTCACCGCGTGATGGACTCCACTTTACGCACTCAAGAGTTGAATACGTGCGTGATATGCGGAAATTGCGGGTAGTCATGTTGTAATCACCGCAGCCATAGGTCTCGCGAACGGTTTCGGAGGGATAAGCGCGTTCGCCTTTACGAAGCACACGACAAAATTCTCCTTCACCTTGGGTGCAAGCTTCGCGTTTTACAACGACTTGCTCGGCACAGTAGCGCACGGGGCGAACTGTGCGGAAAACATTGCCCTCTACACAAAGGTCATTTACTCGTATGTCACGCCAGTAGGGCCACAGAATCTCGATGTTTTTATCATTCTGCAGCTCCTTCCACGTGGGCTCGCTGCCCCAGTCACCCATTGCAGTCGATGCGAATAACATTATTGCGGCTAAAAGTGTTTTCATTGGTAATTCCCCCTTCGGAATACACGGTTGTTAAAGCGGTCAAACAAGAACATGACTTAGAAATAATTGTCGAGTGACGGAGTTGCGACAGATTGTGACGAAATCCGAAATGTCCGAAATGTACCACATGACTTTCCGCAACTCGGATAGTCAAACCGCGGCGGCTGTCTATTATAGTCGTGGGCGCCGGAATCGGTGTTGCAGCTGCTGTTTCTATGAGCAGAATTCAGCGCCAATATACAAGTGAGTATCCGCTACAAATTACAGGGCGATGCAATAATCGCGAACACTTCCCTGTTCCTCTAGATGAGGCATGGGAGATTTTTAGCGATTATTTGTTTTTAGCGAACAAGCAGTTCGACCTGCGTATTCATATGTTTCTTTTGATGCCAAATCATTATCATTTGATTGCGCGGGACCCGAGCGGTCAATTATCTAAGTCCATGCATTTGCTTGGTAAAGATTCGAGCAAAGAAATGGGAAGACTGAGCCAACGTATAAACAAAATTTGGGGCGGCCCATATCATTGCAACATTATTGATTCGCCGGATTACTACCTGAGCGCTTACAAATATAATTATTTAAATCCGGTTGCTGCCGGCTTAGTGGAGAGAGTTGAAGATTATCCCTGGAGCACTCTCCAGATTCTCTTGGGCCGGCGGCGCGGATGTATACCGATGGAGATAGATGAAACTTTATTCTCTGACGTTGAGGGAACGATGAAGTGGCTGAACCATCGGTACAATGCGGAGGAAGCAATGGATCTGGAGATAGCCTTGAGGAAGCGGCGGTTTGCGCTGCCTAAACGAAATGGTCATCGGAACCCGCTGGAAGAAAGTGACTCAAGTGGAATTCGGGGATTAGTCGCACCGACTCTGACGCAAACAGTTGAGGAAAGTCATGTGGTACCTATCCGTAGTTGAAGGAGATGCTGATGCGTTCGCGGGAGCCGAGGTGGGGAGTGACTTCGTGGCGGAGCCAACTTTCCCAAAGCAGCAGGTCGCCAGCTTTAGGGGTTATGCGGTGGAAGTTTTGGTGATCGCTTCGGGCGTTAGGCTTGCGTGGCGGTGCTGCCATGAAGAGGCCCATACGCGGATCTTCAAAGCGAATTTGTCCGGACCCTTTGGGAACCGAAACGTAATAGGTACCGCTGATAACGGAGTGCGGGTGCAAATGCAAACTGTGCTGAACTAGCGGCGGCATTACGTTTACCCAGCATGTGGTCATCTTTAGTTCTCGTCCGGCAAGGTCCCACTCCAGTTTTCGAATGTACTTTCGCACTTGTTTATCGACGTGTTTCTTCAACTCAGTAAAGGGTGCGAAACGCTCATGGGCTTGCGTAATGGAGGCGTAGGAGGTGTAGCCACCCGGGTAGTTGGTCTCAGACCACTTCCAGCCCTCTTCGTCGATGGTCATCATGCCGCGGATGTCGCTCCGCAACTCTCGGTTTAGTCGCTGTGAGATTGATGGAGAGAGCCTCGACTCCCAAATTTCAGTAACAAAAAGGTTTTTAATCGCCATGCGTCATAACTGGAACATCTGTTGCAGAGGAGCAAGTCCAAATTCATTAAACGGCGTTTCTGGCGTGGTTTAGGTCTTCGGTTGGGGAAAAAAGTGAAAAGAATGAGTCTTATTTTCATACCATCGTTACTGGTCGCCTCGCTTCTAACATCAATTGGGCACGCAACACCGCTTCTCGCGGGGTTTGATAAAGGCTCACGGCGTGATCCCGCATCGGTCGGAGCGCAAACGTTTAATCTCAACGTCGCCCCGGTGCCCATTCCCGGAGCCAAAGAATTCCCTAAAGAGCAACTCGTAAGCCTGCCCGTAGCTGCGGAAGTGACCGAAATCGTAGACTGGGGAATGAATGAAAAATGCTATCTCCCAGAGTTTGCGATGTTAAATGTAACCGCCTTTTCGAGTAACGATAAAATCCACGGTAAGTTGTTGTGGCCGCCCGTTGTGGCGACTCCGGCTACAGTCGCGAAGCGATGCCAGTATCGTCAGTTGGCCAATGAAAAGAACGAATGCCCAGAAGGGGGCGAGCCTAAGGTAAAAGTCTGTTCCAATGGCTCTACAGTTATTATTGATTTCAAATCAGTGGTTGATGCCACGGGGAAAAAGATCGATCCCAGTGCCATTGCAAATATGATTAAGCAAGCGCTTATGCGCTCTGTGGAAAAATAGACTCGTCAACTACTTGCCGAGGCATACGACTTTAGCGAACGCTCCCAAAATAAATGGCTCACATAAAGAAACGCGATTCCAAGTGCTGGCCCGGCAATCACTAATCGCCAATCCAATTCATAAAGCAGAATTCGCGCTGGCACGCTGGCGATAAACGCCACGGGTATTGCCGAAAGTACGACGTATCTTAGCCACATTGGATAGAACGGGTCAGGCCTCATGCCGAGACGATAGATCTGATACCAAACATAATTAATAGATTCAGCATTCGTATAAATCACGGACAACGTTGCAAACATTAGACGGAATGAATAAGTTATGGCTAGAGAAGTTGGAACGCCAACCAGTACAAGCAGCGCCAACCTTCCAAAGGGGATTGGCTCGGCAAGCAGACTTAACGTCCAAATCAAATAAGTGAACGTAACGCCAATATTGATTACATAAGACGTGTTTTGCTTCTGCATTGTGGCCATAAACTGAGAGCTAACTGGTTTAACAAGTAATAGATCCAGTTCCCCACGGCGAACTTTCCAGGACAGCTTCTCGAAATTTTCGTGGAACAATACCATCCAGACAGCGTCCACGAAAAACAAAACTGCCATAAATACCCTGGCTTGCGGCAGCTCCCAGCCGGAAATTTGCGGCGCGTGACGAAAAAGCACCTCAAAAACGCTCCCTTGAGCCGCGTACCAAAGGAGGTCAGTAAACACCTTCGTAACGATATTTAAACGGTACTCTAGATCTGCCATCAGAGAGGCACGAAAAAAACTTGCGTAAAGTTGGATGTATTTTCTCACCATCAGGCACCGGTCCCGCTATAGGCTTTCCGCCCAGAGCGCCAAAGGAGTGACCCCATAGATGCGAAAAACAAAATCCCAAAAGTGACGCTGACGAAAGATTGAAGCACAAGCTCCGTACCAAAACGCCCAGTAATATAGCCCACCGGAATGTAAGCGCCAGCGGCAAAGGGAAGTTTAATTAACATTCCGCGTGCCGGTTCAGGCACGAGATCTAGCGGGAAAAGTTCACCCGACAACACCCAAAGCACGATGTTTTTCGCGGCAGGAAGCGAATGTATGCGGTTATAAAAAAACGCAAGGGAAGCGACCATGAAGCTCATCGTGTGGACCAAAATTAAATAATAGAAAACCAAAACGAAGGCGAGCGGGAAACGGCTCAAATCGGATGGCGCATTTAACAGCAAGCAAGCGATGAAGGGGACCGCCAAAGAAATCGTCGCCACTAAAAGTTTATAACCCATGAATTGTCCGAGATAAAATTCATAAAAAGAGATGGGTCGAGTGAGAATGGCGTTAATGCGGCCGGAATCAATCTCGTCGATCATCAAGTATTCATACATCCATGAGATCGACACACGAGAAAAAAACGCCGCCCAAAGTGCGTACATCAAATAGTGGTCTGCGGAAAAACCGCCGATCTCCTTTAGACCAGAGGTTTGGAAAATAGCCCACCACAGGGTGACTTCAATCCCGGCTGTGATCACTGGCTGCACAATGGCATCCGTGAACAGATTCAGGCGATACTCAAACTGGGAGAGGACGGCCAGTCGGGCTGTACCGAGAATCCTTTTCCAAAAACCTACGAATAACATCTTCAAAGTTCGCTTCTTCCACTTTCAAATCATAAACTTGGGTTTGTTTTAAAATCTGCTCAAGCACACTGCCAGTTTTGGCCGCCGGAACTTCGACTTCAATGAAACTAGTCCCGGCGGGGAACTCAGCTCCTTCAAACAAAACTAAATTACTTTTTAAAGGCTCACTCAACCGCATGGAAACTTTTTGGGAAGTCTCGGCCCGGCCAGTGAAGGAGTTTACGGTTCCATCATAAACGATTTCGCCTCGGCTAATGAGCAAGAGCCGATCCGCCAGTTTTGAAATATCGTCCATGTAATGACTGGTGAGGATGATTGTCGGCCGATAATCCTGCACATAAGAGGCGAGAAAATCTCTGATTGTTGATTGTGCGACGATATCGAGACCGATCGTAGGTTCATCCAAGAATAAAACCTTTGGTCGATGCAGAAGACTACCGATGATCTCCATCTTCATTCGTTCACCGAGGGAAAGGCGGCGTAATTGAACGTGCAAAAGGTCGGTGCACCTAAGTAGCTCCGCCAAGTGCGCCACGCGCCGCTTGGCCTCGTCGCAAGGGACATCATAAATGCGAGCCAATAAATCAAAGGAGTCGGCGGCGGGAATGTCCCACCAAAGCTGGTTTTTTTGTCCCAGCAAAATACTTATTTGACGCAAGAAATCTCTGCGGCGCTCCCATGGGGTAAATCCCAGCACGGTAGCAGTTCCGCTTGTTGGATGGATTAACCCACATAGAACTTTGAGCAGGGTGGTTTTGCCAGCACCATTGGCGCCCACTAAACCAACGATTTGTCCGCCATCGATTTCAAGATTTGTTGGAGCAAGAGCGAGTTTCTGTTCGTACTCGCGAGTCCAAAATCCTTTAACGGAATTCCAGACACCTTCAGGTTTTTTATAAGTTTGGTATTTACGGGATAGATTTCTGGTCTCTATTATAGCCGGCAAGATTTTCACCTCCTCCAACTTACAATCGTTGATAGATGATCATGGGCATGAGCTTAAGAGCAAGTAAGCATGCAATTAAGTTGACGCGGGGGCTAGGGCGCTCGATAGAAGAAGCAATGAGCGTTTCGAAAATTTTTGAAAATGAAAATTGGGTCGCGGTCGAGAAGCCGTCGCTGTGGTTAACTGTGCCCTCACGAGTGGGAGAGCAAGATGAGCGGCCTTGCTTGGGACGCATTCTTGAAAAACAGATGGAAAGAAGATTATTTCCCGTGCACCGTCTTGACTACGAGGTTTCAGGCGTCGTTTTATTTGCCCTAAATAGCGACGCTCATCGCGCTGCGAACCAGTGGTTTGAAAAGCATTTGGTTCGGAAGACTTATCATGCGCTATCTTGCGGACCCGTTGACGAAAAGTTTTTCAAACCCAATGTTTGGCGGTCGAAACTAGTCCGTGGAAAACGCCGAACATTTGCCGCTGATCATGGCTTGGAATCGATTACTGAAGTTAAGTGTTTGGTTGGTGATTCTCCGAAAGCCTTATGGGAGTTGAGACCTTTGACGGGCAGGTCCCATCAACTGCGCTTTGAAATGGCATATCATGGTTATCCTATTTTAGGTGATGCCCTCTACGGTGGGCTAGCGTGGTCGGGGGAGGGGATTGCCCTCTCGGCTCGCGACCTTGATTTCAGCGCACTTGAGGCGAGCGAGCGATTGGGTCTGCCAGTTCTTTTAGCCGCCAAAAAAGAGAACGGGGTTACTGTAAAATAACCCCGTCCTGAACTTCTCTTGCTGGAAGCTTAGATTTCGTCAGTCTCCTTTGAGATAGCGAATGCATTCCAGTTCTACTTCAATCACGCCACCGTTCCGTTTGGATAAAGTTAGGAGTCCCTCAAGCTCCTCACCTTCGGCGACGGGTCGAGCGTAGGAGAAGTCGACCGTTAGCGCCATATCTTTGATTTGCCCAAGTTTGGTGCCTGCAATGTTCTCACCTATGCGAGAAGTATCAGGTACGTTTGGATCGACTGTTCCAACAAAGGCAGGGCCTTTGCTAGCCAAAACGCCATCTTCACGGAGAAACCGTGCGATGGTTTGATGGCCATAAGCGACAGTTGGATCTGAGACGATCATAACTTCGGCAAGACGTGTGGCCTTGGTCGAATTGTAGAGAGCCACATTTACATTCTCGTTTGTTCCACGGCAGATAAATCCGTCTGCTGATGCCTGAAAACTGAGAAGTAAGAAGCTGCCGAGAACTAAACTTTTCATTGGTTTCCCCCTTTTGGTAACCGTCGAGATAACTACAATCTACGCTTGCATTTGAAATCTGTGAAATGAATGTTTCACATCTAAATATTCATCTGATACATAATGAACTATGTCGGTTTGGTATCGTCACTTAGAAGTGGTTAGCAGAGCAGTTCATTTTCGCAACTTAACGGCGGCAAGTCAGAACGTGGGACTAAGTCAGCCGCAGCTTTCCCGCGTGGTGAGCCAATTAGAGAATGGACTAGGGGTAGTGCTGCTCGATCGTGGCGTGAAACGTAAGGCAAGTTGGACCCCATTAGCAGTGCAGCTAGGTGAAATGTTCGAGCGCACGGAACACCGGCTTGAGCGCTCACTTCAGGAGTTATTAACTGAAGCCGTACCGAGTGAATTAAAGGCGGCTTGTCTTGAAGGTTTGTCGTCGTTGGCCGTGTCCCAGCTTGGCTCGCTCGCCGGTGACCCACACTGGCATCGGCTCCATTTGGATGTGCTTGATTTAAACGAGCTGGAGGCCCGATTTATTGCAGGCGAAGTGGATGTGATATGGACTTCAAGAATTCCTGGTAAAGGAAAACCTCGTCATCTGATCGAACTTGGATTTCAAATTTTCGATGCGCGAGACTCAGGTCGCGGAATTGATATCATGAGCTCTTATGAGCATGGCCGAAAAAGAAAACAAAAAGGCGATCGATTAAGGCTGGTCAGCAATTCGCTTCGGGTGAGAGAACTTTGGTACGAAAAAGTGGGCGGCCGGGGCCAGTTCCCTTCGCCTGTGATTAAAGAGCGTGCCCGCGGGCAAAAAGATGTGCTTTTGCTTGGCAGTGAACTTATGCCAGAAAAAGTCTGGAATGAATTCGCTAATGCCGTTTCTTCAACTCAGTCTTGAGCGGCGGCGAAAGCTTTTTGGCCGGGACGCTGAATAAAGTAAAGCACTGCGATCACCAAAATAATCACTCCGGTGACGACCCAATCGGTACTTTCAGTAAAAGAAAGCATCAAGCCGCAAACGAGAGCACCGGCGATGGGAACCCAGCGCTGAGTTTCGAATTTGCCCTTTGGCTCTGACTTCCTGGTTTGCAGAATCGCAAGCGCCACGTTCATCATCAAAAAACTCATCAACAGCAGCGTGCTGGTTGCTCTCGCGAGTTGCGTCACTTGGCCATAGAACGCGAGTGCCGTGACGAGAAGAAAAATAGTTAGCGTTGCCAGGTGCGGAGTTTTTCTAATTTTATGAACTCTTCCGAGCGGTTTAGGCAGTAGTCCTTGCTTTGCCATTCCGTAAATCAGGCGCGAACTCATCACAAAATTCAGCAGTAGCGTATTACAGACCGCGAAGACTGCGATAAAGCGATAAATGTCTTTTGGAAACCAAGGAGCCGCGCGAATAACCACTTCTACCAAGGGCTGTGAGGAGGCGGCTAGCTCTTGAGCCGGTACAACCGAGACGGCGACGAGGCTCACTAAAACGTAAATGGAGGCTGACACAATCACAGCCACGAGCAAACCTTTTGGGATATTTTGTTCTGGATCTTTCACTTCTTCAGCGACGTTTAAAATATCTTCGAAGCCTAAAAAGGAATAAAAAGTAAGGACGGCTCCTGTCATTATAAGACTAATTGTCAGCGCGCCTTCCGGATTCGTCGCCGTGACCGCATTCATGTAATCCACTTTGCCGAGCCAGCCGACGCCAATTGCGATGATGAAGAGAAGTCCCAGAAACTCTATTGACGTGCAAACCGCATTCACCCAGAGAGATTCACGAATGCCCCAAAACACCACGAAACCAATGGCCGCGATAATTGCTGCGGCAAGCAGGATCTCGCCAGTGCCTGGGACGAGCGGCGCAAGGTAGCCCGATAAAATTCTTGCCGCCGTCGCCATTGACGTTAGCGCCGAACCTAAAATCGCAAGACCAATCAAATACGAAAGCCACTCTTTCTTGAAAGTCTTTTCCATAACGTAGGACGCACCTGCGGCTCTTGGGTAACGAGAGCCGAGTGTCGCATAGCTAAATCCGGTGAGGAGCGCGGCAATTGCGCTAACCAAGAAAGCGAGCCAAACGGCGTTTCCTACCTGACCCGCAGCCTTTCCCACTAAACCGTAAATTCCGGCGCCTAAAATATCGCCGATACCGAAGAGGGCTAAACCTAAAAATCCTATATGACGCTTGAGGCCGCTAGTTTCTGTCATGTCATGTGTCCAATCATCGCGGCAATCGCGGTATCGCATTTTAGAATATGCGGGCCGAAGTGACCAGCTGTGAAACCCTGGGCTTGAAAAAGTTCAATTTCGAAAGGAATCCAGCCACCCTCTGGACCAATCGCTAATGCGGCGGGTTGCGGATTGTTATGTGGTACCTTTTTGCGGGATCTGGGGTGGGCGATCCAGCAGTCGTGACCTTTCGTAATTTCTTTGAGTTCGTCTTCGACGAAAGGGCGCAGGCGGCGGTGGAAAGTAATAGTTGGCCAGAGTGTGTCGATGGATTGCTCGAGTCCGAGCAAGATTTGGTGATTTACCCACTCAGGACTTAGTTGATGGGCGCTCCAATATGCTTTTTCAACTTGATAGCTGTGGCAAATCTCTACGCGCTTGATCCCAAGTGATGTCACGGCCTGAAGGATGCGGCCAAAAACTTTTGGTCTTGGAAGAGCTAGGATTAAGGTTAGAGGTCGCGGGGTTGGCGGTTCTTCGGTTAGGTTAAGTTGGAGATCGAGACGATCACTGGTGGCATCTACTACAATCCCATCGCCGAGTTTTCCATTTAAAACTCCGCAGCGAATGCTGGCGCCGGGTTTTACTTTAAGCCACTCAATAGCGTGTCGGAAGCGCCGGCCGGTGACGGTCACTCGTGAAGATTCAATTTCTTCCTGCTTAAATAAGAGGAGATTCATAGCTGATCTCTAGCGGTGATTGGCGCCTCGCGCAACCACCGGTGGTTGCGCTCTGTTACAAGTTATAGTTCTTTAGATCGAGGCCAGTGTCCTTTGAGGTAGTCAGCATGAATTTGTGGTTTCGTTTTTTAGGAGTTTTAATCGGTGCTTGGCGCGGTCGCAGGGCTGAACTCACGTCCGACTCCACGCTTCGTTTTCGCACTTGGCTACATGACCTTGATCCCAATCTTCACATGAATAATGGCCGCTACGTCACCCTTATGGACCTAGGCCGAATGGACCTCCTCGCGCGTACCGGGTTAGTGAGAGAAATTTTCCGCCGCAAGTGGAAGCCCGTTGTAGGTGGTATACATGTGAGTTTTCGTCGCAGTCTTAAACCGTTTCGGGCGTTTGAACTACACACACAAGTAATGGCTTGGGATGAGAAGTGGTTATACTTCAATCAGGAATTCTGGTGCGAAGGAAAACTCTGCACGAAAGCTTTCGTCAAGGCCACCATTAGAGACGACAACGGAACAGTGCCGATTTCCAAGCTCATTGATTTGCTTGGTGGCAACCGCATCTCTCCGCCGATTCCGGAGGAGTGGCGTGCGGTCATTGAAGCGGATGAAAAGCTAAATGCTTTGCTCAAAAAGTCGACCAATCAGTCGCGCAAATGAGTGACTAGAAATGGCTGCCCTGGTAGACGGGGCCATGTCCAAATCTCGCCGCAAAATTTTGGCCCGCCGGGCCCTGGCCGCTTTTTCTCATATTTCACCGGGTTGGTCCGCAAAGATTGCCGCGAAGTGGTTTATGACGCCGCAGTTTTTTGCGGCTCCGGCGCGAGAGGCAAAGTTTCTCGAAACGGCCACTGGCAGGGACAAAGTGAATGGCTGTGAGGTCTGGCGCTGGGGAAAGGGGCCAAAAGTATTGCTTGTGCATGGCTGGTCAGGCCGCGGCGCCCAGATGATGTCCTTTGTCGAACCTCTGGTTGCTTCTGGCTTTGAGGTAATTACTTTCGATGCTCCTGGGCATGGGCAATCAGGCAAAGGAATTAGCAATTTACGAATGTTCGCTAATTCCATTCAATCTATCGTCGCAAAAGAAGGACCACTTCGGGGAGTGATTGGCCATAGCCTGGGTGGAGCTGCCGCCGTCCTTGCTACCTCTCGCGGGGCGTCCGTGGATAAACTAATTTTGATTGGCATGCCCAGTGATTTAACTCGGGTGTTTGATTTTTTTTGCAAGGCCGTGGGATTAACGGCTGAAACGCGCGAGCGGTTCTATGGGGAAGTCGAACGGGTAGTCGGGTTGTCTGCTGGGGAAGCGTCCCCGCTTTTCTTAGGGCCCCGGCTTTCAACTCCGGCTTTGCTTTTGCACGACCCCAACGACAATCAGGTCAACATCCACCATGCCCGTGAACTTGAAAAGGTATGGCCGGAAGCCCGCCTAGAGTTGATTCCAGACGTTGGTCATTACCGAATTCTCAAATCTGAACTCACAGTTAGCGCCGCCCGGAAATTTCTTGTATCGAACACGTAGGCCGTGTAAATATAAAGCATCAACTTCATTTCTTTCTCAAGGAGGGTTTTATGATTGTCATGCAAACTAACCAGAACCTTCCTGTCGTTCGTTCTTAAGAAGCACTTCTTAGAGCCCACGCTTAGCGAAGGTTCTCCCACAAAAAAGAGAATTTTTATTTACACTTTTTTCAGGAGTATTAAGCGTGTTTATCACAGGTCGCATCATTGGCGAAGAACGTGGGCAGTATCGCATTTCTTTAGGTGAGGAAAAATCGCGTTGGGCAAAGCTAAAAGGTTCATATCTAGGACCCCATCCTTGCGTAGGGGATTGGGTCACTTGCCGAGTGTCAGCTGATGGCACTCTTCTAGTTGTCGAAGAGTTAATGGAGAGAACAAGCTTTTTACGTCGGCAAGATCCAGGTGGGCGCGAACAGGGAATTGCAGCAAACATAACCCACATGGCAGTGGCAACCTCCGCCAATCAGGATTTGAGCGTTCGGCGTCTTGAGCGGTACGTTACCTTGGGTTGGGATTCCGGCGCGACTCCTGTCGTGCTCGTTACGAAAATGGATTTGGTATTAGACCCGGAACTGCTTCTTTCTGAGCTTAAGCATGAACTCCCCGGTGTGGAGATCATAGGACTCTCTGTCATTCCGAGTTTTCAACCGGGAGCACTGGTTAAAATCTTGCAGCCAGGGAATACGATGGCACTTGTCGGATCGTCAGGTGTTGGCAAGTCAACGCTGGTGAATCATCTAATCGGAGCAGACGTGCAAATCGTCAACGAAGCCAGGGTTGATGACGACAAAGGTCGCCACACGACGACCTCCAGAGGAATGTTCGTTTCCCAATGGGGCGGAATGGTTATCGACACTCCAGGGATGCGTGAGCTAGCGCTTGTTGATGCGGAGGAGGGACTGGATCAAGGGTTTCAAGACGTACTAAAGTTCGCCGCGAATTGCCGGTTTAGAGATTGCAGCCATCATGTTGAACCTAGTTGTGGAATACAAAACGCGATTGCAACGGGTGCTTTGGCTCAGGAACGTTGGCAGAGCTATTTGAAACTGCTCGGTGAGATCCGGCATTTTCAACGTAAGATAGATAAAGGTGCTGCTGCTGAAGAGCGTAAACGCTGGCGGGCGATTCAAAAGGACGTACGGCTTCGGCAGAAGATCAAGGGCAAATAATCACTTGGATTGTTTAATTTTCGGCGGCAGGGCTGAACCGGGAATTCGGTTCGCCATTTGAAAGACTTCGGATAAGCGGTCAAGCTGACTTTGAGTGAGCTTGGTGTTTAGGTAAGGCTGAATTTTCTTGCGTGCTTCCGTTGTATTGACAGTGGCCGCATAGGGTTTTACATCGACCAAATCTTGCGGACAGGAAATCATTTTAAAGAGCGCCGTAAGAAAGACGGGATGGTTGGCACCACTCATTATTATGCTCCCGGCTGGCTTCGTCCACGTGGGATCGCAGGTGAAATTCTCGGCAAGAAGTGAGTTGAGCTTTTTGGCATAGGCCGGAAGTGGTTTGACATTCACGAGAATAGAAAGCCTGTGAGCCTGATCCACAGCGGCCAATTTTCCGGAGGCAATTTCCGTTTCCATACGTGAAATCGCGCCGGCTTGCGCCGCTTGAATTTTCTTCTGCAGGGCCAAACGGCGTTTACCTTCTAGTCCATTTGCTAGGCCGAGTAGTCTTATGCCGGAGGTTTCATTCGACGCGGCTACCTTGACCACAATAGCTTCGTGGGACGCGGTCTTAGGATTACTCAGAAATGTTTTGAATGCAGTTTGAGTTTCCGCACTCGGAGATTCCTCGATTATAAGAAGCCTTAGGCCAAGTTCCGCAGTCGCGGGGTTTGCAAGAAGAGCAATGAACGCTGGCAGTGGGTATTTAAATGATTTTTGATTGGCGAGGGCTTCCGGCAATCTTTGCGCTAGTGGGTGAGAACTGCCGAATGACGTGACGAGTTTTAAAACCCATTGATCGATACTTCGAGAAAATTCAGTCAACCCAGCCGTGGCGACTTCCGAAATTTCCCCTGGCGGTGCTTGTTTAAGAGAATCAAGCACCCGAAGTACGGCATTTACTTTATCTTTCGAGGCTGGTGTCCAAGCGGTTGAGGATTCCGCATTGATATCAGTGGCGATTGCCGACAAAACCTGTGGCGTAGACGGCCAATTCTGTATCTCCTCAGCGTAGAGGCTCCAGCGCTCCGCGATTGGCAGCGAGGGAAGCTGCAGAAGTTCGAGCATGATGGGCCAGCCGTCTTGGGACAAAATCTGAG
>JAYSTF010000144.1:0-7560 GCA_043720065.1 Pseudobdellovibrionaceae bacterium | reverse complement strand
ATGATGAACAAGGCTGGCTTACCTCATACATTTATTGCAGCGGCTGTTCAGACTGCATTTGAATTTGAAGGTGTTTATAACCTTATGAAAATGTGGACGGATGAGACTGATAAAAATGAACGAGATGAAATCGTTTCTGATCTTCAAGACCTCATTGATGATTGTTCTCAGAAAGAAAAAGTCGAAGGGGTTTATATCCGATTCGACGACCTCGTGTAAGGCGCAAAAGATGTTCGCGAATTTAAAGACAATCTACGTATGATCGTGGAAAAAAATGGTGGGATTAAAAAGTTGGCAGAATTAACCGGTTGTTAGGCGCCACGATGCCCAGACGGGCGACTTTACTTAAGATTGCTCGAGCTTTGAACTTGAGCCAAATTGAAATTGCGACTGAGTGGTCGCGATAACTCTTGAGGATCGATTTCTCGATGTTCGACTGAGTTGAAGACCTACAAGGTCTGCTATGACAAAACTTATCGAAATGATGTCCCTTGATACTAATGTGTCCGCATGGCTTAATCCAATAATGAGAATTGCCTGTGTTATCTTGTTATTTTTTGCGACGAGTGGGGCACAGGCCAAAACTGAATGCCCTGATGGTGAACATTGGGTATACCCACATTTTCGTAGCGCATATGTGAGGCACGACGGTGTTCACGTGAGCGCTGCACAAGTCCGTGGACATTGCCGTATGAACCCAAGAGGGTACGATCAATGGCATGAAAGACTGTCCAACCATCGGCCCTCGATTTGGGGTTACCGCACGGAAAAATCGAAGAAGTGGTCTATCGAGGATGTTCAGCGTTTCTACGATGAAATGTCTGTGCTGCCAGACAAACTGATAGGCTTAGATAATGTAAAATTGCATCGGATGGATATATCGGGCACAAAGCGCAATCCTGCGACCTCCAACTTTAATGATGTTGTTTTTTATGATTTGGCCTTTCAGCATAGTGACTCGCTGGCGCAAATTATCGCGCATGAACTGTCTCACGTCGTATACAGCGGCTTGAGCGAAGAAGATAGAGCTGGATTTAGACAAGCGGCGAGATGGATTCAAGAAAGTGACAAGCCAGGTATATACGCTGCGGCGGCCGACAAAAAACTTATTCAACCTGATAGTGGCAATTCTGTTTCCGAAGATTTTGCCAACCATATAGAGCACTACTTGTTTAAAAATGAATCGCTAAAGAAGACGTCACCGAAAGTTCACGAGTGGATTCAAAGCACATTCGGCAGCGATTTCAAAGCTCAGGGGGTAAAAAATAAATGAGAGAAAAACTAATTATAATTGCGAGTTTAATAATTGGCTTTATGGCTCCATTGGGCTGCGTATCGTCGCAAACAGAACAGTTTTCTAAATTCGGTATGAAAGAGTTTAATTCGCTTCGTTTGGGGGTCGATACTACGAAAAGCGTTTCGAGTAGGCTGGGGTTGCCCAGTGAAAGTCGACCCACTCAGTGGGTTTATCACTTAAGAAAAGTCCCTAAACTATGGCTGGTTTTCGAGAATGACGTTTTGAGTTCGGCATCATGGTCTATTTGGGATGAGGATGCAGTTAATCAAGTCGAAACTTTACTCAGAGAATTCCACGCGGAATGGACTGTTATAAAGGAGCCAATGACCAACCCTCACACAGCACCAAATCTATGTTATTTGGAAGATCTGAAGAATGGCAGGAGGGTTGAAGTGAATGGGTTCAAAAGGAAAATCTCAGAGCTAACAATCTGGCGGCCCCAAGCTACTGATAAATCTGCTAAAAATCGCCTATCGCAAAACCTTAGTAAGGAATTTTGTATTGGTGGACTCTGTTCCAAAGTAACGGAAGCGAGCGCATGGGAGCACAACCACTGCGATTGGTTAGAGCGATTGGTGTCGGGTAAGCCATTCTGATACCATCAAGATGGCGCGCATTTGCGTTGAAGGCTTTCTTTGTAACTTGTGAAAATTAGCGGATGACATAAGGACTCCTAAAATAATGGGTTAATGTTTTTTGCGGAGCTCGTCCGCCTTACGGCGCACAACTCGCGGTTTGGCGCTTAAAAGCGCGTGAGTGAATTTCGCGTAACTCAATTGATCGTGTTGGTGAGCGTGAACGGCAGCACGGCACATTTTTAGAGTCAGCCGGATAAGCGCATCGCCAATGCCGATGGCGAGACAAAACGACAATATAAAACAGACAAAGCGGATCATGGATCTCCTCCTATGTTTGCCCCTCTAATCGGGAGCGGTTTAAAATAAGTTGGAGGAGTGGTGACTTCGCTCTTGGTCGAGACTGGGTAAGATCAAGTAAGACTGTTTTTTTTCAGCCCTACCACGGTCCTACCAAAATCCTACCAAGTTTTGAAATGCCCAGAAATGTGCTGAAATACTCGGGCTTAGGTCTGCTCGCGTTGACAGTTGTGTAACTGATTAATTCGATTTGGGTTTTGAAATCTAACTCTCAATGACTCACGAAGAATGGCGGAGAGAGTGGGATTCGAACCCACGTTACGCTTTTGGCGTAAACACGCTTTCCAAGCGTGCGCCTTCAGCCACTCGGCCATCTCTCCGCGGCTTCGACAATGGGTAACGGGTAGCATGCAAGTTTTCCGACGACAATGGTGAAAATCGGAATTGGCCGGTAATTTGCTGAGGTTTTTCCAACTATGATCAATCGTTGGTTTGTTTTCGTTCTTAGCATCCTGGTTTCATTTGGCGCCGAGGCTGCACAGCCCATTACTAGTCTTGAGTACACACCAGAGAAGAAAATTCCTCTTTTTGACGATGGCCGAAGTTTTGTCTTGCGCGTTGGAGACATTGAAGTCGTAGGGGTCGACGTGGGCCCGCTGGACGGGGCACCGATGATATTTTCACCTGGGTTGGCGATGAGCTTTCCCTATTTAAAGGCGGTGGTTGACGCTGCGAATTTAGAGGGCATTCGCGTTTTCACATTTAATCCTCCCGGGCAGGGCCGAGGCGAGCTCGAAAGCGGCAAAGGAACTGCGGTAGAAAATTTAGGCGCCGATGGCGCCATTAAAATTCTCGCAGCTTTGAGAGGCCAAGTTTTTAAAATTTCTCGCGGCCAGCCTGTGATTATGGCCGGCCATTCCCTTGGCGGGATTATGGTGCGAGCGGCATCTTTAGGGCTCGTCTTTTCTGAAGATGGTGTTGCCAGTGTGTCCGCAACGGCACGTACACGGGCCAGAAAAGAAACAGCGATGATTGTGCCAATGTTTTCTTTGGCGCTCTCCGATCCAAGGATTTGGGCGAATATGGCTCCTTTTAAATCAAAGAGTTTTAATATCGTTCCGGGACTTGTAGATTGCATTGCGACTTGCGGTATGTACATCCCGAACCGACTAAATCTTCGGAACATGATCGTATCAATGCCAATTCGCCTACTGCAAAGCGGCTACCTCAAAGGCAAATATGGGGCGGCGGATCTAGACTCTGAACTTCTCGACCAATTGAACCATTTCATACTGCCGCAAAATATTTCGAAATGGATTATCGCAGATCTTGCGCGCTGGGCTCGCGAGAATGCCTACTCGACGAGTAGTGGGTTGGATTTTGGTAAGGAGTGGCGCGAACTGCAAAGCAGTCCACACCCCGTACCGGTACTTTATTTCGGCGGCGAGCACGACAGCATAACCGAACTTTCTCCGTTCGTGGATGAAGCGGCAACAGAGCCATACAGTAAAATGCTTGTGTTTCCCGTGGGGCACTTGGGAACCTTCCTCGACAAAATTCTTCCAGTAACTATTGCTGGTACAATCAAACGCTCGTATCTACGGATTCGAGCGGTAGGCTGCGACCGATGGCTGGCCGTTAGTCCAAAGCTATAATTGTTTATAAAAGGGTTTCGGCGCAAGAATTCGCGGGCAGGCCAGGGCCGGCTGAAGCTTTATTTGCGTGGGTCGTAGCAGAGGCCGAAAATGTTCATAGTCGCCCCCGGCTTCCGTCACGTACTGATGATACCAATTGTTGAATTGGCGAATTTCTTTGCATGTTCTCCAAGTTCAACAGGAATGAACGCTTCCATTTGTATCAATTTGAACCAAAACAACTCTGTTTTCAGTCACGTCGTCTTTGAGGAACAGCGTCCTGGGGCATGGCGATTGCTCTCTTATAAGTGTCCTTTGGGGGGGTACCGTGATCAATAATATTAGTAGAGATTCAAGAGTTGTCTGGCGCGCATTCAGTCTCATTCTTTTTTCGATTTTAATATCCGCTTGCGGCTTTGAGGCTCTCAAGGGCGAGGATCAGGATCGATCCGTTGTCGAGGATCAGGTTCAGCTGGGCCACCCTGGAATTCCCGAACCCGGACTCGAAGCAGACAGCACTGACGTCGGAATTCTCGCAAAGCCCGCGCCGCGGGCGACAATCTCCAGTTTACAGCTGATTAATTCGTCGACTGGGGCGGTGATTCGTGACCTAAGCAACGGCGCAGTCATCAATCTCTCGATTGACGGCACAAGTTTATCCATCCAGGCATTGGCTAGCTCCAACACTCAGAGTGTAATGTTCTTGTTGGACCAACAGCAGCTCGTTGATAACGTGGCACCTTATACGTTGGGCGCGGCACTGAACGTCGGAAGTCACACATTAACGGCCACCGCATATGACGCCGACTATGCCAGCGGCCGCCGCGGTTCAAACATTCAAATCTCATTCTCAGTAGTGCAGTCGACAGTACAGCCACCACCACCAGAGCCACCAGCCGATCCAACAGCCATTGCCGCATTTCAACAGCGGGTCGTGGACAAGGCCCAAGAGGAAGCCAACTTAGCGCTTTGTGCGGATGCCGCAACCACTAGATATGTCGCCGCGGCAGGTTCAGCTTGGTGCAGTGAATTCGCGCGCTGGGTTTATATTCAGGCCGGAGTAATGACAGATAGCACGAGCGCCCTATGGGACATCTTGGCCTGGAACCAGTTTCAGACGTTCTTTACCAACCGGGGTAAGTTTAAAACACGATCACAAATCGCACCGGTGAGTTCGGATCAGTTTGCATTGGTCGGAAATTATTTATTGTTAGATACCGATTTGGATGGAGTTCCAAATCATTCGGCTTTAATTGTCGGAGTGAGCGCGGATTTGACCCAGCTCTATACGGTTGAAGGTAATGTCAGCAACTGCACCCGACGCCTAACCCGGAATTTTTGGGTGAACGGCGTTCTGGATGCGAAAATATCGGGAATTGGTACGATTTGGCCGTAATCGCCCGAGCACTTCTACACGAGGCGGGAATTTACACCCGCTTCGCGCGAAAGAATTCACTTAAAATCTGGCCACACTCTTTTTCGAGAAGGCCGCTTTGCACCTCGGGCCGGTGATTAAGCCTTTTGTCGTTTAAGACTTTATATAAAGATTCTACGGCCCCAGCTTTTGGATCTCGGGCGCCATACACGACGCGATTAATGCGGGAGTTGATAATCGCCCCCGCGCACATCAAGCAAGGCTCGAGAGTGACATAGAGAATGCAGTCGCTCAGGCGCCACGCTCCAAGCCGTTTGCAAGCCGCCTCAATAGCCATCAATTCCGCATGTTTAGTGGCAACGGCTTCTTGCTCGCGGAGATTAAATGCTTCGCCAACGATGCGACCGTTATGGACAACCACGGCCCCTACCGGGACTTCATCTAAGCGGGCAGCGTCGAAAGCCAATTCGAGAGCGCGGGCCATATATTTTTCGTCTTCGGGGCTAAACACAATAACTCCCTTTAAAGCGGCTTATGCACTGGGTCAAGCCGTTTAGGTGGCGTTTAATCCTATGATTCTCGAGGAGACAACGGGCCAGGCTTTGTGCTACCACCAACGGTTTGACCACACATTCGAAGGGCAGGTGATATTAGTGGCAATTACACGCGTTCGAGACAATGAAAGCTTTGAACAAGCATTTCGTCGTTTCAAGAAAGCCTGTGAAAAATCCGGCATTTTGTCAGAAGTCAAAAAGCGGGAGCATTTTGAAAAGCCCAGCGTGCGTTTGAAGAAGAAATCAATTTCTGCCCGCAAACGCCTGGCGAAAAAAGCAAAACGTTTTACTACTTAAGCAGTTCCGCATAAGCGGGACTGCCAATATTAGCAGAGGTGGGCGATGGGGCTCAAAGAACAGATTCTCGATGATATGAAGACCGCAATGAAGGCGCAACAGGCAGACAAGCTTGGTGCGATTCGTTTTTTGCAAGCCGCGGTTAAGAACCGGGAAATTGAACTTCGCCCCGCCGCCATTAATGATCAGGAAATTATCGGCGTGATCAAAAAGCTTGTGAAGCAGCGCCAAGATTCCATTGAGCAGTTCGAAAAAGGCAGCAGGCAAGACCTTGCCGACAAAGAAAAGTTCGAACTTTCCGTCCTTGAAACTTATTTGCCGAAACAACTATCCGCGGACGAGCTCGGCAAAATCGTAGGCGATGTAATCGCTGCTCTTGGTGCCAACTCCATCAAACAAATGGGCGCCGTGATTAAAGAAGTTCAGGCTCGCACAAACGGTGCAGCCGATAACCGTCAGGTGAGCGAATTAGTAAAATCTAAATTACAAGGTTAGAAGGCTCTTTTTAAGTGAGATTCAGCCAGGACTTCATCGAGCGAGTGCGAGAGGCCACCAATGTCGTCGATATTATCGGCCAGTACACACAGCTGCGCCGTTCGGGCCCAAACCGTTACATGGGGCTTTGCCCTTTCCACAATGAGAAGACGCCAAGTTTTTCGGTCTCTGAAGATAAACAGTTTTATCACTGCTTCGGCTGCAAGAAGGCTGGCAACGTTTATACTTTCGTTCAAGATCAACAAGGATTGAGCTTCAGGGAAGCCGTTGAGTTCTTGGCTCAACGCGCGGCTATTCAAATTCCTAAAGAAGCTATTGTTGGCGCGGAGGACCTGGAAAAGCGGGATGCCCGCCGCGAACGAGAAATGCTTCTTTTTAGAATTAATCAATTCGCCGCCTCTTATTTTCAACAGCAATTGAAAAACCAAGTTCCCAAAACACCGGTGCATGATTACCTCGAGCAGCGGGGATTAAAGGCAGAGACGATTTCGCATTTTCAATTGGGCTATGCCGTAGACGATTGGGAATCTTTGATGCGCGCGTGCTCGAGGCAAAACGTTCCGCTAAGCGCTGTCGAGAGCCTTGGTTTAATTCGTAAGCGCGGCGAAGGCAAAGATGGGCACTACGATATTTTCCGCGACCGCCTGATGTTCCCGATAGTTTCAACAACGGGACAGATCTTAGGGTTCGGCGGCCGGGTTCTTGGAGATAGCCAACCCAAATATTTAAATAGCCCGGAGTCGGAAATTTTCCATAAAGGAAAAGTGTTTTATGGTCTCCATGAGACGGCAAAACACGTTCGGGTCGAGGACCGTGTCATTGTAGTGGAAGGGTATATGGATTTTCTCGCGCTCTACCAGGCGGGGCTTAAGCCAGTGGTCGCTACTCTAGGGACCGCCCTTACGGTTGATCACGCGCGAGTGCTTAAGCGACTTACGAAAAGAGTGATTGTTCTCTTTGATGGGGATGAAGCCGGGCAAGATGCCGCGGAACGAAGTTTGCCTCTCCTTTTAAGTGAGGGCTTAATTCCTCA
>JAYSTF010000143.1:0-21957 GCA_043720065.1 Pseudobdellovibrionaceae bacterium | reverse complement strand
ACCGTGGTCTTGAATATTTAAACCTCCCCAGTCATCAAAAGCGGACGGCGCGATTTATTGATCGTGATTTCCAAGTTCGTTATGCTTCCGTGGTGATTTGTGCGGCGGTCTTGGGAGCGCTTGTCGCTCTCGTGCCCATTTATTATTTCCTTGACCAGAACTATCGCATTTTTTTAGACCTTGCTCATCTCTACGCCCCTGCCCTAATGGACAACCTTGAGCGAGAACGTATCTGGGTCACTATGCTACTTTTTTCCGGGTTCTCCGGGCTTACTATTTTCTTTCTTGTGTTAAGTTTTAAACTCACCAACCGAATCGTCGGCCCACTAAGAGTCGTGCGTAACCACATGCGGCGCCTCAGCCGCGGCCACTGGTTCATGGCGCCAGTCAAAGTTCGGGACTCGGATGAATTTCAAGATCTGGTGGACTCATATAATTACTTTTATGAATCCTTTAGAACTAACCTTCGGCGTGACCTCGAACTCCTTAAGTCCCTAAAGGTCGACCCTAGTGACCGAGCTTCTTATGAGGCATGGCGCTCACTTGTTGAGGAAAAAAGCCTTCAGTTGAACCTTAAAAGCGAGTTGCCCTACCCACTCATCAACGCTTTGAATGGCGCAAAGACTTCTGAATCTCTCGATTCGCGTCGCGTTTCTTAACCGTATCCCGCTTGTCACCCTTGGTCTTACCCTTAGCTAAAGCGATTTCGATTTTGGCGTAACCGCCTTTTAAATAAACTTTCAATGGAATGCAGGAAAAGCCCTTTTCTTGAACGGCCGCCATTAATCTATCCAACTCAATTCGGTTCAATAAAATCTTACGGCGCTGATCGGGCTCGTGATTGTTGTAGCTGCTCGCCATGTAGGCCGCGATGTTCATTTTCATGACGTAAGCTTCATCGCCAACAAACGCGATATAGCTGTCCTTTAATGAGCAATTGCCCGCGCGAAGCGATTTGATTTCACTTCCCCGAAGAACAAGGCCCGCTTCATAGGTGTCTATGATCGAATAATCGAAACGAGCTTTTTTATTGTCATGAATAATCTTAATGCTCATTTTCGCCTTAAAGTCTTAAACAGCTCAATAAACTGACTCACACTTAACTCCTCGGCCCGGGCCTTGGGATTCACTTTCATGGCCTCTAAAGTTGCTGCCACACCATCTTGCTTTAGCCTAAAGGGCTCTGGCAGGGCGAGGAGATTCTTCGTCAAGAGCTTCCTTCGCTGCGCAAATGCGACTTTTAGGAAATTAAGGAACTCTTTTTCATGGCCTGGGAGCGGAGAGGGCCGGCGCTTAAACACCAGGACCTGGCTTGCAACGTTTGGCTCCGGCCAAAACTGCCTTGGGCCGGCCTCGAGCAATTTCTTAATTTCCCAGAAAGTTTGGGCCATGACACTGAGTAACCCATATTCTTTCGATCGATTTCCCGACATCAGTCGCTCAGCCACTTCTTTCTGGAACATCAGGACCATGGCTGTAATTTTCTGCGGCCCAAAACAGCGATCAACAACTAAGGAAGTGGATATCTGATAAGGCAGATTACTAACGAGCACTGTCGATGCCGGGATCGGGAGATTTTCCCAATCCACCTGCAAAGCGTCGAACTCAATGAGTTCAACGCCTTGAGCGCGCCAGAATTCCGCAAATGTTTTATCCAGTTCAATAAGCAAAAGTGGTTTGCCTGCTTTCACCAATTCATCGGTTAACGAGCCCACGCCGGGCCCGATCTCGATCATGTGCGCAGGTTCGAGTTTCCGAACGCATTCGATAATTTTATCTATGGCGACATCGCTAACTAAAAAATTTTGGCCGAGTGCGCGCTTTGGCTCGACCCCGAGTCTACGAAGCCGTGTTATGGTTTTTTCTAAAATTTCATTCATGGCCCGAAAAATCCGATGGCAGAGAGCTGGGACTAGGACCCGCTTCCAGGCCCGAGCTTTCGCCCGCTTCAAGACGGCGAATGCCAGCAAGACCGATCATCGCCGCATTATCGGTGCAATAGCGAAGTGGTGGCAGCGCCACAATCCACCGGCGTCGCTGGGCCAGCTCTTCAACTCTGACTCTAAGACGGGAGTTTGCGCTCACTCCGCCAGTCAATGCGATTGAAGTCATTCCCGTATTCAATGCCCCTCGCTCTAATTTATTTAATAAAACATCAACGATCGCCTCTTGGAAGCTAGCGCATAAATCAGCGGCTGAAGTTTTACGCTCTTCCTTAGTCATTGATTCAAGCATTCTCTGGGCGGAAGTTTTTAATCCTGAAAAACTAAAATCCAACGTCTCTTCATGAATCATCGCGCGGGGAAACTGGAATTTTTTTGGATCTCCTTGAGCGGACATTCGGTCGACTAGCACTCCGCCGGGATATCCAAGACCCATAAGCTTAGCAAATTTATCAAACGCTTCACCGGCCGCATCGTCCAATGTTTGGCTAAGCAAGCGATAGCTTCCCAGCTTCTCAACTAAAAACATATGCGTGTGCCCACCGCTGATCGCTAAAGCCAGATATGGAAAATTAAAATCTTTTGGCGGCGCGAATTCTTTGTCTTTTAAAAATGGCGCCAGCAGGTGACCTTCGATGTGGTTCACGCCAATCCACGGCAGATTTTTTGCGAGCGCCAACGTTTTCGCCGTCACCACACCCACCATCAGTGACCCCATAAGCCCCGGGCGCGACGTCACCGCAATCCCCTGAATGTCTGCCCAAGTGTAACCCGCTTTAGCCAATGTGGTTTCTACAAGTGGCAGGAGATTTTCAGTATGACTGCGACTGGCGACTTCAGGGACAACGCCGCCAAACGGCGCGTGGACCAAATCCTGATGGGCCGAACAGCAGGCTTCGACAAAGCCATCGTGGTTAACGATAGCGACGGAGGTGTCATCACAGCTAGTTTCAATAGAGAGTATTCGTTGCATAGAAGGGTAGATAGGTACCACATCCCCCACCAAAAAGCCTCAGGCAGCGCTATTTCAACGTCTTAAGCCGTTGGCTCGCCTTTTTGGCTTCTTTGCTAGCTGGGTACTTCGCGACGACTTCTTCAAAGAATGCTTTGGCCTCGTCTTTCATGCCAAGTTCTTGAAATGACATGCCGATTTTGAAGGTGGCGGCTGGGTAGCTTTTGCCCTTTGGATGCGACTTCCGGTAGGCCTCGTAATCCACAATTGCTTGTTTGAAATCTTTCTTTTCGAAAGCCGACTCAGCGCTGCCAAAAATATCCTTGTCCTTCTTGCCACTGCTCGGAGAATCAGCGACGTCTTTTTTCGCCTTCAAGCCGCGAATTTCCTCGTTCACCGCAGCTAACTGCACTTCAAGTTTGTTTAAAGCCTCTTCGTAAACTTTAAAGCGCTTATCAAAATCATCTTTTTGCCGCGAATCCAATGTTTGCCGATCGGCATGACCCGCATTGAACTGGGACATCTGATTTTCAATCACATCAATGCGGCCGTTTAACGCTCTAAACTGATCATCGTATTCATCAATGCGAGAGGCCACGACCGCCTGCCGTTCTTGCACTTGACTCACTTGCTGACTTCGCTTGCCATCGACTTCACGCAATTCCGCGCGCGTGGTTAGGCAACCAGGTAAAACTAAACTGCTTAAGACTAAGATTTTCCGCCATGTCTTCATTGCATCATCTCCCCGGATTCAAACTTTTTTAATCGTGAAGCGTTTTCAGCTTTTTCAGCGAACTCGATCGACCTTAAGAAATTCACTTTAGCCGATTCGTTGTCTTTGTCTTTGAGATATTTCTGGCCATTGCGGTAATTCTCTTCCGCCTTGTACCATAGACCAGGAGCCAGTCTCTCGGAGCCTGACTCCCTTGCCGAGTTCACCGCCGCTCTTGCCAGTGTGTATTCTTCGATTGGAAGAGGCGCGACACAACCATTGAGTGCCAAAAGACAAACAAGGCTTAAAAGCCCGCGCCCCAAGACGGCCATCCTTATTTAGGAACCGGTACGAAGTTGGCGCGGCGGTTTTTCGCAAGCGCAGCTTCGGTGTCACCTTGAGCCACTGGGCGCTCTTTGCCGTAGCTAATTACGGAAAGGCGCTTGGAATCAATGCCTAGGCTCACAAGATAATTCTTAACTGAAATCGCACGCCGCTCGCCAAGAGCGATGTTGTATTCAACCGTTCCGCGGTTGTCACAATGACCTTCGACCTGAACCGAAACATTGGGGTTAGATTTAACCCACTCAGCATTTTGCGCGATTTGCTTGCGTGAATCCGCGGTTAAATTCGCCTGGTCGTAATCAAAATAAACCGTGGTTAGTCCTGAGATCGAGCCGGAATCTGAACCCATCGGATCAAAGGTCATTTCCTTGGCGGAAATTCCAGCGTCGGGATTCGCATCACCTACGGCAACACCCTCACCGGCTTTTTTCTTGCTACCACAAGCTGACGTGAGAATTAGGGTTAAGGCCATTGTTAAGATGTAAGCTGACTTTTTCATGCATTGCTCCTGGGCTGAAAATGATTACCCATTTTAGGGATAGTGCCCTGTTTGTCAATTCGTCCGGCTCTTCTGTTGCAAATGAGAGTTTCCAACTTTTTAACAGGAGAAATGGCATGCATAGCCTAAATAAGGTCTTTCTTTTCGGACGGGTCGGACAAACGCCGGAACTTTTGACGACAAAGACGGGAGCTCCCTACACCCGGATCAGTTTAGCGACACACCGCACTTGGAAAGATGGCGATAGCCGCAAAGAAGTGACTGATTGGCACTCCGTCATGGTTTGGGGAAATCTCGCCAAAGTCTGCACCCAAGGCATTACCAAGGGTTCTGTCGTCCTTATCGAAGGGCATTTGAACCCTTATAAGGAGACCGGCGATGACGGGCAAAATCTAACCCGACAGAGTATTCACGCACACTCGGTTTCTTTCCTGCCGGCCCCTTCACAGTCAACGTCGGGAGAAGATGGGCTCGCGAGCTAGGAATGTGCCCCGTGCCCCCGCCACTGGCTTGACTTTTTCGCCACCGCCCGCAATCATTAATGCTGTGCCGCAGCGGGGCGGTGGCGCGATGGGGGATTAAGAGAGATGGAAAAGATCAGTTGGATCAAAGATCTCGTATTGGCTGAACAAAGCATGGAAGACACTGGCATGGTCGATATGACCGCCGGATTTGACGCGGAAAAGGAACTCGAGGACGCGACCTCTGAGTTTTTATCCGATTTAAAATCCGCTTTCGTCGAATCTTCCGCCGCCTTCAACCAGTTAAAAGGCTCCGCCGTCGGTACAATCAAGATTTACGGTATTTCTAAAACCCGCGCCGATTTTATGCTTTTTAGAAACGGGTTTAAGCTGATTTTTTCTTTGAAGCATCCCGGACTTATCACTGTAACGTTTAATACGACTGCGCCGCACTTCGTTCCCGGCCAAGCGGCTGAGTCGCCCAGCACAGCTCCAGTTGATTCGCTAAAGGCAAAATGGGGCGCTTATGGTGAACTCGTTTGGACGTCGAACGATTTACCCATCAACTTGGATTATTTAATCCGCTATTATCTATCCCGCTTCGTTAAAGAGAGCGCGAAGTAAGCCAACTAAAAGCCAGCATATTATTGCATTCGTCAGCGGTTAAATCCCGCCCGCGAAAGAAGCTGCCAATGCCTTTAATCATTTCATATCGGTTTGGATTCGTTCCTTCATGCGGAGCGTGATAAGCACCCGGAAGGATTCTCAACTCGCAGTCTGGCATTTTACAGCTGAGTTCTTCCATCGCCGCTTGCTCAACAACATGATCGTATTCCGCGCCATAAATGAGAACTTTAGCTGACACTTTATGGGCGTATTTCAGAATTTTTCTCGTGGCGCTGAGCGCTTCGCTGATCCAGCGCAGGGTTTTCATCGGAACATAGGCATGGTACTTCTGCAGCAGCTCCCAGCGTGCAAGTGCCCGCACAGGATCATCCGTTTTTACGTCCTTAGGGTTATAAACAGAAACTATGTCAGTTGGGTTGCCGACAGCCAGTGTGGGGCGAACTAAAGAGATCAATTTTATGATCACGCCGGCCGCACGTTCACCGAAAGTTTCAAACTTTCCCAAATTGATATCAAACATTGGTGTGATTAACGCAACCTTGTCCGTTAGATCAGGCCGCTTGAGCAATGCTAAAGTCAAAATCGCCGCACCCATGGAATGCGCGATGATGTAGGGAGACATTCCGTGGCTCTCGCTTTTGATTGTTTCCACCATAAGGATAACGTCATCGACGTAATCCTCAAACTTATCCACATGCCCAACAGCAGGATCAGATGCAAGTCGCCCTGAAAGCCCCTGTCCCCGATGATCCAAAATATAGGCATTGCCGACAAAATGAAGCTTTCTGAAATCATGGATCGTTTCGGCCCACTGAACCGACATCTCACCCCGCCCTGGCAGAATAAGAACTGGCCGGTCAGTGGTCGCAATACTTCCATCCCATTTCAAATAGTTCACTTGAGCGCCATTTTTCGCATTATTCAGTACATGAACTTTTCGATGAACGTAATCGGCCGTGTGCCGCGCAAGCTCACTGGCTCTGGCCTGATCTTCCTGACTTGCCATTAACGGGAACGGCGCTAAGCCACAAACGACAATAATCGCGCTTAATAATGACGAAATAGCGTTCATTTAAACCTCATTGCAGGCCATGACAGTAATGGAAGCCGGCAGGGTGAACAGTGCAAACTAGGAGCCTGAAATGTTTATTAAACGGAGACGTCGATACCGCGCCAGGACTTACGGGTTTTAGTGACGTATTGGAACGCGATAGGGTTAAGGGAAATCACTTTAAGGGGGATCATCTCCCCAGGCGTGAAGCGCTTTGTGGTTTGGTTTTTAACGCGTATTAAGTCGCCGTAGTAGGCCACGATCACGTCCCCGTCAGCGAAGCATTCACTGACTTGGGCAACAAGGTCCTGGCCTATTTTTAGGCGCGAGAGAGCAAACTTCATTGCATGACCTCAGAGAAGATTCTTATTAGTTTCCATACGTGGGAATTCGACCTTTTTAATCTCATCGTCGTTTACGGTGCGGGTGGTTTGGCTCAAGCTTGAGCGTGCAACAATAGTTGATTTGGCTTTTTGTTCTGCTTGGTGGAGCAGGTCGTTAGCGGAGGTCATTAATTTTGAAGTTACTTTTTTGGCGCCGTTGAAGAGCGCCGAAGTTTCCTCGCCAATCGCAGTCGCTGCCGACGAGATCGCGGGCTTCGCCTGCGCGGCGAATGTCTCGAGCGGATGTGGGGTCATCACCTGAGCTTGTTCAAACTCAACGCAAGCATTGCGGAATTCTTCACCCAAGCGCTTCAGTGAAGAATACTCCTCTTTTGGAGGAGTAAACAAAACGTCCAAGTCTTGATTTCCAGTCTGGGGTTCTGCTATTTCAGATTTAGCCCATTCTGGCAAAGCTTCGGCATCAAAAACCAACTCATCTTTGTTTAATTTAGCAATCAATTCCAATTGACCGACGGGAAGATCCACTTCCGCCGCAATCTCTTCGATCGAATGCCCGGCATGAGCCATCTGAGCGGCTTTCACATATTTGATCGTCTGTTGGCGATCGACAATTTCCTGATGCGGAATCTTATCCTGGAAGATTTCAGCGACTTCTTTGCTTTTCTGCATTGAGGAATCCACGCGCTGGATCTGGTGTTCGGACTCAATGATTTTATTTTGTAAAAGGCGGGCTTTTTGTTCGATCAAGTGCGTGAGCTGTTTCACTTGCGCATCAGTGCGGTCACTAAGATCTTCGAGAACCGCGATTTTACTTTGCAGAAGCTGAAGGCCGCGACTTAGTCTTGGATCGTCTTGGGGAGGTCGGCGCAACCGAACCCACATGACAGAAATCCCTATGACCAGCCCTAGATCTACACATATTTGTAGGAGCGTCCATGCACCCATCGTTAAGTCCCCTTCAAGTCAGTCTATATATATGACTAGTGTAGAGAACTTCGCGGGAAGCCCGCAATGGACCTGGGCTTTAGGGCGACTTATGTCGGGTGGCCCTTTGGGGCCACCCCTCACAAAGTCCGGGTGAGATTACTGTGGTGTGCCGTCGGGCTGTGCCTGGTTTTGCACTGGCTCCTGAATCTTTTCCTGGGCCATTAAGATATCGCGGATTTTAAAGCCTAATTGAGCAAAGCTCTTACAAACGCCTTTTACTCCCTGATAAGACTTCTTTACTTCTTCGTGCGCACAAGACTCATAGTTGATCGTGTATTTAAACGTCAGACATTGTTGATACGATTCAGCGATATCAGCATATGCCTGATCGTAATCCCCGCTGTCTAACCGTTCTTCAATCGACGGCAGCACGCGTTTTTCAGACTCATTTAAAAATGAAGTCATCGAATCAATGTCGTCGCCATTACAGGCGCGCTTTTTGCCCTTCATTTCCTCAGTCGGTGGGATCAAATCCACATCTGTATCGATATTTTCACCGGCAACTTTGACCGCGATTTTGTCGATATTCGCTTTCGTCTTGGATGCTTTAAACCCATTATCTTTTGAGCAGCCAACCGCGCTAACAAGCGCACAACAAACAAGAACTTTTACCAATTTCATTCCGTACTCCTTGAGCGAAGGGAAAAGGGCCCTTCGAATCCCAGATTATGTATTATCAATGCTTATACCGGGCCCAAATGAATCTAGGGGCGTGCTGGCGACGGCAGGCCTAAAGTAATTCCAGGCTGGTGACAAAAAAAAGCCGCTAGAGTGGGCCTCTCCGGTTTTTAGCGGGGCGTGCCACTACCTAGGTATATTAGGCGGCTAACGATTGAATGATGGCAGAAATTGTTGAAAGTTCCGGATTAAATTTCCGCTTAGGGTCCATCAAGTCATAGAGCGTTCTGCGTCCGATTCCGGCCTTCTGAGCAACTTTAGATTTGTTTACGGTCATCAAATGCGCCGTCAAAACTTCACGAAAAGATTCGATATCTCCGGTGCGGATGCAATCAAGCAATGTCTCAATGACCAGCTTTGAGTCTCTCAATTCTTTACTTGTGAAGGGCTCGTGTGCCCTCAAGGACTTCGTCCCTAATTTTTTTTGCCTTCTTGATGTCACGACTTTGGCCATTTTTATTTCCTCCGTAAAGAGCCACCACAATAGCGACGCCCCACATAAATGAATAGACCCTAGTTCCATTCAGCCATTTAAGTTCAATCAAGCCTTCAAATCGCTTATGATTACCAAGATGGCCTAATGAAACCAAATCGAGTCTCGCCAAAACTAGCGTTCTTAATCTTAGCTGCTGCTCGTCCAGCCAGTTTTCAAATTCATCTGTCTTAAGAACGGCTAGCTTTTTGCTCACACCTTTAATTGTGCGGCAAATCGCGCATATTTGCAAGGTAATATTGGAGTTAGACCATATTTATACTAAGTGAGTGCCCCTTTAAAGGGGTCACTCTTAAATTTAAAACCAGAATTTAAATGACGCGAGGAAGTTCAACATTGTGAAGCTTTTAAGCTCCAGAAGCGCCGTCTTATTCTTTCCCTGAACATTCATGAATCCAGCCTCAAGACCACCCGACATGTTTTCACTAAAAAAGTAATCGTAACCGGCTGCAAGTCCCCATGCTAACGGCGAATAGTTTTCGGTACCTTGATCAACTTTTGCCATTCCCACTCGGGCTGCGACGAATGCCCCATCAGCAACGCCTTCCATATGGAACGAGCCCTCAAGGCCGTAAAGGCTATAGTCGAAATCGAATTTCACGCCGGCTACGGACTCCTTTTGAGAGGAAGTTAAGAAATAAGCACCAAATCCCCACTCGCCATCCAAACGGGCTCCCCCGAGTAAGCCATAGGCGAGTCGGCCGCCGGTGTTTTCCGCATCGGGAACACTGAATCCGGCAAGCACACCGGCATAACCTTTTGCCTGAGCATTTGCCATTTGGGCGCTAAACAACATTGATAGGACGAGTGCGAACATAAACGAACAGCGTTTCATAGAAATCTCCTTTGGAGGTTCATTATCGACTCTCGAAGTGTAGAAGACCTGTATCTGTTGGCAAGTAAAGAAAACTAACTACTTGAGATTCGAGACGAACTGGGTCAAGCGCTGCATAGCTTCCTGCCATCGCTTTTCAGAGACTACAAAGCTTAGGCGCAGGTAATCGTCCGCCCCGAATTCGGCACCGGGGACAACCGCGATCTTAGATTCATTTAGCAGAGCTTCAGAGAAGTCTTTGCTGCCGCGGATCTCCTGACCGTTATAGCTCTTACCGAAGTAGTTCTTAACCGACGGCCAAAGATAAAATGCGCCTTTGGGCTCAGAAACTTGCATGCCCGGAACTGCTCTTAAGGAAGCTAGCGCTCGCTCCGCCCTTTGACGCAGTTGAGCCACGGCCTCTTTAAGTTCGCCTTCGCCATGCTTGAGGCCTGCCAAGGTCGCGATTTGCGTGAACGGGCTCGCGCAAGACACCGATTGGCTTAAGTAGTTCGTCATAGCGCCAATCACATCTTTTTCACCAAGCGCCCAACCTAGTCGCCAACCGGTCATCGAATAAGTTTTCGATGCGCCGTTAACGACAAGAACGCGGGCTTTTAAATCCGGCGCAACTTGCAGCAAATGAGGCGCAAGCTCATCGCCCATTAATGTAAGTCTATTATAAATATCATCACTTAAAACCACGACGCGCGGATGTCTTCGAAGTACCACTGCTAGGCCTGAGAGTTCATCTTTTGAATACATCTCACCCGTGGGGTTGCTCGGTGAATTTAAGACTAATACTTTTGTTTTCGGCGTGATCGCCTTTTCCAACTTCTCTGGCGTCATCTTAAAAGATTCTTTTGCTCCGGCGGTCACAATGATCGGCGTCGCTTCAGCAAGCTCCGCCATCGTCGGATAGCTCACCCAGTACGGTGCGGGCACAATCACTTCATCGCCGGCATCGCAAAGAACTTGGAAAGCCGCGAAGATCACCATTTTTCCGCCGGCTGTCACAGTCACATCATTCGCCGTGAAAGGTAGGTCTAATTCTTGTGACGTTCGCTCAGCAATCGCCTGACGAAGCTCCGGGATTCCATTTGATGGTGCATATTTGGTTTGCCCCTTAGAGAGAGCCTCAATGCCTGCAGCCTTTATTGTTGGAAAAGTGTCCCAGTCCGGCTCTCCAACCGTAAGTGAAATCACGTCCTGACCTTTGGCCACAAGATCTTTCGCCCGCGCCGCAAGTGCTAAAGTTGGAGATGGTTTTAATGCTAATGCACGCCGGGAAAGTTCACTCACTTTTTGCCTCTGGCTTCAGCCACTTTTTGGTTCAGCGCTTTCACCACTGGCGCCGGCACGAGGCTTGCGACCTGGCCACCGAAAAACGCCACCTCTTTCACCATACGTGAAGAAACGAAGCTGTATTCTGGCCGCGTGAAAACAATCATGGTTTCAATTTCTGGTGCGAGTTTACGATTCATGTTCGCCATCGCAAATTCATATTCAAAGTCAGCCACGGCGCGCAGACCCCGGATAATTACCGCAGCGCCCACTTTCCGTGCGTAGTCCACGGTTAAGCCGTCGAACACTTCAACTCGAACATTTGATTTGCCGGAGAGGCTTTCCTTGATGAGGACCGCTCGCTCTTCCGCTGTGAACAACTGAGTTTTCACTGCGGAGTTGGCCACGAGCACAACGAGCTCCTGATAAAAATCGGCTAGCCTCTGGATGATGTCGATGTGACCCAATGTGATTGGATCAAAACTTCCGGGATAAACAGCGATAGATTGGTTGGCTGGTAGTGACATGAAGATCTCAAGGTTCTAGCTGGCCGCCCGGTCACGGACAAGCGAAAAACGAGACCTTCTTGTCGCCATAATCACGGCGGTCTACGAGAGCTAATGGCGGGTAGGCGTCAGCCACCTGTTCATGGGAGGACGCTTCAATTACAACGACACTCCCCGGCTTCAGGGCCTTCGTGGGGGCAATAGCCATTAACGCGTCATGAGCGAGCTTCTGGGTGAATGGCGGATCAATAAGCACTAGATCAAACGCTTCACCCTCATATTTCTCCAAAAACTCAAAGACATCGATGGGGAAGACCTGGATTTCGTTCTCAATCTTAAGCTTTTTAAGATTTTCTTTGATGATCTTGACGGATTTTGGATTGCTCTCAACCGCGGTGACCGATACCGCGCCTTGCGAATACGCTTCGATGGCGAGGGAACCCGTTCCCGAAAAAAGATCGAGGACGCGCCCGCCTTCGACATGGGCCGCAATTTTATTAAAAATACTTTGTTTCACTCGATCGGTAGTAGGCCGGATATGATCGGCCGAAAACGACACAAGCTGATGCCCTTTGAGCTTTCCGGCAATCACTCGCATAGGCTTTTAAGTCTGCTTAATCAAGGAGGTAAAATTTTGTATATTCGCCCGATGATCTGCACTTAAGCCGATGAACTGAAACTCTACGAGGCGTTCGACATGGCCCGAAGCCCCATGGTCCGCCACGAACTGATCAAACGTCTTCACGACCTTAGCATTCGAGCTCACCCGTTTTCGCAAAGTGGGAAGCTCAAGCAAGATGTGAAATTCTTCGCCGACCACAAAAAGAATTGGCCCAACAGCGGCGATGATTCCGGTTTGCGTAATCTTTTTGACTTGGATGTCTAATTTCTTCCCGAGGCCCTCAACGGACGCGTCGAAGGGGTAGGCTTTAACTTTTTTAACGATGGGCTGACCGCTATTTGGCACCGGCGAGTTCCTCTACAATTTTAGCGACGGCAAAAATATCTTGGAAAGGCTTAGCCAAAAATCGATTGGCACCCATCGCTTGCACCTTTTCCAGATCATAGTCGCCTGCATAGGCCGACATCAACAAGACTTTCGCGTGATGGCTTCCGCCCATCTCCTGTAAAACAGCTGGTCCGCTTAGTCCTGGCATTAGTACGTCCAATAAAACGACGTCCGGCGACCACTGTTTCCAGAGGGCTAGGCCAATAAGCCCATCCGGGGCCTCTTTCACTTCATGTCCACTCAATGTTAAGACGCGAGTCAATGAGAGGCGTACGGCAGGTTCATCATCAACCACTAGAATTTTCACTCTAGAGCCGCCCGTGGCAAGATGACTTTGAACTCCGTCCCTACATTTAAGTGAGAGCTAACCAGAATCTCGCCGCCAAATCGGCGCACGAGACTGCGGCTGAGCGAAAGCCCAAGTCCGGTGCCTTCACCTTCCGCCTTGGTTGTGAAAAATGGCGTGAATATGGTTTCTAGGATTGCCTGATCGATGCCAGGTCCGGTGTCCACCACACGAAGTCCCCAGGCGGCGCTTTTGTGAAATTCCGCGGGCTCCACTTGAATGTGGATTTCGCCTCGATCGGCCATCGCCTGGCAGGCATTTTTAAGCAAATTAAATAACACTTGTTGCAAGAGATGGGCGTCGGCTCGCACTAGCGCGGGGGCCGCCGCCAGATCCACTTTCAAATTATGTGAACTTAGTGCGGTTTTTAAAAGCGGCAAAGTCCGCTCAATCACTTCATTCAGATCAACCGGTTCATTTATATCGCCTTCATCGGCTTTTGCGAACTGAAGAAGATTTGTGATGATGGCTTGCGATCGTTGGGCGGCACGCTCAATTTCAGACAAATCTCCCATCACAGTCTCATTCACGCCGGGCTGCTTTAACCAAATCTGTGCAAGTGCACGAATTCCTGTGAGTGGATTATTGAGTTCATGGGCGATGTGGCCCGCGAGATGACCGAGGGCAACCATTTTTTCCGTCTGAACCATTCGCTCTTGCAGACTAAGAGCGTCGGTAACATTGACGTAGTGATTAACGGCCGTGGTCGCAGTGTCTGCTGCACTTTCTAAAATTGGATAGGTGTGAATAGCATGAACTTGTCCCTGGCGCTGCACAAGAGCCCGCTTGGTTTCCGCATTCTTTAGCGAAATTTGCAGCGGACAATCCTGGCAGGGCGTCGCCGATTTCGCGAATGATTGGTGGCACACTGACTCTGGATTTTGTAATTGGAACGCGCGATTGCTGCGGAGTAGATGATAATCCATATCTATGATGGCTACTGGATCTTCAAAACCATCAAATGTGTGTTCCCAAAGATACGTCGCGGAACGCAAATCAAATTCCAAGATCAAGCGATCCAGAGCAACACTCACCACCTGCAGACGCTCGCCGATAAACCCGAGGAATTTTTCGATTTCGGCGCTTTTCATCTGATGCTCAAGGAAGAGCGTTGGATGAAGCGCTTTTGGATCCGACTTGCGCGCGACGAGAGGGATCGCTAAGACTTTTTGCACAGGTCTGCCAAACTCGTTTGCAAGATACTGCGAATCGAGCGGATCGTTTCTTCTTAAGCGAAGCGATTGTTCCCACGGGCGTGAGGCGCGGCGCTCAAAAACTTTCCCGTTACGGAAATACACCAGGCGTAAGTCCCCAGACGACAAACCAAATCCAAGGACGGGCTCACCCATGCGATGATAAATGCGGAGTTCTTTGCGCACAATGCGCGCTAGCTCTTCTGGCGATGAGCTTGCCGCTAAGTCTTGCATGAAGCGTAAGAGGTCCCTGAATTGGGTTACTCGCTTCTCGAGTTCGCTTTTAGAGGCCGCAGCATCACTGGTTCTCTCGACAACGACGGCTTCTAAATCTTTCGTCAGCTGCTCAAGCTCGCGGTTTTGCGTTTTCGCTGACAAGAGCCCCGAGGCTCGCTCGCGACGCTCTTTTACCAGTCGTTCGGCCTTTGCCCAAAGGGCCGCTAGGTCCCGTTCGACCGGCTGTTCGTCAGCGACGAAATCGACAAGGTCCTGATTCAGAAATGGAATGGCGTCCAAACCTTTTTCTTTTGCGTGGCAGAGCACGGTTACGACATGGGGATTTTCCTCACGCGCCAGCTGGATTTTCTCTTTGGCGCTTGCGAACGTGGCCGGTGAAAGCAATAGAATATCCGCAGCCTCACGACTCTCAGAGCCAGGCAATCGCCACGACTGGCGGAGGACGTCGGCATTATTGGCTTCGTCCCAAATGGTCCAGGTGCACTTTGAATGTGAGTAAGTCACGACTGGATTAGTTTAGCATCTACTGACGTGGGTAAGCACGATTTTCCATCGATCAAGCGCATTGCCAAGGTCGTACTCCAGCAGATCCGCGATCAAGATGTAATCTTGCCGTTCAACGGCGGCTAATATCTCCGTCACCACACGGCGGAATTCAGCTTCAGCGAGGTTCCATTGGGAATCCTCAAAATTAAACGTTATCAGTGATGGGGGCGCCGATTTAATCGCAACTAGACCGTCAGTGAACCAGCGGCAGCCGTCTAGCAAAGTCACAAGTAGACCTT
Organism: Pseudobdellovibrionaceae bacterium; assembly: GCA_043720065.1. Lineage (GTDB taxonomy): Bacteria > Bdellovibrionota > Bdellovibrionia > Bdellovibrionales > UBA1609 > JAIBAM01. The sequence continues at coordinate 6,691 of JAYSTF010000143.1, read as the reverse complement.
GAGCTGGATGAAGGTCCAGACGGCGAAAAGCATCCGATACGGAGATGGAGGCCCGGCTAATTTCCGCGGACATTTCGATTTGCGAACGCAATGTCGACATGATCAATTCCGCGGGATCTTCCGTTTCAAACTCCAAGTCCTTTAAACCGTCGATCGATATTCTAAATAGTCGTTGCTCATCTGCTTCACTAAGCCGCATGCCATTCACTAAAATCTTACAAACCACGCGGCCTTGCGCTTTCGCTTTTTTCTCAAGCTCAATCACGATCTCACCAAGCGTGGCGCAGCCAGCGAACTCCGCACTTAACTCCGAGGTTGTTAGCCGAATGGTTCCTGCACTCATGGGTGAATCTCCTGCTCTGGTTTTTCCTCGCCCAAGTACATGGTGAGGATCGCTTGAAGCTGACTATAAATATGTTCTGTTTTTTCGATCAGCTGATCGAGCTCCATTGGTCCTAGTCTTAGTCGCTCGGTCTGAAACCATGCCACGATGGGCGTTAGTTCTGGCACAATATTTTGAATTCCTCTTATGGCAACATCCGCCTGACCCAGTAGCTCGTTGGCAACCTTCCGTGCTTCCGGCTTGCATAAGAGAGGAATCTGCTCGATGGCGAGTCCCACAGCCTCACGCAAACGGTAAAGACCAGCCGCAACTAATGATTCCGCGACCACGGGCCATTCACCACCACTGTAAACAGCTTGAATCATTGCCCACGGGAAATGTTTGTCTTCGCGTCCGCGCCATTCGTATCCCACGGGCAAACTTTGATTTCTTAGCACTATCGGATTGTTTGTGAAATTTCCGGCCAACGCGGCCAACGCTTCTTCCAGAATTGTCGCCGACGCCATTGTCGCCGGTCCCTCAGAAAACAAAATACGGCTATTCTGAGATCTGGGGCCCGTTTCCCAAAAATTGACGGAGGCAAAACTAATATTTAAACATGGCGTGGTGGTGAAACCTGCTAAGTGCATAGGCGCACTGTCCCCACCAATTAACAAGCGGGCGCCTTGAATGAGCGCAAGCGAGTCCGCAAAGTTCGTCCTCCCAACCAAATTAATCACTGATTCACAGCCACCGGCCGCAAGCGCCTCACGGCTAAGTTCCATTTCACTTTCAGAACCGATCATTACGACGTGTACATTTCCTTTTCGTAGAAGGCCAAGTATAACACCGTGCCATTTATAGGGAGGCAGCGCTTTTGAATCTTGGCTTGCGCCAATATGGACAACCACATAATCGGTTTGTAATTCGGGTTGCCTGATCTTCAGTTGATGTAACCGGTCGCTCGGATTCCAGTTCACGGGCGCTTGCCAGTCGTCTGGCGATAGCTCGACATCGGCAACCGCGGCAAACACTTCGCCTAAGTGAAATCGGTTATATTTCCCTATACCGACTTGCGCATAAAAATAGGCACTTGAGTCGTCTGGGATCGCGAGATACCCGTCGGCATGACGAGTATAGCCGCGAACTTGAACATTACCGGTAGAAAGCAGGTATGTGAGATAGCTTGAAAACGGCGAGAAGGAGAGATTAATAATCTCGTCAAAATCCTCTTCGCCTAAAAGCTCTAGCCATTCACTTATAGTCGCAAGTGAAACATCTGCATCACCCGATCGTAAAATTAAAGGTTCCAAAATACTCGCCGTGTCCAGTTCCCACACGCGATCGACAACCTCGCAACCTTGAATGGCGGCCGCAAAGCGTTTGCGAACGACACAGTGAATCTCCGCGTTGGGAAATTTCCGGCGCAATGCTCTTAAAGATGGCCACGTTATGAAAATATCACCGAACCGGGCGAGTTGTAGAACTAGAATTTTCATTCTGAACCTGCTCCTTAATGAGCTCTTCGAGAAGTTTTATTCGCGCACAATCGCGGGTGTACCCGCGGGTCTCGCGAATTTTTTGGGCGGAGTCCTGCAAGCGCTCAAGCACACGCACCAGATGAATCTGGGTTTCTTTCTTCATAGCACTGCCTCCACGGCGTCTTTAAGGGATCGCATAAGCCGGCGCCGCACATTCAAGCGGCGTTCGGCGTCTTCAATTTTAACTTGGAGCTGGCGCATTTCCCCGAGCTCCACCATTTGTGAATTCCGACTCGCTTTGACCAGCGCGGCCAATCGAACTCCCGCATCGAGGGCTTCGGAGTGGTGATCCGCGGTTTCTCGGTCGAGACTTTGAATTAACGTCGACCAATTTCGTGATGGCATAGAAGGAAATTGTTCCTTCATCCAGTCTCCCATCCTCGTTGCTTCAGTACCATAGGGTCCTAGGACTTCGAGATGAGCCCCTTCAAGAATCATTTTCGTGGTTAACTTATCGACCCATTCTTTGAGATCCGATGACTCGAGAGCACGACCGATCGACAAGGCTTGCCAATAACCGCCACCAGTAAAATGAGTTTTTAGGATTTCAAATTTACTGCCATGTGTTTTCGCGATGGCCTGCAACTGGCTTTCTTCAGAATGAAGATATGCAATCGCTACTTTCGCTACAGCATCTGGGGCTAAATACAGAGCACAAACGTGCTCCTTTTGGTCACAGGGAATGCTATGGGGACAAGGGCCGCACGCCACCTTCGGCTGAATAATAATGTCGCCGGCTTTATAAATGCCGGTCCGGCGCCAATCGCTGCTTCCAAGGCTAATCTCTAGCACAGGGCAATCCGTCGCCGCCGCAAGATGCTTTATGCTCGTGTCACCCGTTAGCAATAGTTCAGCCGTATCCATTAGTGATAACGCTCCGGCGAAAGTACAAACTGCGGGCCGGGCATGAACGCCAAAATTCTTTAGCGTATCGGCGAAACTATTTGTACGATCTCTCTCGTTTGGCGCTCCTAGAATTAGAAACCGCGCCGAGGGATCTTTGGTTTGAAGGCATTTAAGCGCATGTTGCCAATGCTCCGTGCCCCACTCCTTTTTAGATTCGCTCGTGAAGGCCTGAACCAAGATATAATTGGCGAGCCCTTGGCGAAGCTGATTCGCTTCACTGCGACCTGACTCTGTACGGCGCAATTCAAATTTTCGGTCGTGCGACGTTAAGCCGCTACCAAACCAAAAAATGTCTGTGAAGTGGAAAATCTCTTTGCCGCGGGCATCGGCGCGGTCATTTAAATACTGAAACCACGGCGAGCCAAACGACGGCTTACCTCTCGGATCCAAATGAAGGCCAGCCGTCTCTTTGCCTTCGATTAAACCGCAGAGCCAGCCACTTAAGCGATTATGTGTGAGGTTCACCACTAGATCGTATTTTTCGCTTTTAATGCCGCTCATGAATTTTTCAAGCCGGAAGAAAGGTTTTAAAACCGGCTGATCGGGATCTGCCAACTCCGTTTGGAATTGGTCACGGTCAAAAGCATGGAAGACTTCAATCGGGGCAAGCAGCGGAACGACATGTGCAGAGGATTTGTTTGCTAGCAAATCGATCCGGGCGCCCGGATATTTTTTTTGCAACCCCTGAATCACCGGCGCGGCCATCAATAGGTCGCCGATTCTTAAAAGACTCACCACCAGAATCTTCATCGCACCAACTCCTTTAGCGCTCGAACTAAGTAAATATCGTCGGGTTGCCCCTTCGGCTGGTCCCCGAGAAAGCGGTGCAGATCTTTGATGGATAAAAGTTTTTTCTCATCTCCGCCTGGAATGCTCTGAAGAGGAAACAAGTTCGTAAAGCGCTGCTCACGGCAAACCCAGTCGGAAAAGAAAAGAGGCTCGCGCATTTTTAAGCGGGCAATCACTTCCTGATAGCCCACTGGATCAGCTGCTTGCGATGGCAGATGCGGAGCAATGCAAACTGTTGATTTCAAAAACGCCCGAATGCGCGAGCTATTTAAAACCTGCGCTTCCGACTCACACGAATAAAATTCGGCATTGGCGACGTTGAGACCATGAATTTCTCTCGCCGCATCGATGAGATCGGATTCCAAGGTAATCGCAAGTACACGGGTACGGGGAAATTCGTGATTAAGCTCGGCCAAATGGTAACCTGAGCCAACACCAATAACCAAAACGCGGTCGGAGGCCGCGAGCTGGGGTTTAAGATTTTCAAGCCACTGCTTCGCTTCCTTGCGAGGATCTACGCTTGAGGCCAAGAGTTTGCCTCCGAGGCGCAAAACCACATCGCCGCTACGCGATGTCAGCCGCTCTAGAAGACTGTTCCCGTCCATGGGACTCCTTCTCTTGCTCCTGCCGGATCAGCTTCATCAGCTGGCGGCCGCCATCGATCTCAGGATCGAGGCTAAGGGCACGAGTTAATTCGATTGCAGCATCCGTCCACCAACCTTGGAGGAAGGAGAGTTGCGCTAAAGCTAAGCTCATCGCCGCGTCATCGCTTCTTTCCGCGAGATAGGTCTGCAGCCAAGATCTTACCGTTGCCCAATTCTGATCTTTGATCACCCAGCTCAAACTCAACTGAAGTGCGGTCGTGTTTTGCGAATTTATATCAAGAGCTTTGGCTAGATTGGCCCAGCTCAATTCCATATCACCAAACTGGCGGTGGGCAATGGCAAGCCCAACCCACGCGCGGTCAAATTCATTGTCAACGTCAATGGCGTCGCGGAAACGCTGGATGGCCTCATTCCAATTGTTACGCTGAATCTCCAAAGTTCCAAAGTTCACCAACAAAACTGCGGAGTCCGGATTAATCGTATAGGCCTTATTGTAGTTTTCTTCCGCTGACTCAAAATCATGGCAACGCACAAATATGTTACCCAAACTTTTATAAACATCGAACATTAGGGCAGAGTCCGCCTCTAATGAGCGCGAAGCCGTAAGATAAAGCTTCAACGCCTCTTGATCCTCGCCCCGGTCATAAAGCGCATCCGCTAAATGAATCAGATGCTCAGGGTGGTCATCGATTCTAACCAGAGACTTTAAAAGATTGAGCCGCTCATCGTTTTTATTTAATGCTCCGGCACACTCCGCCATCGCGCGAACTGCCGCCGAAGAGTAAGGCGACTGCGTCAAGACGGAGCGAAGCAACTTTTCAGCTGAGTAAAATTCCTTATGAGCCATTAAAAGCTTGGCCGCTTGAAACTGTTCAGCGGTCTTAGCGCTGCCGAATTCACTGTGACTGGGATCGCGGGAAAATTCTTTTAATGCGGCCGCCAAGGGGTTTGGAGCCTTCTCGACCAAAGATTTATGTGTCTTAACCGTTTCCGACGGAAGTCCTAGCATGAGTTGATCCTCTCTAACTTGGCGTTAAGAAGAGCAACTCTGGTGCCACGGTCCGTTTGAAATTTACTGAGTGTTCGCGCGGTCTAGCTGGACGAAACTTTGACTTAACCACGAGTCCAGCGTCACGAATCCGTCTTCTCCAACAGCGAAAAAATTTAAGCTTCTTCGTCTAGTCGAGGATCAGGACTGCCACTATGATAAGCACCCATCGCTTTGCGGGCGGCTTTCACTTGGGTCAATTCTTTTATAATGTTCGACTTTGTCGCTTCCAACACTGAAAGAATTTGCAGGTCCTGCGCCAGGATCCGATTCACGATTTCATTTTTCTTGGAAAGAGCCGTCGTCATCTGCTCACGCTGATGATTTGTGATTTTCGCTGCTTCATCATCCGACACGCCACTGACATCGATCAAACGATCGATCTTCTTTGTAAGGTTGAGAATGGCCTCGCGGGAATTGTAAAACCCCTCGAGATTGTCGAAGTTGCCTTGAACAAAGTTCACCAACTCGATTTCATTCATTTCGTAAAAACGCTGCAAGTGATAGTTTTTGTCCTGCAGTAAGCCAATGATGTTGTCCATGGACCCTCCGTGGTGACCTTGTTATCTCGCGGTTTCTTTTTTTAATTTTTCGACCGCTTCTACCCATCCTGAGTAAAGCGTTTCCAAAAGCCTGAGTACGGTTTCCAAATGCTTTCTGTCACCGGTCACGTTGGCTTTGGTCAACTGATCAGTAATAAACATGTAAAGCTGTTCGAGATTTTTAGAAATATCGCCGCCGACTTCATGGTTCAGCGTGTTGCTTAATTCCATGATGATGTCGTAAGCCTTGCCGATATTAAGACCGCGTTCAGCGATATCTTTGTCGTCGCAAGCCTGCACTGCTTTTTTAGTGAACCGAATAGCACCTTCGTAAAGCATCAACAGCAGCTTTTCGCGGCCGGCGCTTTGAATGGAGGTGTCTTTATATTTTTGGTACGCGTTTTTCATAGTTCTCTTCTTTGAATACCTATCGGCGAATCATTCACCGATCTTAATCATCACATTCCAGGGACCCCGCCGCCGCCCATGGCACCTACGGCTCCGCCCTGAGACTTAAGTCGCGACATGGTTTCTTCAAGCTTACTGAATTTTCGGCGAAGCGCTTCTTCCTTCACCCCGAGCTGACGTTCCTTCTGCTCGATACGATTGTCCATTTGCTTAATACGATCGGAAAGACCTCGTTTTCGTATGGCTATGGGACCAAAAGCCGAATTGAGCATTCCCGAGACTTCATTCTTAACTGCGGCGATGAATCCCGTCTTGAATCCGTCACCGGCTAAGAACTTCTGCACCGCCGGCGGATCCGAAGCGAGGGTCTTATTAAACGTGTCTTCCTTATATTCCACGGTTCCGTTACGCGTGAACGTGATGCCTAGCTGCGAGAGTCGGGTGATTTTACTGTCCGTGCCGTAATGCGGATCCTGCACAAGACGGCGGATGCGCATTTCAATCGAGCGCAACAACCCGTCACCACCGAG
>JAYSTF010000142.1:0-7599 GCA_043720065.1 Pseudobdellovibrionaceae bacterium | reverse complement strand
TTGAATGACATCGGCGTTCACAAGCGTTCGTTCCACAAGCTCAGCGACGGAATTCCCTGAAAATCCAAAACAGACCATTAATATGACAACCAAGAATTTTTTTACCGACGTGCCCAACATCTAGATCCCCAGTTCGAAAGAGTGAGGAGAACTACCTCTTGGCCGACTGTAATTGCAAGCTCAGCGCCAGACGGGCTGCGGTGGCCTTAAACCACTGATTGCTTACCGTCGAAGCCCTGACACTCAAAAACACTTCTCGATTGACTGCAGGCCAACGGCGCACGCTGATCGGCTCTACCATCAAATGGAGGGACTGCACGAGAAGATCGGGTAGGAAGCCAAGCATATCCGTCGACTCAACAATATAGGCAGCAGCTTCAGCAGAGGCAGTCTGGTGGCCTTGTCGGCGCTGATCCATTGGCACCGGTCCGCCGTCTGGTCCAGGCACAATGCCTTCGCTCGTCCAATAGAGTGGTGTCACGAATGGAAAATTTAAAAGTTGAGCCTCATTAACGCGACCATCAAGTAAGGGGTGCTTGCGCCGACCATAAAGCCGCCACGACAGTTCACCGATTCGTGTCGATTCCCAACTTCGCGGCCACTCGAGCTCGTCTAAATGTAAAACCGCATCGCAAGTCCCTCTAAGTCCTGCGGACATGAGTTCGGTCGGCGCCAGTTCAAGCAGTCTCAAACGTTCGTTATTTACTTCAGGGACGGCTCTTGCCATGACTTGGTTTATCAAAAGTGCAGGGCCTCCGACCGTGAGGACTTTCTCTTGGGAAGTTTCCCGCCAGCGCGCGACCTTTTCCAAGACCGGCTGGATGGTTTTTAAAAAAGCATTTCCTTCCGTAGTGAAAGTGACACCTCCAATACCCCGATCCACGGTCGTCCAGCCGAGGTCGCGCTCAATTCGGCGTAATTTTTTAGAAACTTGGCCCGCCGTGGTTTTGCGGCGGGTATTGGGTGTGGGGCGGAACATACAAATCCAATTGTTGTTACGCCAGAGCGCAAAGCCGATGAACCAGTCACGTTTGCGATGATCCAATCCGCGGTGATCGACACCGGGAACTGCCTTGATTGCCATTCCGGTCCAAAACCAAAAGGCGACGTGAATCTGGAATCGCAAGAAATCATCATGGCCCAGGCCGGCCTTATCGTGCCCGGCAATCCCGATGACAGTCTTTTGTATCAGATGGTGGAGTCGGGTGAAATGCCAAGACGAAATCCACGTCTTCCACCGGAGACAGTGGCGCTACTGCGAGAATGGATTGAGGACGGCGCGCCTTAATTAAGGCGATTTTGGTTTAACGGTGAGTGAAGATGAACTACTCGAGGGCGTTTGGAAATTCACACTGCCTTCCACGCGAAAGTTAGTGCTTGAAGCATTAGCACTTCCTTGAGTGATCCGACTTTCGGCACTTACTTTGGGCTTTGGGGATTGGTTGTTCAGAAGTTCGAAGGTTGGCACTGCTTTCGTGCAACCAACACCGATTAAAACAAAAAGCATTACCAATATGTAATTCATCTTTAAGCCGCCTTATCTTCTAAAGATTTTTCGACCATTCTCGCCGCCCCAGACGCCTGGTACCAAACACTCTCAGAGAGAAAAATGATCATCAATACGAGCGGCACGCCAAACAGGGCGGTGCCAGTGCCGAAGGCTACCCAAAGTTTGGTTTCCTCAGGAAGTGGTGAAAGATAAATTCCAGCTCCAAGCATAAGGGCAAACCCGAAAGCCATGAGCTGAAGCGTAAAAAGCAAAGCAACTACACCAACTGCCGACAGACGGGCAATTTGCAGCGCTTTTAAGTAAGCACGAATTCCTTTGAGTTTAAAATGCGTGACCGTGCGAGCGCGCTGGCGGCGAAACCACCAACCCATTGCAATTTGAATGAGTGCTCGCGACCAAAAGTTCATTAATCTTTGCGCCCTAATAAAAATCCAATGAGAAATGCCACCAAGCCAACTGCTCCGATGGCCCACCAAGGATGCTCATGAATCTGCTTATCGACGGTCTGGCCAAGTTCTTGGGCCTTCTCTTTGCCTTGATTTAGCGTGTCACTGGAGGTTTTGAAAAAATCGTTCTTTAGAGTCTCAAACGCGTTTTTTAATGTCGCAAAATCATCGCCGGTTTTGGAATGGCCGTCACCGTTAGCTGCGGAATCGAGGCGGCGAATAGCTTCTGAAAGGTTATGAGGATTCTTAGGCATGTTTGCTCCCGTTATATTGATGGTCCGTCTACATACGTTTCGGCATTTTCGGGATTGTCATTGAATTTGTCCCCCTTTTGAGACACAAAATAGCTCTATGGCCAGAACCCTGGATCTTAATCACCTCAGTAGCCAGCCGGACAATGCCCGCGACAATGATTGGGAGCGCGCGTTTTTTGAAGCCCTAGTGGATTCTAAGGTTTTCGTGCCTCAAGCTGAACCACAGGTAGGGCCCGATGGATGGCCTTATCTGTTTGTGGAGACCAAACCTAATGCGACGGAGCCGGCGATTAGGATCTTAGACTGGCTCTCTACCAGAGGCATTGGTCTTGTCGTAAATGGGACTAAGGACACGCCCGATTACATTTTCCCTTATGGCATGATTTGGAATTGGAAAGAGCGCAAAGAGTTCATTTCGCAATCGCAAAAGGTCCATACTGGCAAAGTGAGTTTCAAGGCTGGTGAAGAGGTCATCGCGGGAGGGCCGACCGCCGAGTATCTGCCATCTTACGTTCGCACTATCTTGTCCCAGTTTTTAAAAAGTCAGGGCGTGAAAGAGCCAAAAGTTTTGTTGCTGTCCCAAGACAAGGTGCACTTTGATCTTTGTTTTTCTTTAGAGTCCTTGGGTTCACCGCCGGATCACGAGCATCGCGGCATTGCCGAATCTCTCGCGTGGTTCCTGCCACAGCATTACTCGCTGATGCTTATCACTGAAAACGGGCTCCCCGAGTTTTTGGCTTTGTAGATTACTCTGCGACTTCTTCGATTTCGCCCGGTGCGGGCAAGAGATCGATCAAGCACTCGCGCCAGTAAAGTGGCACTTCCTCAGAGAACTGCAGACCGATTTCGAATACGCCCTTGCCAATATGATGGGCGCGCGTGATTCGACCATCCAGATCCAAATTCATTTGCGGCAAAAACATAACCACGTGTTGGCCTAGTAATTCTTTTAGCGACAAATTCTCTCTTAATTCTTTTGGGATTAAATCTTTACGGTTTATGTACATCAATAGTCCGCTTGTGGAAGCATCAATGATTTCTCCGGCGCGGGCCAGCACTTTGTAGTTTGCGAGAGACGTCAGTTCGGCAACTTCTATCGAAGCGACCTCTTTGCGTTCTGCGATTCTTCGCTCTGTGGCTTTCATGCTTGGCTCCCCTCTTATCTAATGAACCTATCGGGCTGGACCGGACCAAAGTTAAGGCGTAAATTTAGCGAGTCCCACAACGAGATTTTCTTCAAGCGCGGCGAGCCCAAGCACCGGTCCGGTCCTAACTCCTCGAATTTGAGCGTTAAATCCCCAAATCTTAGATTCGATTGTGTACCAATTAAGTAGAACAATTTCGCTAAGAGCCTTTGGTTGAGACGCTTTTAATAGTGACTTAAATGTTGCCTCTTTTGCAGCCCATAGCAGCGCGGGGTCTGGCGCGAGAAAAGTTTCTTCTTCACTACACATGCGGGCGACAATTTCCGGAGTCACTTTCGTTCGATCTTCCAGATCGAGGCCCACATGGCCATCGTGAATGGGACAAATCACAAATCCGCCGACCAGCGGGCAGTGGGAAACCGATATAGAAAAATGCTCAATCTGTGGGGGAGCAGTGAGATCATTAATATTATCTTCATCTTTGGCCGCTAACTTCAGATGAGGAAATCGGCCTGGCTCTTTGAGCGCAGTAAGAAGTGCCGAACGTAAAACTTGGCGATGTTCACTAGACCCAGATTGCCAGCCTTCTTTAATATCAAAGTAAGCGCTTTCAATATCCAGATAAGAAAGGAGTTTTGCTTTAAGCATTTAGCGGCAGACTCTTAAAGCGGGTCTCGTCGTACTCAAAAGACTTCGGCCACTCAACGGGAAGTCCGTCCGTCAGACGCATCATTCGCTCTAACCCAATTATGGCGCGGGCGCGAATATACTGGGGCACTTCAATTTGCGGTTTCAACGTGAGTAGCGAGTTATGAATTTTCTCGAGCGTGTTCAATTTCATATAAGGGCATTGATTGCAGGCGCAAGAGCCTTCCGCCGGAGCTTCAAAGAGCGTCACGTCGGGACGAAGCTTCTTCATTTGGTGCATAATACCCGGCTCAGTCGCGACAATAAATTCCATTGCGGGATTGTCTTTCACTTCCTTTAGCAGTCTCGATGTTGAACCAATCACGTGTGCTTCGCCAAGAACTTCGTCCACACATTCCGGATGTGCCAGCACGACTGCATTGGGATGCTTGCTTTTGAGTTCGAAAATCTTACGGGCTGAGAAAAGTACGTGGACCTCACAGGCACCTGGCCAAAGAAGCATCGGGCGATCTAATTTTTTAGATAAGTAACGGCCCAGGTTTCTATCCGGTCCAAAGAGAATCTGTCGATCCCGAGGAATGGCGTTTATAATTTTCTCAGCATTACTGGACGTAATGGTCACATCAGTAATCGCCTTCACCTCAGCGCTTGAATTTACGTAGGTGACAGCGATTCCTTCCGGATGCTGCAGGCGCCACTTCAAATATTCAGGAAATGGCGAGTGGTGAACCAGCGAACAACCAGCATCTAAATCAGGGGCAAGCACGATTTTTTCTGGCGCGAGAATCTTAACCGACTCAGCCATGAACACGACGCCGGCTAAGAGCACCACTGGATTCTTTGTCTTTTGACCCATTTGTGCCAAGAACAGGGAATCGCCAACATAATCCGCGATATCCTGGATTTCGCCATCTTCATAGAAGTGGGCGAGAATCAAAGCCTCACGCTCTCTCTTAATATCGTTAATTTTCTCCACCAATGGGTTCATAGCGGAATATTTACCATAAAACGGTCTGTTCGTTGCACAAGACTTATAAGGCCATTACGAGAAGCAGTTCGAGGGTGTGAAAGACGGGGAGTAGCTACAATGAGGTTCATTTTTGTCACTGTTGTCACGGCATTGGCAGTTTTCAGCAGTTCTGGGTTCGCTGAGGGGGACCCTTTCTGTGAGCTAAGTCTTTCACAAGATCCAAACATTTCGAATATGACGCTCGAGCAGTTTCACCATGCGGTATACAGCCCAGCTTTTGGTGCGCTTTATCGCTTAGGAAGCTCGAGTCCACTAGGTCCGGGCCAAGTTTTTAAGGACGCGCCTAGTATTATTTCCTTTGCTTTTCCATTGGCTGAACTAGCGAGTGAATTAACGCCCACGCATCTCTACTACTTGAAAACGAAGATCTTCGGGGGCCTAGATCAGCCCAAAGATTTCGCCATTAGCTTTGCTCTATGGTTAATCCAACCTGAGCGTCTCGCGCGAATTTTAACTTATGGGTTCTTGACCCGTAACGCCGCCTTAATCAAAGACGGCGTAAAATTTTATTCGGATCACGGCAGCCTTGTTGAATTAAAATTGTCCAAGTTCAAAATAAAAACTCTATTTCGTGGAACGGATTCATTTCATCCCATTTTGCTTACGAACGAGCGCTACCTGACTGAGTTGGGAAAACTGCTTTTTGAACCGCGCAATCCGTTGGCCCGAAGGACAGCCGAAAGCATCGTTCAATATATTAATGAAACACGCAAAGCGGCCTTAAGGGACACAAAGGTGAACGCCTTGTATCAAGTTATCCTAATTCGTTTTCCAGATCTAAACTAACGCGTGTACCATTGAAGAATGAATATTGCCGAATATCATCGACGGCGCGCTGATTTTGTCTTAAGCCAGAAGCAGTTTCGCACGCCTTGCCCGCGCTGCTTACAAGCGCCAAGAACCTGCTACTGCGCCCACATCCATAGCTTTAACCCCAAAATCCGTTTTGCCATTTTAATTCATAAACTAGAGATGCGCCGACGAATTGCAACGGGTCGCATGTCGCATTTGGTTTTGGAAAACTCTCGATTGATTGATGGCTATGATTATTCAAATGACCAGCGAGTGAACTCGATTTTAGAAAATCAAAAATTTTATCCCGTGCTGCTTTACCCGGGTCGCGACTCCTTGAATTTAACGACTGCGAGCCCTGAAGAGCGTGAAGCGACTTTCCCTAAAGACAGAGAGCCTGTGATATTTGTGTTAGATGGAACGTGGAGTACGGCCGGAAAGTCGCTTAGACGAAGTTCAAATATTCAGAAGCTCCCTCGCATCTGTTTCACACCAACTTTGCCATCGCGGTTTCGCGTACGCGTTCAGCCCAGGCCTAACTACTGCTCAACTCTTGAGGCCATTCATCACACTTTAGAATTAATCGGCCCGGCGGCTGGATTCGATACGAAAACGCGCGACCACGATCGCCTGCTTCACGTTTTCGATAAAATGGTGGAACAGCAGTTAGAGTTCATCGCCCATAGCAAGGCGATCCACCGCCCCTCACGGCACGGGAAATGTACCACATGACTTTCCTCAACCACGCGCGTCGTTCAGACGACGCGCGTGGTTGAGGAAAGTCATGTGGTACATTTCCCTAAAGTTCGCCGCCCTTAAGGACGTTGATGATGGATTTGGAAATCGTCTTAAACGACTCCATCACACCCTTGCCGTTGCTAGCTTGGGCTTCGAAATCGGGTGCGTTGAAACGGTTTAAAGCGGTGCGAAGATCAGCAACAGGTAACGCGTTTGGTAAATCGCGCTTGTTGTACTGAAGCACTAAGGGAATTTCATTTAAGTTGTAACCCTGCATCTCTAGATTTTTCTCTAGGTTATCAAGGGCGGAGACGTTTTCTTCCATGCGCTCGGCTTGCGAGTCGGCAACGAAGATCACTCCATCAAGACCGCGGATCAAAGGTCTACGAAGCGAATCGTAAACTACTTGGCCGGGAACCGTGTAGAGATGAAAACGAGTTTCAAAGCCACGAATTTCGCCAACGTTTAGCGGTAGAAAATCAAAAAATAAAGTGCGCTCGACATCCGTGGGCAAAGAAAACATATCGCTTTTTTCATTGCCGACGACTTGGTTGTAAACCCATTGCATGTTCGTGGTCTTTCCGCCAAGCGAGGGACCGTAATAAACGATCTTGCAGTGGATGCGCTTTGCTTGGTGGTTAATAAATGACATTTATACCTGCACTCGGTTTTCGATGGCACGACCTAGGGTTCTAAAATCAATGTAATCGATGTCGCCACCAATGGGTACTCCATGAGCGATGCGAGTGATCGATACACCCATCTCTTTTAGCATTTTAGCCAAATAGAGTACGGTGGTGTCACCCTCAAGATCAGCATCTAGAGCTAAAATTACTTCTTTGATAGCTGGACCTTCACCCTGTTGGGTTATTCGAATGCGGTTAAAGAGCTGCTGGATCTTCAAATCGTCAGGCCCGACGCCCTCTAAGGGGGAAATCGCGCCTTGAAGGACGTGGTAGCGGCCTTTAAAAACCCCGGAAGACTCAATTCGGATGATGTCGGACGCATCTTCGACCACGCAAAGGACGTCGCCAAG
>JAYSTF010000141.1:0-7655 GCA_043720065.1 Pseudobdellovibrionaceae bacterium | reverse complement strand
ACGTGTGTAACGAGTTTTCCTTGAAGGGTCGTCCGTTCTTGTTATTGATCCCACGCTTTCCGATCTCTGCAAGAGTGACTTGGTATGAGCCAACTTTTACGAAGGTCTCCATGATCCACATTACAATTTTCAGTTCATCATGATTCGGCTGATAGAGGCCGACCATCGCATTTCCACCCACAACAAGCTGGTCAAGACCCAGAACTTTATGAGTTGAGTTGAACTTGCCGTTATAGAGCATCGCTGAGTAAACGTTTTCGCGAACCCGCTTTGATGTGTTACGGGCTTCGTACTCGGCCATCGCCGCATGAAATCGCAACCTAAGCACATCGTTTGGATCGTTCGGGTTTATTGGGAAGCCCTTGAACATGACTTCACATCCTGCCTTATTACACTCCTCGAAAAAGAGTGAGAACAGAACTGCATGACGAAAAATTCGAGTCATGTCCTTCATTGCAACAAAGCTGAACTTCTGTCGCCGAATCAAAGATTGAAGGCGTTGAAGTTCGGGGCGATTGTCAGTCTGACCGCTAATCCCTGCGTCGATGAAGACCTCGACAATTCTGTAATTGATCTGTTCGTCCTGTGATCTGCGTGCGACATCTTCAAAAGCCAGATTTATTTGTTGTTCAAGTGAACCGCCAGCAACGAGTACTTGATCCTCTGTGCTTAACCTAATGTATGCGCTGCCGTTCTTGGTCGGCCAAGTTTTGTCTACGACCTTCCACGCAGCCATAAGTTGCGCCGCGCGACTCTGACAAAGCTCGATCATTTGTAAGATCAACAGCTTCTCGTCAGCCCTAGTGAGTTTTTGTTTTCTCGTCCTCATAAAATACCTCTTTCATTGCGGCTCCGAAAATCTCTGCGAACTTTATGAGTTCATCAGCGGCAGGTCTTCCGACGATCACCGAATCGAACCTGTCGCGCTTCTTTTTCAGACGCGCGTTTGCACTTCGTTTCTCTGCTTTGCGTATGCTTACGCAAGGCTTGCAGCAGCTGTCGAAGCCATCTTTTTTCGATTTGTTTCTGTCGTACAGAATGGCTCGCCTAAAGCGACCGCAGCAGGTGCAATCTTTGCCGTAGGGGTTTATATCCCAACCAACGGCCGTTAAGCACCGGATGTAATCACCGAGGAAGACTTTAGAGTTCATTGTACGACCTGTGAGAGCGTGACCCCCCGAAGTACGTTTTGAGATGTGAAGTCAGAACCTCATCGAGGTCATGAGGGTACTCTTTAAAAGTAACGATTCCTCGCACGTCACGCTTAAAATTGCCGTGAGTGTCCATCTGCTTCTTGGCGAGATCGAGCCCGCCAATCTTGAGATAAGTATCGAATCGAACCCAGTTGATGAGTTTATCGATTGCCTTGGAATTGAGTAATGGTGGTGTTGCGAAATTTTCTAACGGAGCCAAGTGCGCTGGTTCGATTGATACAACGCTGAAAGGCTTTAGCCGACGACCATTGACAGTAGTCGAAATAATTCTTGGCAACTCTCGAAGATACTGTACCGGCAACTTATCTCCAGCAAGACGTACTTCAACTCTTGCCACCTGGCCGTCGACTTCAATTCCGCGCCGCCGCTGCTCTTCTGTCTTGTCATAGACACAGACAACTAGGTCGCCTTTACCGAAGGTAATACCTGTACGGTTACGACCCTTGTCTGTGTCTGATCTTTTTATTCTCTTGTAAGGAACTCGTAACCATTGGATGAGTTGTGAAAAGGACAGATCAAGATCGACACAGAAATCGATTCGAATAATCCGAATGTTCTCGGTTTGATTCCTTCCAAACAGTCTGGTGAGAAATTCAATGTATCTACGATGAGTGCCAAATCTCGACGGATTTGAAATTAACTTTTTCGAGCGCTTCGAGCTTGAAAATAACAACTCAAGAAAAACGCACTCTCCAGGGTCTTCACCAATTTGGAAAGCCCACTTACGATCTGAACCAATTCGCTTAAGTCCACATTTCAGTCCAAGAGCTTTCGCTCTTTCTGTTACTTCCTCGACGTTTACATCTTGGTGAAAGAAGCCATCAACTTTATCGATTGCTCCCCTCATACCTCGCTCCGCTTGGTTTCGTCGGCTCTCTTCTGATGCTCCTTGGGACGGTTGGATTCTATGACTTGTTGTTGTTGGTGGATATGGGAAGCGATCGGTGCGACGAAGTTGGCCTTCAGGATAATGATTCTCGCGACAAAGTAGGCGCGGAAGGCGCGGTAGTTCGGCTGCCGAATGAACTGACAGTCAGCCTCGGGTAACAGATGATGCTCGATCTCATGAATGAATTTTTGAATCGAAACAAGTTCGCGTTCTGAGTGTTGATCCATTTTTCCTCCTTAGTTAGGTGGAGGAAATAGATAGTCTGTTCAAAACGATTTGATTCTCATCTGGCAAATCGTCGGTACCTTTATTTGGCTGACCGTCGTCTTGCAGGTTCGATAAGTTTTCGGATTTGCTCTGGTTTGTAAGTTGATTCGATGCCGTACTTGGCTTTGAAAAACCAGTTCACCCAAGCTGCAATGAGGCGGGCTCTTGCGTTGGATGTTCCATAAAGAAAACTAAAGTCGTCTCGATGTTTTTTTCCTACCTCCTTCAAGATCGTATTGAAATGCACGATCACCTTAGTGAGAGGTCTTTTGCATACTAGCTGGCCTTGAGCGGCACTTTCATATCTCGCGTCCAGTTTCCGCAACTCCCGCACTATGTCTTGCTTTGATATCCGGTAAGGTGCTTTTTTTGGATCATCTTTGAACTCTGGGATCACGAAGTAATGTTCGGCCTTCAACTTCCGTCGGGATGTTTGGGAAGATGGGTCGAACAAATGAACAAGTCGAATCGCGAACCCATCAATATCAAGGAATGCATCTCGACGAGTAATCCTTAGCGAACGGAACATCCACTCTAGGGCATCGATATCAATGCCGCACTTTGAGCTGAGATACCACCTATCGGGAGCTTCTTCCTTCGGCTTCGGGCGCAACCGCGCTTTGATTTTTCTATTTATTTGAGTGCGATCAGTTGCCATTCTTACTACCAATTCTAAAATGCGGACCATAACAGATGATCCACAGAGTTTGAAGGCGGACCTTGTTAGGGTGACCCCGTGTTCCCTAGTGAAACCGACTAAATTTTTATGGCAGCCCAAAGTGATCCCAAGCGTCGGCAGGCTCCCGGAACCTTCGAGACGGGGGGTCTTAAAGAACAGCGGTGACCTTCTCTTTGGTTGTTTCGGTAAGATGCAAGTACCTGCCCGTGATTCCGATGTTTGCATGACCGAGCGTCCGTTGAACTTCAGCAAGATTGAAGCCCGAGTTCAGAAGGAAGGTCGCATAGAAGTGCCTGAGCGAGTGAAAGCCCACTCGTCGTTGAATGCCGGTTCTGCGTCTCCAGAAATCGAAGCGTTTGTTCAGCGAGTGTCGCGAGAATGGTTTGCCAGATCGGTTTGCAAACAAAAGGTCACTGGGTCCCGTGGGCTGACCCAACACCTCGGTTTTTAATCGCAAATGTTCTTCGATGAGAGCTTTGCCCTTCGGACCGATGGGAACAACACGCAATCGTTTTCCTTTACCCACCACTCGGATCGAGCCTTCTGCGATGTCGCCGATGCGAACGGAAGCGAGTTCGCTAACTCTCAACCCGGTAAGGGAGGCGAACCGAATGGTCATCAAGTCGTTAATCACATGGCGGGATTTGCGTTGAGCAACCGCTTGATCGAAGAAAGGTCGAATCATCTTGAGCATAGATTTGAGTTCGGCTTCGCTGAGGACTCTTTGCTCGGTAATCTCCCAATTTCGGGGCGAACTTTGGTTCATCTTGCACCTCCACCGGTTGATAGGTACCGGTTCATGCTTCCATCTTCCCAACCGGGAAGTATCGGGGCACGAACCGAAATCGAACCAAAAGTGACCGATTAAAATGACTACTAAGTTCATACGGTTAGACGATAGGGACCAGAAGAGATGTTCTGGGACCTTTTCAAACTGAACCGGGTTTCTGATCGAACCCCTGGATTCTTATCGGCCTATCGGGCAAGCGTTTCAGGAGAGCGCTGTCTTGTGCGTTTAACTAGCTCTCTGGGAATTTCAAAGACCTCCCATGGGTTGGCGTAAAGCGCCCGACACATTTTGAGCCCAACGGTCATAGTTGGCTGGGCCTCCTCGGATTCAACTTTGGCGACCGTTGCTCGCGAGCAGCCAGCAATTCTTGCAAGGTCAGCTTGAGTCATCTTTGGTAGGTTTGAGTTTGCGCGTTGAACATTGAAGTCCTCTCGCGCTTGTCGCAATCGATTTGAGTATCGCTTTTCTCTGAACATCTGACCCCCCAATGTCATTCTCATTCACATTTTAATTTCTGTCATCACCGTACCCATGGGGGCGCATAACCAGGGTATTTTTCACTGAGCTTGCCATGCTAGCTGACTTCTTGACCCACAAGGAAAAAGCAATGAGGTTTCAAAGATTTGAATAAAAATGGCGGAGGCAGAACTGCGCTATTTTAGTACTATTTTGGCTTGGTTGTTAGAATGGTGTTTGTTAGCGGTGTCCGGGGGTGAAAACGCTATTTTGAGAGTACTAATTGGGGGTGACTGAGTTTGGCCTTACTTCTTGGATTCGAGCTTCTTGAGCCGGTCCGAAAGAGACTTGAATGCGGTCGCTTGCAGCTCCCCAGTTAAAAACATTTCGAGCAGTTTTTCTTGTGCTCCTTCGTGACCGTGATTCAATGCTCGGCTCAACCACTGAACCGCCCTTTGAAGATTGCGCTCAGTTCCTTGGCCGTCATAGTAATTCAAACTAACGAAGTACATTGAGTCCACGTCACTGTTAGCGCCCTTGATACTCCACTCAAATTCGTTTTTGTAGTCCTGCGGTAAGCCGTCGTCTGTTGCTTGATAGATGGCCGCAATCTGCACCATAGTGGCGACATCTCCTGCTTCGGCCTTTTAATTAGCTCCCGGGCCTTATCTTCGAGTTTGCGAGTTTTGGCGGCGTACTCCGTGGTGCACCAGACTGAACCAATTTTGCATTGGCTCCGCACGGAGGGACAGGCTTGAAAAGCGATCGCATCTACTTGAGCCGATTGAATGCAGGAGGCCGAACTCCGCGACTCAGGACAATCATATCTTCGCCGTACATACGTGGTTTTGATCCTGCAAAAACACCGACAGCCTCTCCGGCTTCATTGAGAATGGGTCCGCCGCTAAAACCGACCTGCGCGTCAGCTCCGAAGAAAATCATTTGGTCGATTTTGAACATCGTCTGAATGTTTTTAATGTCTAAAAAGCTATTGATGCTGTTGATTGACTGTGATCGACCAGCTGTCCAGTACATACCCTGACCGACCGAATTTTTGCCCGAACCACGATCGTTGTTAAGAAGTGGGTCTGTTTGATTTGGATTGGACGGACAGCCTGTACACCCTGCAAAGCCTGGTCGATACAAGAGCTGGTTTGTGGTCGGGACTCGCCCAATTTTCAAAGGGATGCCGATCTCTCGTCCAAGTTTGATGCCTACGAAGTCCGTGTCCTCGGCATACCAGTCGCCGCGCAGCAGAGAAATGAGAGAGGGCTCTTCATATACCGTGACTGCCGCATAGTCCTCAAAAGGGTCGAAAACCAACTTACCATTCTGGTCAAAGAGGAAGATAGCAATACGGCCATCTTTTTTGAGAAGTTCAGCAATGGGTTGCTTTGCAAGAGCCGCACGAAGTTTTAAAAATCGGGATACAAGATGCGCGTTAGTCCACAAGGTCGCGCCATCTTGGCCCGCGAGGAAGGCAGTTCCTCTTTCGATCGTAAAAAAGAGACTACAGGCTTTTTCTGACCCGTTCTTTTTGCAATTCTGAATCTGTCTTTTCACTATTAACTTTTCTTTGTCGTCCAATGCAGCAATGCCGTCGATCTTGGTCTCCATGTCCACATATTTTGGATCGGTGAGGTCAATTACCGTGATGTCCTCGACTTTATCTTCAGACAGAGAGCGAACCTCAAAGACCGAGGTGGCAGCTTGCTTTAGAAATGACGGAGTAGACTGATCCGTTAATCGTTTGAATCCTAGTTCTGTCGTAAAAGGAGGCTGCGCCGTAGAACGCTCTGCCTGTGACCAAGCGACGCTGGTGGTCACCAATGTTAAAAAGTTCAACACCAAAAAGGCTGTTACGTGCAATTTACGCATAGAATTCTCCTGTGTCGAAAGTGATCTTCAACAAGGGTGCCAGTGGAGAGGGCTCAATCGTGCCCCAAATGCCCTCGCTGTTTGTGGATCATTTTGTAAATCGTCGGTCGGTCCCACGCCCTAGCCCGATTTTTGGTAGGGTGACCCTGAGAGTTTAGCCACGCGGCAATCGTCGCATAGGTCGCTCCTGACTGTCGTAGCCCGACAATTTTGCTGAGAATCTTTTGTTCGGCAAGATGCGGAACTACGTGTCCTTGGACCAAACGCTCTCCGTAGGCGAGTTGTCCCTTATTCAGTCGGTGAGCATCATCTCCCCGCCGCATGAGAATTCCGAAGCCCAGCAGGGCTTCTTTAACCGTCGATCTGGCGGAACGAATTTCTCGCGCGATCTGCCCGGTTGAGAGCTGTTTTTCGAGGTACAAATCCCGGAGGAACTCTTCGTTTCGGTACAGCGGCGTTGACTGAATTGTTGAAATCATTGATAAATACTTGGCGGACGCTACCATGGTATTGGGCCATGACTGGTGAGCCATTTATACCTTCGTAAATATCTGAAATCACGAATGAAAACCAGAGCGGATCGAAAAAGTGGTGCAGTTGGTGCAGACGCACTCCTGCGTGTTGGTTGGAGAAGAAAAAAATGAATATTCCGCAAAAAATAATGACGACGAATTTTCCATGCTCGGCAGCGCTGAGTTGGAGGCACACCTATGCCCAAAATCGGGCGAGGATGGTAAGGTTCCGTGTTGTCGATCGAGGTTAACGATGAAAATGGGTCATGAAGCCGGCTCGGAATTGGTTTCTGAATATTGGTCATGCATTAAGGAACAAAGATGGGACGACGCCCGCGCACTGTTGGCCGACGAGTTCGATGCCCACTGGCCACAATCAAATGAAAAATTCACGCGGGATAGTTTTATTGAAATGAACCGTACCTATCCTGGCACCCACGAAATCCAAGTTCAGAACCAGTGGGGTGAACACGATCAATGGGATCACGTCGATACGATAATTACCGAAGTCCACATCAAATCAAAAACTCCTGAAGGCAAAGACGTTGAACTGTTCGCCCTCTCCATTTTTGAAGTTGAGGACGATGGGGAACTCCTGATCAGGCATGTTCGTGAGTATTGGGCGGAGACTTATCCGGTTCCCGCTTGGAGAAAGCACCTCTCAACTCCATACGACATCAGGGAACTGAACACATGATGGTCCACGATGAATGCATTGATGAGACAATGAACGAATGGCCTTCACAATGGTTTGGAAAATCCAAGGAAGCAGCCATTCGCGGTCCAAAGATTCTTCAATCCATGTGCGAACTGTGGCGATTGATTGAACAGGAAAAATTGAGTGATCCAGAGCGAGAGCTACACTTTCGCGCCCTATGGGTGATGGGCTTTGAGCTCAGCC
The DNA here is from genome assembly GCA_043720065.1 of Pseudobdellovibrionaceae bacterium. Taxonomy (GTDB): domain Bacteria; phylum Bdellovibrionota; class Bdellovibrionia; order Bdellovibrionales; family UBA1609; genus JAIBAM01. The sequence continues at coordinate 69 of JAYSTF010000141.1, read as the reverse complement.
GAGACTGTTTGCTGAGTAGGCATTTGCCCAAATTGCCAGTTCGCTCACTGCTGCCAAACCTTCGAGCGT
>JAYSTF010000015.1:0-17300 GCA_043720065.1 Pseudobdellovibrionaceae bacterium | reverse complement strand
TTAGACGCTCGCTATTCCGAAGATCATGTCGCTTCCCATAACAAAGTGCTGGTAAAAGCCACGCCGATTGAATCGGCCAGCGAGATTTTGGCGCTTGTCGAACGCCGTACCCAGGTCGTCGGGATCGACGAGGGGCAGTTTTTCGACGATAGTTTGGTAGAGGTAGTCTCTACGCTCGCCGACTCTGGAAAGCGGGTTGTCATTGCCGGTCTTGACACGGATTGGCGCGGCCGTCCTTTTGGCCCCATTCCTAATTTGATGGCGATTGCCGAGGTGGTTCACAAACAATACGCAATCTGCGTCGTGTGCGGCGATCCAGCTAATCGCACACAACGCCTTGTAGCTGCCTCCGACGACATTTTAGTGGGCTCCAATGAAGCTTATGAGGCGCGCTGCCGAATGCATTTCGACCCCTCGTTGAGCCTACGGTTGAATTTGGCAAAACACGATGGCAAGATGGCCGATCTTTGAAACAGGGTAGCTAATGACTGAAATGGACAATTTTAAGCTAACGACTTTTATTAGTGAGAAAGACATTCAGGCCCGCGTGCGCGCGATCGGCACCGCCCTGACGGACAAATATCGCGGCAAGGATGTCGTCGCCGTTTGCGTCCTCAAAGGCTCTTTCATGTTTTACGCGGATTTGATTCGCGAAATGGACATGGACCTGGCTTGTGAATTTTGCGGCGTCTCCAGTTACAGCGGCATGAGTTCAACTGGTGAAGTGAAAATCACTTTGGACCTAAACTCCGCCGTTCGAGAGAAGCACGTGATTTTAATTGAAGACATCGTCGACACCGGCCTCACCATGAATTTCCTAAAAGATCACATCAATCGCCGCAAACCAAAGTCGATAACCACGGCAGCCCTTCTCTTGAAGCCTCATGCTTTAAAAGTGAAGTGTGAACTCGATCATGTGGGCTTTGAAATCCCGAATGATTTCGTCGTGGGCTACGGCCTTGATTATCAGGGTTACTATCGCAACCTGCCTTATATCGCGCAGATTCAAAGCATTAACTAGGGCGAATTCGCAGTTAGACGGGCGGGAATCATCAGTTTTTGCTGGGCCCGCACTCGTCGCGCATCATCGATTCCGTTGGCTTCAAGCAATGCTTGTAACTTCACTTTAAACCGTGCGGCGATCTCGCCAAGAGTTTCGCCCTCTTGAATCACGTATTCGCTATCTCCCGCCGCGATTTCCCGCGGCGGGATTGGCTTTAAATTCTTTAGCTGCTCCGTCACCGTTGCGACTTTATCATTGGGAACGCGGATGAAATTTCGGGGTTGAACCGCGCCACGCGACCAAACGTGACTCCTTACGTGAGCGTTGTAGCTTTGCGCCAGGCTAAGATCGCCACCAAACCACTTCACGATGTCTTCGGTACGCACAGGGCGCTCGATTTTAATTTCTGTCCCGCGTAACTCCGCCATCCATTTTACTGGCCCAAAATGTTTCTCGGCTTCTTGTTCAACTTGAATCGCGGCGAGGAAGCTCGCGTAGAAATTTGCTGACGCAAAACCAAAGCGGCCTTTGCGAACATCCGTAAGCTCCGCCAGATCTGTAGTTTGAAATTTCCGCACTAAGCGCTGTACACCTGATGGGCCATGATTGTAACCCGTCACCGCCAAAGGCCACGAGCCAAGCATTGCAAAATTGTTTCGCATCTTTCGAGCGGCAGCAACCGTGGCACGCAAAGGATCGTTTCGTTCATCGACAGTGCTATCCATTCGCATATAAGCGCGTGCGGTTGATCGCATGAATTGCCAAATGCCGCTAGCGCCGACTTTCGAGCGCGCTTTCATATTGAAAGAGCTCTCTACAAATGGCAGCCGAGTTAATTCAAGGGGCAGGCCCTCGCGCTTAAATATTTCCTGCATCTCCGGCAGATGACGGCCGGATTGATAAATGCCTTCAATAAATCGATCGCGCTGGCCCAACTGAAAACGCAAACGACCGCGGCGAGAGGCTTCGGCGAATTTATTTGGTTCATCAACGGCCTCAAAAAGTTTCCAGTAACGAAGATCATCCGCATCCAGACCTTCAGATGAAGCTACTTTTTGCAGACGTTTGAGGCGCTCCTCAATCGCTTGCTTTGCTTTTTTGACTTTCTCCCGGCGCTCGCGTTCTTTTTGTCCCGGCGATAAATCCACATTTTGATTTAAGTGAGTGAAATCCATGGCCTCATAAATCACGTTCACATAGCGGGAGTCGTGCAGGATTCCTTGCTCGGTCGTGTACTTCGTATAGATGTCTTTCCAGAATTCAACTCGCTCTTCCATTCCCTTTGGCGTCTTAAAGGCATCATTTGTATAGCCTAACGCTTGATCTTGACCGGAATAGTTTGGCGCGACCCACGCTCGGTCGGCACCATCGACTGGCAGCCGCTCAATCGCTTCACTTACGACCGGTGTGTCCTCGTTCCCCTCGTCAATAATGCCGGCCGTAAAAACGGCGATCGCGTTCGGAGCTGACAAATAGCCGCTGAGTAATATGAGAGAAGCGATTGCTTTTAATTTCATCTGATCCTTTATTGGATCAGTTCACCGGCCATGCGGTCAAACAAAGCGCGTGCATCCTCGCTATGAGTCGGTCGGCCGTTGAACATAAACACAAACGACACTTGAGTGCCGTCAGCCCGACCAGCGAACCCAGCAAGACCCGCGACCCCAGTCAAAAGACCCGTTTTCGCCCGGACGCGACCCTCAGCTGGTGTTCCACGCATGCGGGATTTTAATGTGCCATCGACTCCCGCGACCGGGAACGAGGCCAACGCCTCCGGAAAAATTTGAAAATGTTCGCGCATACTTCTTAAAACCTCATGAAGGTCCGTCGGCGAAATTTTATTTTCTCGACTGAATCCTGAAGGATTCACGATGGTCCATCTCGATTGTGGGATCTTTAAATTAGTTATGTATCGGTGGAGCATGTCCATGCCGCCAGCCATCGTAGCTGGAACTCCCTTTTTCTCTGCAGCCAAAATTTTTACGAGCATCTCGGCCACAAAATTATTGGAGAACTTCATCATGTCCTGCACTAAGAGCGCCATTGATTTGCTCTCGGCCCTGGCGACTTGAATCGCTGCGGCGGGAACAGGTCCGGTCTTAACCAGACCGCCGACGCTAATTCCCCGCTGCTTCAAAAAACTGACCAAGCAGTGTCCACTCCAGAGTTCTGGCGCGGAAACATTCTTATACGCCACAAATTCATTGGCGCCGACCGCGATTTTACCGCCGACCACTATCACATCATGACCTTTATCGTGCTCCCGGCTCACTTGGACTGCGGTCTTCTCTCCCGCCTTGACGGTTTTCACCGTGCCACGCAATTTCACGAAATCATTTTCAGGGTCCAAGTATACTGACGCCGAATCTCCTACTTTTAAACCTGGACGAACATAGACGTTCACGGAATTCCAATTGAATGACATAGCACCAACGGGGGCATCAAAGGCCCTGTCGACTCTCTCGGATTGGCGGGATTCATCCTGACGGACGCGGTCAAAGCGACTGTCATCAACAATTACATTGCCTTTGATTTTTTGCAGACCCGTGCGCTTAAGCTCATTGACCAAAAACCACATGGTCTCCGACACAAAACCGGGGTCACCGCCCCCTTGAAGAATCAAATCGCCGTTTAATTCACCGTTAACTATGTTTACGCTCGAGTAGAGTCTAGTTTCGAGCTTTCGGCTTGGACCCATGCCGTCTAAAACAGCAGCCGCCGTAATAATTTTTGTTAACGAGGCCGGCATCATGCTTTGCGTGGGCCGGTTGGACCACAAGCTTTTAAGTTCGCTCCCGCGTTGCGAAACGACAATCGCGCCGAGCTCTTCGTTCTTTATGCGTGAGGATTTTAAAATTTTATCGAGTCGTTCGCCGAGCTCTGCACCTTGAGCCTGTACGGTTAAGACGGCAATAAGCCACGCGATCCATTTTTTCATCGTTAAAGCATAACACGAACTCGACCAGACAAAAGCTCGGCGTTGGTGAAACTCATCCTTTTTGTTACACTTAATCCCTGTGAATAAAAAAGACTGGCTTATCGTAATTAATGGCGTGTTTATTGTTTGGATTCTCGATCAAATAACCAAGCAGTGGGCGTTGCGCACTATTGGTGGCGGCATTGAATTTTTTGGGCCTTTTGGACTCGTTCTAGTGAGAAATCCGGGAGCGATTTTAGGCGCTTTTTCCCATCTGCCTCCCATTCTTAGGGTCGTAAGTCTTTCCACAGGCGGCGCGTTCCTAATTTTTATTTATGCTTCGATTCAATATTTACTGCCGAAGCGCTCCCTTCTTCTCAGACTAGGAATGTCGATTTTGCTTGGCGGAATTTTAGGCAACGTCACTGATAGGATTTTGGAAGGATCAGTTGTCGATTTTCTTGTGGTCCGCTTATGGACTTTTACTTCACCAGCATTTAATTTAGCGGATGCTTTCCAATGGGTCGGCTACGCAATGGTCGTGGTGTCTCTTCTTAAAGAGGGCAACCAAATCTGGCCAACGGAAAATGAACGCAAAAAAGTTTGGGTTCTGCCGCGGTTCCAAATTCGTTTCACTTTCGTCATCATGTGCATTGGTTTAGCCTTCGTAATTATCAGCGGCGTTTACTCTTACACTTATTTAAAAGTTACTATCCGCGATCTCGTGCCTGGCCCCGCCGGTGAAATCATGGAGAGTCGCTTCCTCGTGCCCTTTCTAGAGACTTTCGCCATCGTCGTAATCGGGTTCTTATTTATGCTTTTTATCATCGGGAAAATGCTTTCCCACCGCATGGCCGGACCCCTTTACGCCTTTGAATTGTTCTTGGAAGACATCCTTCAGGGTCGCGACCGACCGTTGCGACTCCGTGCCGGAGACGATTTTCAGCATCTGGAAGTTTTAGGCGAAAAAGTGCGCCAGCGTTTGAAATCGAATTTTGACGCTAAGTCGCAGTCTACTCCAACGGATGCATCCGTTTCAGTTGCAACTGGCGACGGCAAAGAATAAAGTTTTTTTCATGAAGAAATTAAAGAAGCGCCACCTTTTAGTGGGTGCCGCGGTTCTTGCGGCAGTTGTTTTATTCACCTTCGCTAAGCCCGCCTCGGAAGACGAAAGTTTGCCGTTCGATGTGGACAAAATAAAATCCGACAACGCGAACGAGCAAGACAACGTCACATTCTCTGACGGCTCAACTCTCACCGGCATCGGCTTCGATCTTCAAGTGGTGGGAACAATAGTTCTACCGCAAATAAAACCTGTTTTTCTGTTTAAAAGTTTTTCGTGCCGGGAGTGCGAGCCAAAGGTCAATCTCATCGTGTTTAATGCCGAGACTGGCGAAAAACACGAATTCCCCTTCCCCGGAAGCCATTACTTAATTGGCGTTGAAGATGGCACTCCTGATACTGAGGACCAAATCGGAGAAGGCGTTTTCGGCCAATGCGGTGGCACCGATTATAAAATTTTGCTGGCAAGAAAAAATCGCGAAGTCGAATCCGACGGTGTCGCGAAGCGCCCGAGTGAGAACTGGAGCTTTACGAGTACGACCATTGAATTCAGCCCCTACGGAAAGGCCAAAGTGACTGTCGATTCTCAAGATACTTTCACTATGCTCGCACCTCTAATTTCTGACACTTGCTTGAGCCTCGAACCAGAGGACAGCCACGATTATATGTAAAATAGACCTTGACCCTATGCGCCATGCTGGTAAACCCGGCTGTGAAATACCGACTTCAGCCATGGAAAGAAGCCACCTTTGTCGCTTTCGATTTAGAAACGACGGGTAAGTATCCGCTCGAAGCGGAAATCTGCGAGATCGCAGCAGTTAAATACCACGGCGGAAAAATCATTGATGAGTTTCAAACTTTGGTAAAGCCCACGAAAATCATGGGTGATTTCGTGATTTCCATTCACAACATCACCAATGAAATGGTGGCAAACGCACCGTCTATTGAAGAAGTGGCACCTAAGTTTCGTGAGTTTCTTGGTGACGCGATTCCGGTGGCGCATCATGCCCCGTTTGATATGGGCTTTTTCGCTTGGGAATTGGAAAAACTTGTTTTAGATCTCCCGCCATCGAGCGCACTTTGCACCGCCATTCTTTCCCGTAAAGCAATTCCCGCTTCTCCCAACCATCGTCTGCAAACTTTGATTAAACATTTAGGGTGCGAGGCGCGTGAGGCTCACCGGGCATTATCAGATGCTAGAGCTTGTATGGATGTCGCACTTCATTGCTTCGCTAAAATTGGTGAGGATTTAAAACTAGAAGACCTTTATAAATTTCAGGGCGCCGACCTGAAGTGGCTCGACTACTCGATCAATTCGCTTGCGGAAAAAGCTGCGCTCTTAAATCTCGTCTCCGCCATCCGGCAAAAGCTGAGAGTAGAGTTGGTATATCAAGGTGGATCGAGGCCAAATCAATCCCGGGAACTAATACCTATTGGAATTGTTCGCAACCCTAACGGCGACTTCTTGATCGCCACCGAGCCAGGCGTCGAACAGACAAAAAGATATTTTTTAAATCAAATCACCCAAGTGCGCGTGATCTAGCAACTTGGTACTGAGCGGGGCATGAAGCACGTGTTGTCTTGGGTTATTGGCTCATGGACACGATCCGGCATCGGAGCTCCGAAGGCATTTGAAAAATATGTTCCTGCAAGCCCAACGCCCACGCTTCGCGGACGACGACTAAGCATGTTGGAGTTGTGGCCGAAGTAGCCTTTGTTAATCATGTCTTGGGCATGCCTGCGGGCGCTGAGGCTGCCGCTAGTGAGTGACAAGCGAAAAGCGAGCTCAACAATATTGCTACTATTAGGAAACTAAATTTTATTTTCATGAAAAGATCTTACAGAAAACTTCAGGCGCGAATAGATCCTTGCATGTCTTTTGACAGAATTGTGACAATAGCCTGAATAAGATGGGGGCCTTCGACGGGTTTGCTTAAGTAGTCCGTACAACCCGCGTCAAGACAGCGTTGCCGATCTTCAGCACTAGCATGAGCGGTCACGGCAACGATGGGCTTTGTAAACCCATTTCTCCGCAAAATGGAAGTGGCGATATTACCATCCATCACTGGCATTTTAATATCCATGAGAACCATGTCGAAGTTGCGACTAACCGCTTTCGTAACGGCCTCAAGGCCATTGACGCAAGTTTCGACTTTAGCTCCCTGCTTTTCGAGATAGCGCGACATGAAAATTCGCAAGTCCTCGGCATCATCGACCACTAAAATCTGCCGCCCGTCGAGTTGATTTGGTAACAAACGCTCAGCTTGCTTCGCTGGAAAATGAAGGCCTTCTATTGGGCCCGTGTTTACTGTAAACTCGAATTCCGAACCAATACCTTGAGCGGACTCAACCAATCGCAAATCTCCCCCCAGCAAGTTAGCCAGATGTTTGGAAAGCGCCAGGCCAAGTCCTGAGCCACTCACTCTCTGCACGTCGGCGTTTTGCCCGCGCATGAACGGCTCAAAGAGTTGCGATTGGATGCGCTTGTCCATTCCTATTCCGGTGTCAGAAACCCGAATAACCAACTGACTATCACTTTCTAGAGCCTGATGGGCTACTCGAACGGTGATTGTCCCTTGATTTGTGAACTTCGCGGCGTTGGTAAGCAAATTAACCAGCACCTGCCTAAAGCGCATGGAATCGGATTCAATAGATTCAGGAAGTGGCGATTCATAATTTACGGAGAGTTTTAATCCTTTTTCTTCGATGGAGGTTTTCACGAGTTCAATCGCGTCATCGATTTCCCGCCGAGGAGTAATCGCGCCTTTTTGCATATAGAATCGGCCGGTTTCGATCTTCGCCAAATCCAAAAAATCGTTCACGAGAGCGGTTAAATATTTCCCGTTGCGCTCTACAGATTGCAAGTCCCGCTTTAAATCCGGCGCTAGGCCTTCCTGCTGAAGCATGGTTTCAACAAAACCATTGATCGCCGCAAGAGGTGTACGGATCTCATGACTTGCGTTTGCGAGAAAAACGGATTTCGCTTTGTTCGCGGCTTTATGAATGTTTTTTTCTTGCTGCAACCGCTCCTGGCTCTTCTTGGCCGTCGCGTCCCATGCAATACCTGCTAGATGCGTCGTTTTCCCATCAGGACTCCGCTCAGCTTTGCCGCGGAAAACCAGATCGTGAACTGTGCCATTGGGCCAGTCCACACGAGGATCCGTGTCGAGTTCGCCACCTTTTAAAGCCAGCTTCAAAAACCGCGTCCGAAGTTTTTCCTGGTCATCTTTGTAAACAAATTGAATGAACTCATCGAGCGAACCCTTAAAATTTTCCGCGTCCAATCCCAATGATTGCCGCAAATCTCCGGAGCAGGTAAAGATGTCTTTCTCCACCTCCCAGCTCCAGCTCATCGCATCAGACGAGGTCAGCGCCACTCGCAAAGCCTCTTCAGCTTGGTCTTTCACAACGATTTCCTGTTGCAGTTCCGACGTCAGCTGCGTGTTTTCTACATTCAAACGAAGGGAAGATAGGATATAGCTGTTTAACGTAATGCCAACTTTCGTACCAAGAACCGTGTAAAGACCAGCAAGAATGCCTAGAAATCTATGCATCGGATCCGGTGAAATCAGCATCGCCAAAGTCCAAGGGATCATCGCTGGAAATACGACTGCGAACATCGAGACAAGTGAGGCCGAATGGCAAACCAAGGCACCGGCTACCATGAACACCACGGTCAGCGCCGTTACGATTTGATGGGCACTTGAGGTGGAGCTCGTAAACATCCAGCCTACAACTCCCCATCCTGCACCCGATACAAAGAGCATTCCTTGATTGAATATGAGCCATTTCTTGATTTCAGCCAGCGAATGGATTTCCTGCTTTATCTTGCGCCAACGCAACGTCGCGCCCACCCTAAGCACAGCGGAAGCCATAAGAATTCCGACCCAACCGTACAAGATGTCTTGATCGATAATTCCTTGGCTCGCGTAAACATACGCCCATGAGTAAACGACGAGCGCGATTACTCCCGCGATGTTCTGCCTGTAGAGCAGATCCACGCGTTCGACTTCAAGTTTAAGTGCAATCGAGTGACTCACCGACATGTGTCGCACTATAAGGTGCCCGTCGACTTTTTGTCCATAGTTGCATCTGAGGGCACCCTATTTAGCGGCGCTTCTGCTCAGGTTGCTTCTTCGGATCGGGCTTGCGGTTTGTGACTTGCTTCACGAAATTGTTATATACGTCCATGTTGTCTTCTCTCGCGCCGAAGAGGTCAGCCATTTTGCGCGGCTTATTTCCGTCTGAAAGCTTTTCTTTTTGCTTAATACGGATTTTAATAAAGCTCTCCTCAGGCCGACCGTCTTGGCGGCGGATGCCTTTTGAAGATTCAGCCTTGCCAAAGACGTCAACAGTCTCGTTTTCAAGTCCCGATTGGACTTTGCCAACGACCAAGTCCAAGCGCTGGTTGGAGACGCGACGGGCGAGAGCGGGATCGCTCCCCTTAACACTTTGATGGAAAACTTTTGCATCGACGTAAACATTAGAGTCTTCGAGGCCCGCCGTAATGCGACGAACCTTTTCCATCACATCAACGAACTTAGGACTCGGCTCGCCAGTACCTGGAACAAACAAATACCGTTCAGGAAGTTCAAATACGATTTCATCCGAGGCAACGGAAACATCAGAGGCCATTTCGCCCAACTGATCAGCGATTTCAGCCATGATGATATTCTTAGATCCCATTTGCATAAAGTTCGGAGTGTAATCAGTTGGCGTCATAAATTGTTGAAAGAACGCCAGCGGCTCATTCACAAGATCAAGAAAAAGCTTTTCTAAGGTAAGTTCAACCCCATAGTTCGAAAAATTATATTCAATGATACTTGGAGTGGAAAAGTAATCCGACACGTTCTTCTTCACCTGATCACTTTGACCAAGCAACCACATTAAAAGAAAGAACGACATAAGAGCAGTCATGAAGTCCGCGAAGGCGACCTTCCAAGAACCACCATGCGCGCCGGGCGCGGCGATGGTGATCTTTTTTATGACTATAATCGGTTCTTTCTCTGCCACGTTTTACGCTGCCTTTTTCGCTTCCTTCGTCGCTGTATCCATTTCGTCGAACGAAGGGCGCTCGGCGGGATACACACTGCGACGGGCGAATTCCACACATACGAGAGGAGGAGCTCCACGCTGCAAGGCCACAAGCGCGGCCTTAATCACCGACATGTAACGGCTTTCTGCATCGATATCGTTTTTCATTTTGGTCGCCATAGGACCAATGAATCCGTAACAAGCCAAAACCCCAATGAATGTACCGATGAGGGCCGCGGCAACCAATGATCCGATCTTCTGAGCTCCTTGATCAAGGTAATCCATCGTGTGCACGATTCCTAAAACCGCGGCCACGATCCCTAAACCCGGAAGCGCGTCAGATACCATCTGCACCGCATGTTGGGCGGCATGCTCTTCTTCGTGAGCTGTTTTGATATCCTGGTCCAAAAGATCATCGACGTCATATTGCGAGAGATCGGCTGAAAGCGTGATCTTCATTGTGTCACAAAGAAAGTCGACCGCGTGGTGGTTCTTTAAAAACGCTGGATAGGCTTTAAAGATCTCAGAGCTATTTGGCTCTTCGATATGTTTCTCCACCGCTTGCGGACCGTCTTTTCTAAAAATCTGAAAGAGTTGAAATAAAAGCTGCAGGAGTTCGAGGTAATCTTTCTTGCCGGGACCTTTTGAAGTTAAACCCTTTAAGGCGAGGCGTACCGCCATCTTGAGCGTTCCCATCGGATTCGCGATAATGAAACCACCCAGGGCCGCGCCGCCGATGATCAAGAATTCAAATGGTTGAAACACAATGTGAATATGTCCACCGGCGCCCATGTAGCCGCCGAACACACATACAAGCACGATAAGTATGCCTATAAATCCCATATGACAGTACCTCTCAAACTTCTTTTCGGGATTGATTTGATTTCAATTGAGTCAGAGCGCTCGAACTTGATAAAAGTCGAGGTTATGGAAACCATTCTTTATCTTAGAGGCCTCAATAGCCAAGGTGATGACTCTCTTCGAGCAGGCGGCCTAGCCTTTGGTCCCATGCATGGTCCGTGGCTGAAGGAGCTCCGCCGCCGGGGTTACAATGCCGTGGCACTTACTGGCTTCGGCGCTGGTCGCCTTTCAACGCAAATCGAGAAAGCCAAAAAGCTAGTGCGGGAATTGCCGGAATGGCAGAAAAATAAATTTTATTTACTCGGTCACTCCACAGGTGGTCTGTTGGCCCGCGCTCTCGCGCATGAACTTAAAGAAGAGGGGCGAATTGTAAGCGTCGTCACTATGGCAACGCCCCACCGCGGCTCACCCTTGGTGGAAATCGCAAAGGGCTTTTCCTCCCGCCACCCGCTTATTCATCGCGCCTTTTGTGCGGTCAACTACGACATCAACCAAAGACTTGGAAGTTTTCAAGATCTCGCGCTGGACGCGGCGCTGGAGTTTAATGAAAAGTATCCGGATCTCGCGGATGTCGATTACGCGAGTGTCGTGTTTAAACTTGAGCGAAACCAAATGAGCTGGCCAGTGCGCCTCGCGAATTCTCTTTTGGATGAAGATCACAAAATGAAAGATCATGATGGATATGTTGAAGCGAGTTCACAACAATGGGGTAAGTTGATCGCGGAAATGGACGTTGATCACCTAGGCCAAACCGGCTTTAGTTTTAGTTTAAATCCACTTGAACGGCGTCGCACGCTGCTCAAATTTGGACTCATCGCGGATCATTTGGCTCGGCACTGGCAAGACTTTAAGGCCAGGGGTCCGGGGAATGATTCTCTCCACTCCGCCGATTTGTAAATTGCGATTAAAAAGAAATCGCCCATCGACGGCAACACTAGCCGCTTGCCCAATCAGCGTGGTCCCTTCCGCGTGTAATTCGAGCAAAATAAAATTGTGCGCACTTGTAGCGGCCCGCCGCCTTGGATTTGTGTAGCGATTGTGTTGGCCCGGAAAGGTGACTGAGTGAAGGGAGCTTGAAGTGATTTCAACGGAAAGTTGACCGTTAAGTGCGCTTTCCAGTTCCATAAACTCTGAATAATGGACATCGCCGCTGATGAAGCCTGCAGCTCTGCCGCTCGACTTGATCGACGTTAACAACCATGTCAGGTCTTGCGGAAAGCTAGACTCAACCGAATATTTCCCGCGATAAGCACCGAAGAACTGCTCGCCGTTCACGACGATCATTGGCTCAGTTCCCTGCTTGGTAAGGCTATCAAACCATTCCTTCTGTGGCGCGCCCCAGCCAGTGGGGTCGGCTTCCCGCTCTCCCGTGCGAAAAGAGCGGTCGTCAAGAAGAGCGAACTGAACTCCGAAGCCTTGGAAGGCCGAAGAGATTCCTGGCCCTCTTTTAAATGCTGAGGAGACGCCTTCATCTTGCGCCCAAAATTCACTAAAAACCTGGCGGGAGGCTTCGGCGTGCTCAAAATGCATATCGCCATCGTCTTTGCCAAAATCGTGATCGTCCCAAGTCGCAAGCGCCGGCACCAGTTCGCGCCGAAAGAAAAAATCGTAGCGCTGGCGCGCATTGACGTATTGCTCCCAAAGTTGCTTGGGGTCCGCAGGCTTTTTCGTCACAAGGTTTGGCCGGTCCGCATAAACATTATCGCCAATGAAAAGAACAAATTCGGGATCCGATTGATTTAATTGCTGCCATATTTCGCTCTCATACAAATAGCCTGCGGCGCACGAAACAAGTGCCATACGCACTTCCCGCTTGGCCAGGTCTAAGAGCTTAAACGGCCGGGCTTCCAAAAGCTTTCCGCTGCTGTCTTCGAGAATTAGCGAGCCAGTCATTAGGTTTGGCAAATTTTTAAATTTTATCCGGCTCACTACAAAAACTGAGAAATCCCGTTCGATGATTTGGACTGAGTCCGGCTCATATAATTCTCCCGCCGCATCGTTGCGCGCGAAAAACTGCAGCGGCTCTCCCCGCCGATGGACGATAGTGAATTGCACGTTACTAGAATCCGTAACACCCTGAAGAACGGAATAGCGGGCCAGGTCTTGTGCAACCGCTGAAACTGAACTTAATATCGAGAAGAAAATGACGGCCAAAACTCTCACCACGAAGTAGCCCCCCTCAAACATCCCACGGATCCCCTAGCTCCAGTTGTCAATGAAATCAGGCCCTCCCGTCAAGATCACCAATTAAGTCTGAAAAAAACCTAATCAAATGCCGAACGTACCGATAAGATAATAGGTACTAAAATTATGCAGCGCTTTATGGCTCCATTGTTACTATTGATTGTTTTGGCCGCTTTAGGACCGCAGGCTCCTGCCCGCTCTAAAGTGAACCCAAATCCGCTTAAGATCATCCAGGCTCATTTAGAAGCCACTGATGTGAAGCCGGGAAGTTCATCGAATCTTGAAATTCGCTGGCAGCTCGCCCCGGAGTACCACGCCTATGCCGATCAATTTCGCATAGAGACAATGAAGCCCAATGGCACTCGTGTAACGCTTCAGGAAATCTCTCCACTTTCTGATTTTGATGACAAGTTTTCTGGCAAGCGTCGTAAAGCCGTTCATGGCGAGGGCCGAATCTTGGCCGTGATCGAGTGGCCCAAGTCACTTCCAGACGGAGAATTCCGGGCCGAATTTAATTTAACTTACCAGGCCTGCGCGGACGATCATTGTTTGTTGCCAAAGAAACTTGCCCTCGATGTGACGGCCAAAAATCAAGCCGCCACTTCTCTGGGAGCTTTGAGTCATCTTGATAGTCTGGGATGGAAAATCTGGTTTATTGTTTTCTTCGCTGGCGTTTTAACAAGTTTCACTCCCTGCATATTTCCTCTCATCCCAATTACGATTGCGGTTTTGTCCTCTGGCTCTGGCCGCAAATCACGGCGCCATGGATTTATCTTAAGCCTCTTTTATGTTTTCGGCATCGCGATGACTTATGCGCTTCTTGGTTTAGTCGCCGCCTCCACGGGTGCATTGTTCGGCCAGTTCCTTGGCCATCCCGCCGTGATCACAGGCCTCGCTGTATTTTTTGTGGCGCTCGGCTTGAGCATGCTGGGGTGGTTTACGATCGGAACCCCACACTTTATTGCCAAATACTTCCACGCTCATCGAACGAAAGGCGGCTTCATAGGTGCGTTCTTTGCTGGTGCGCTCGCTGGTATTGTCGCAAGCCCCTGTGTCGGCCCGGTGCTTGCCGCCATTTTATCCTACGTCGCGCAGACGCAAGATTTGCTCTTTGGTTTTGGTTTGCTTTTCGTGTTCGCACTTGGCCTTGGGCAGTTGTTTTTACTTATTGGCACGTTCTCTGATGTGAAAAAACTTTTGCCGAAGTCCGGCGCGTGGATGAATTTTGTGAAGTACTTCTTCGCTTTAACTTTCTTCGCTCTCGCGTTGTTTTATATTCGCCCGTGGTTAAGTGAGGATTGGCTCTGGCGTTTGGCCGGCGTATTTATTTTAATTGGCTTGGTTAACCCAGAGCATTGGCGAGGACACGCCACTTTAAAATTCACCCGCGGCAAAGTGATTTGGCTTTCTTTGCTGATTGCGCTTGCCGGAGCCTTGATTGTCGGTGGATCGCCACAGAAATGGTTGCGCGGATCTGAGGTTGCAGATGAAACCAAGGCACTCCCTTGGATTCCCTATTCAGAAAATGTTTTGCAGCAAGCCGCCACAGAGAGCAAGCCGGTCGTTATCGATTTCTACGCCGACTGGTGTGTGGCGTGTAAGGAGCTTGAAAAATTCACGTTCTCAACTCCAGAAGTCCAGGCTTACGCGAATCGAATCGTCTGGGTGAAATTTGATGCGACATCACCATCGCCTGTGTTTGAAGAATTGCAGAAAAAATACGGCATCGTCGGTTTGCCTCATTTGGTCTTCATCGATGGCAAAGGCAAATGGCGCGAAGACTTGACGCTCACGGGATTTGAAAAGGCGCCTGAGTTCGTCAAGCGCCTTACTCCGCTTTTTCCTTAGGCTTTATGGGGATGATTGGGATTGTCGTGGTGCTTTTCTAATTTATCACCAAGATCATGGATCTTCTGACCCACTTTTGGCGCACCAGCATTTGAAATTTTGTGTCCGACCTTCTCAAGCAAATCGCCCGCCTTATCAGCAAAGCTCTCTTTTTTTACGTTCGGGTTTTGCTGGTTTATATTTTTGTTTTCCATTTTTTCCTCCGTGGAAGATCGTTATGGAGAGTTTAAACTGCAAAGCTCCTGCCCGCTTGATTGGGGATACCCGCCCCCTAGGGGCGGTGACGAGGCTATTAGTTGAGTCCGCTTAAGTCTTTTTTCGGAGGCCTCGAAGTAGGTCCAAGAGTCGCCACCCTCGCTTTTGCCGGAAGTGGACCATCGATCACCCGCATTATAAATAAATTTAGTTTTTACGCGCCAGATCGATGGTCGACTTCCGGCAAACGAGGACTCTACTGTTAAAGGCGGCCGCAAACTTGGTCTAACATGATTGACCTGGCCGGACGCCCCGGGGCGCCCGAGAGCGCCTCAGAGGCGCTTCATGCGGGCGAATTCGCGCTGGGCTTCTTTTAGTTCCGCGCGCGATGCCATTAGCTGCATCTCTTGCTCGGCGACGATCTTTTGCAGTGATGACATTCGCTGTTCGAAATTCACCACTAACTGATTATGGCGGTCGACGAGTTCTTGGATTTTGGTGTCGGTGAGTTTGCGCTCGTTTACTTTGCTGATTAGCTGAGATTGTTTTGCGGCCATGTCTTGGAAGCTGGTCTTTGCCATTTCTTCCAGTCGCTGGGTCATGCCGGCTAAGCGATCGTACTTGGCCTTGGTGGAATTTACGAAATCGTTCATGCGGGTGTTTGTGGTCTCAAGCCTAGCTTCGTACTCTTTGAATTTGCGCTGGAGCATGGTGACTTGGGCTGAGAGCAGGCGGTGGTCTTCGGGGCGGACTTGCGGGCCTTGCCCAAGTTGGCTACTCACCATTCCTACGTCGTTACGATGGTCATTAGTCATTGAATTGCGGTCTTGCGCCCGCGCTAATTCTGGAAACAGCTCTGGATTGAGTTCTCGAGTCATTTTATTTTTCCCTGGACGCCCATCTTAGTCTCACTTTATCGTTGTGGCATGAGCACTGTCACCCACCTAACGCAAAGCTTGCTGAAATATGATCCCAACAAAAATGTCGCGCGCCAAACTCTTTTCAATTATTTGAAGGTGTTTGTGGACCCCTCGGCGCCTTTAACTGCTGATTTGCTCAATCAGTTCTTTAATTATGTTTTAAATTATCAGTTTTGGCAGCAGAACGTGAAGACTCTGGGTGAAAGCGTTCAGGCCGACCTAGAAAAATTCGCGGCCGAGTCGCGGGTGGATTTTCAGCTCTCTCAGATTACATTTCCCCACCTTTGCCAATTGATTAACCTCGAATTCCAGTCCGAATTAGAGAGCCTGATCCAAAAGCGGGAAGCTGCGGTGGCTGAAGAGGGCGATCGGACCAAGCTGGTGCCAATATCTGAGCTGCAGGTGATGGCGATTGTTTTAAAGAAATCCGGTGGCCTTGAGGTGCGAGTTTTTGGTAAAGCCGCGCTGATCACTGGCGGAGAAATTAAGCTTATTCGGCCTATCAGTGATTTGAAATACACGAACAATCTTGAGCTTGAAGAACGCCACCCACAGCTGCTTGAAGGCCCAATGGTTACTGCCGGCCGCTTTCAAGTGAATGCCGATGGCTTTCAAGGAGTTTTGGTGCGCGGGCATATGCTTCAGCGCTTTGAAACTCTGACCGCTGCAGGACTAAACCTTCATGCAGAGCTGTTCTACGGCCTCAAGCGAATTGAGCGCCATTTTGTTAACTCGCAATCGGATCCCTACTATCGGGATCTTGTTTCCCAGCTCGAACGCTCCTATCAAATGCTTAGTGCGAATCACTCAGATGGTCGAAGACTTGCGACCGCAGCCCTGCAAAAGGGCAAAGCGGCCGTGAAATACATCTTTCCCAATGACAAGCTGCTTCTAGTTTTGGTAACCAACATCGAATACGGATTGATGGGACAAAGGCAAGAAGCATGGACAAGCCAGGACAGACCAAACCAAAACCAGACAATTTAGTACGCCTAAATAAATATATCGCGGATAGTGGTGTGGCGAGCCGGCGCAAAGCGGATGATTTGATCGCCGGCGGAGCCGTGCAGGTCAACGGCAAGACCATTTATGAGCTTGGTGTGAAGGTTCATCCTGTCACTGACCGGATCACTGTATCGGGTAAACCCATAAAGCCGGCTCTACAGCGTCTCTACGTGGCCTTTTATAAGCCTGAGAATGTTCTTACTTCGATGTCAGATCCTGATGGTCGCCCCACAGTGGCGGATTATGTTCGAGGATTGCCGGTAAGGGTTTT